>NZ_JBGDUQ010000008.1:0-2898 GCF_046552175.1 Salmonella sp. SAL00672 | reverse complement strand
ACTACGTAAAGCTTGTCGAGTTGACGGGCGGCATCATATGAATTCCCTCGGCATGTGTCAACGGCAAAATGAACTTGCCGAATTCAATCGCTGAAAAAGCATTCAAATAAAGGACATTGCGGCACAACTCGCATTCAGTAGTTAAACACGTCACGGTTTCGACTAAAATGGTGCTATAAAATGAACCACTAATTAACCCCACGACTATTCAGGGAATCGTTATGTTCAAGGAACGGATGACGCCAGAAGAACTCGCTAATCTCACCGGTTACAGCCGACAAACCATCAATAAATGGGTACGGAAAGAAGGCTGGGCAACATCGCCCAAACCTGGCGTCCAGGGCGGTAAAGCCCGTCTGGTTCATGTAAACGAACAGGTTCGTGAATATATCCGCAGCGCTGAACGTTCAGTTGACCATCACGCAGACACATTCACGCCTGCCAGCAACGCATCGCTTGAAGCGCTGCTCATGACGCTCGCCAAAGAGATGACCTCATCCGAGCAGAAACAGTTTACCTCTCTCCTCGTTCGTGAAGGGATTACCGGTTTGTTACAACGCTTAGGGATACGCGATAGCAAATAATATGAAAAGATTACGCAGTAAAATGACCACTGAAGAGCTGGCTGAATGCCTCGGCGTGGCCAGACAAACCGTCAATCGCTGGATCAGAGAACAACACTGGAAAACCGAAAAATTTCCCGGCGTCAAAGGCGGACGCGCAAGACTCATCCATATTGATGCCAGCGTGCGGGAATTTATTCTCAATATTCCGGCTTTTCGCAAACTGCCTGCGTTTTATCAGGCGGAAGAGGCTTTCGCAGAATATGCGAACGCGGCGCACAGTCATGCTTATCGACAAATTATTGATGCCGTTGAAAATATGTCTGCTCAGGAACAGGAAAAACTGGCGCTGTTTTTATCGCGGGAAGGTATTCGCGGATTTCTGACGCGTTTAGGTATCAATGAGGCGGACTAACAAAGAATAAACGGCAGGCGTCTGCCCTGCCGTTTATTCTGTTTCAGCGGGCGTTACTGCTGGCTTTCACGCTCGGCGATAAAGCCCAGCGCTTTGTTGATACGCTCAATGCTGCGGGTTTTACCAATCGCATGTACGGTGACATCCAGCGCAGGCGACTGCCCGGCACCGGTCACAGCCACACGCAGCGGCATCCCTACTTTACCCATCCCCACTTCCAGCTCATCCGCCGTTGCCTGAATCGCGTGGTGGACGTTTTCTGCTGACCAGTCCGTAATCGCCGACAGCTTGTCGCGCACCACTTCCAGCGGCTGACGCGCCACCGGGCGGAGGTGTTTTTTCGCCGCATCGGCGTCAAACTCGCTGAAGTCTTCATAGAAGTAGCGGCAGCTCTGCGCCATCTCTTTCAGAGTTTTGCAGCGCTCGCCCAGCAACTTCACCAGTTCAGCAAGCTGCGGGCCGTTACGGGTGTCGATATTTTCCTGCTCGATATGCCACTGCAAATGCGTCGCCACATATTCCGGCGCCAGCGTATTGATATAGTGGTGGTTCAGCCACAGCAGTTTATCGGTGTTGAACGCGCTCGCAGACTTGCTCACCGCACCGAGGGAGAACAGTTTAATCATCTCTTCGCGGGTGAAGATCTCCTGATCGCCGCTGGACCAGCCCAGACGCACCAGATAGTTCAGCAACGCTTCCGGCAGATAACCGTCATCGCGATACTGCATCACGCTCACCGCACCGTGACGTTTAGACAGCTTTTTACCGTCGTCGCCGTTAATCATCGACACATGCGCGTACATCGGCACCGGCGCGTTTAACGCTTTCAGAATGTTAATCTGGCGCGGAGTATTGTTGATATGGTCTTCGCCACGAATCACATGGGTAATTTCCATATCCCAGTCGTCCACCACCACACAGAAGTTGTAGGTCGGCGAACCGTCGGTACGACGAATGATCAGATCGTCCAGTTCCTGATTGCTGAATTCGATCGGCCCACGGATCTGATCATCAAAAATAACGGAACCGTCCTGCGGGTTAGCAAAGCGCACCACGCATGGCTCATCGTCGGCATGATGTTCGTGACTGTGACGGCAACGCCCGTCATAACGCGGCTTCTCGCCTTTCGCCATCTGATCTTCACGCAGTTGCTCCAGACGCTCTTTAGAGCAGTAGCATTTATAGGCTGTTCCCGCCTCCAGCATCTCGTCAATCACCGCGTTATAGCGATCAAAACGTTTGGTCTGGAAATATGGGCCTTCGTCCCATTCCAGGTTCAGCCAGTTCATACCATCCATGATGGCTTCAATGGCTTCCGGCGTGGAACGCTCAAGATCGGTGTCTTCAATACGCAGCACGAACTCACCGCCGTGGTGACGTGCGAAAAGCCAGGAATAAAGAGCAGTACGCGCGCCACCGACGTGCAGATAACCTGTCGGGCTAGGCGCGAAGCGAGTTTTGATTTTCATGAAATGGCCTTACGTTTATAAAGATGCCGACAACCGGCAAATCCTGGAAAGATGAATAGCCTTGTATTCTATCACTGTGGCTTGATTCCTCAATGTTGATCCGGTCAGAACGCTGCGCTTTGCTATTTCCGTATAGAAATCATGCAGCGCGGGGTAATTCACGATCGTTTTGTTTAATTTTACGACGAACAAACAAAAACTTTAGAAAATGCGTTGACTCATTTTCAACTCTCCCTATAATGCGACTCCACACAGCGGGGGTGATTAGCTCAGCTGGGAGAGCACCTCCCTTACAAGGAGGGGGTCGGCGGTTCGATCCCGTCATCACCCACCAACTACTTTATGTAGTCTCCGCCGTGTAGATAAGAAATTGAGAAGTGGGTGATTAGCTCAGCTGGGAGAGCACCTCCCTTACAAGGAGGGGGTCGGCGGTTCGATCCCGTCATCACCC
>NZ_JBGDUQ010000007.1:0-217057 GCF_046552175.1 Salmonella sp. SAL00672 | reverse complement strand
GGTCGTTAGCTCAGTTGGTAGAGCAGTTGACTTTTAATCAATTGGTCGCAGGTTCGAATCCTGCACGACCCACCAATGTAAAAAAGCGCCCTAAAGGCGCTTTTTTGCTATCTGCGATATGGAAGATTCGAACCTGTCGCAGGTTCGGGTCTTGCCTGATGCGCTGCGCTTATCAGGCCTACAGACGACACCGCACACGTAGGCCGGATAAGACGTTAATCGCCATCCGGCACAGACGACACCGCACGCGTAGGCCGGATAAGACGTTAGTCGCCATCCGGCACAGACAGCACCGCACACGTAGGCCGGATAAGACGTTAGTCGCCATCCGGCACAGACATCATACCGTCAACGCCGCCACCAGTTTCTCCAGTGCTGGCGTTGCCTGCTGCTGGTCATACACAATATACAAATCCGCCGGAATACGTTCCTCTAACGGACGGAACACCACACCCGGCCAGCTCATTTGCGCATAGCCATCAGCCATCAACGTAATCCCGATCCCCATACTGATCATCGCCAACACCGTTTGCGGCTCAACCACTTCCCGAATAATCATTGGCGAAAAGCCTGCCTGTTGGCATACACGTTGTAAAAATTCCCAATCAGAATGTACGGAAGGCAATGTAACAAAATATTCATTGCGCAACGCCGCCAGCGGCACAGAATCTCTGGATGCCAGATCGTGATCTTCCGGAACTGCAACCATGAATGCAGATTCATGCAAACGTATGCTGGTAAAACCGACTGCTGGTTCGATAGCCATACGCCAGATCCCTGCATCAAGTTCCCGACGCTCTAACAACGCCATTTGCATACCTGGAGACTTTTCGCGAAAAAGTACTTCAACATTGGGATTTACTTTCAAAAAGTGACGCATCGCAGGACGCATTCTTCCCCACAGCGCCGTACCAACCACACCCAGTTCAATGCGCCCCGCTTCACCGCGACCAATCTGCTCCACTCGCGCCAGCGCCTGATTTGCACTGGCTAACAAGCGACGTGACTCCTCCATTAAAACTTTCCCGGCATGGGTTAATGCAACGCTGCGGGAATGACGAATAAACAGCAATGTACCCAGTTGCTGTTCAAGTTCTTTGATATGGATACTCAAGGGAGGTTGTGACATATTTAACCGGGCAGCAGCCCGGCCAAAATGCAATTCTTCTGCAACAGCGAGGAAATAACGTAATAGCTTTAGATCAATACGATGGGCTCGTTCCATCACTATCGCACTCCAGGAATAAGGGATAACGTCTGGAATTTACCATATTACCTAGTAAAAAATAGATTTAACGACAAGATACCCAATATACATAAATACAATAGATAAAACCCCGGGTAAAACATTTGGTGCAGGAATAGGTATACGGCATAAAGTAAAAAATGCGCCAATACCAAATCCAATACCGGAGGAGAGAATAATTTCTTTCATACTGTGTCCTTGTTCATAAAAATGGACTGGCGAACATCCTCTCGCCAGTCAAATAAAATTAATGTGCTAATGATTTGGTCGACAGTTTTTCTGGATGGTGCTGATATTTAAAGAACAATGCAAAAATAACGGCCAATGCCAGAGCGTAGGCGGCAAAGACCAGCCAGATGGTTTGCCAATCTTTTACGCCATCAATAGAAAAATAATCCACGGCCATACCGCTTAAAAGAGACCCAATCCACGCCCCCACGCCGTTAACCATGGTCATAAACAACCCCTGCGCGCTGGCGCGAATACTTGAGTCCACCTCCTGCTCTACAAATACTGACCCTGAGATGTTGAAGAAATCAAATGCGCAGCCATAAACAATCATCGACAGCAGCAGTAGCACAAAGCCAAACGGGGATGGATCGCCAAAGGCAAAGAAGCCGAAACGCAGCGTCCACGCCAGCATACTCATCAGCATTACCGTTTTAATACCAAAGCGTTTAAGGAAGAACGGAATGGTGAGGATAAAGCCCACTTCCGCCATCTGCGAAACTGAAAGCAAGATAGAGGGATACTTCACCACAAAGCTGTCGGCAAACTCAGGATTACGGGCAAAATCATGCAGGAACGGATTACCGAAGACATTGGTAATTTGCAGCACCGCCCCCAACATCATCGCAAACAAAAAGAAGATTGCCATGCGTGGATTTTTAAACAGAACAAAAGCATCCAGTCCGAGCTTACTGGCAAGCGTGGTGTTCGCCTTCTTCTCGGCTACCGGAATTTTCGGTAACGTCAGCGCATACAGGGCCAGCAATAACGATGCGCCAGAAGCGATGTATAATTGCGCACTGCTCAGTTCCAGCCCCATCAGGCTCACCGTCCACATCGCAACAATAAAACCTATTGTGCCGAAAACGCGCACAGGCGGAAATGACGTTACCGGATCCTGACCTGCTTTCGCCAGACAGGAGTACGAAACGCTATTGGATAATGCAATCGTTGGCATATACGCCATCGCATTAACCAACATCACCCAGAACATCGTCTGGGGATCGGTAACGGTGGTGGCGTATAATAACGCCCCCGCGCAAACCAGATGGCAAAGCATATAGGCTCGCTCAGCGCGCAGCCATTTATCAGCAATGATCCCCATAATGCCCGGCATGATAATCGCTGCCAGTCCTTTTGAGCTGTAGACCATACCGACATTCGCGCCGGTAAAATCCAGAGTGTTGATCATGTAAGAGCCCAGGGTAACCAGCCAGCTCCCCCAGATAAAATATTGCAAGAACGACATGACTTTTAAGCGGGACGTAATACCCATTTTTTATTCCTTGCCGTGAGATAAAGCCCCAATACGGGGCCGTAGTCATTGTGTTTAGGCCAGCTTACGTAAAAAGCCGCAAATCAGATTGATAAAGTTCTGCCGGGAAAGTTCAGCCGCCGCCAGCGTTTGCGCATGGGAGAGTTTTACATCGCCCAGCCCTTCCGCCAGATTGGTGATCGCTGAGACGGCAACAACTTTGAGGCCACAATGACGTGCGCTAATCACCTCAGGGACAACGGACATTCCGACCACATCGCCGCCAATAATCTGCATCATGCGGATTTCTGCCGCCGTTTCGAAGTTCGGACCCGGATAAGAAACAAATACGCCTTCAGTGAGGGGGAATCCCTCCTCTGCCGCAACGGACTGAAGCATGGCGCGATAATCTGCGTCATAAGCATTAGCCAGCGAGAAGAAGCGATCGCCATAACGATCATCGTTTGGCCCCACCATCGGCGTACCGGTCATCGTATTAATGTGATCGCTAAGCGCAACCAGGCTACCCGGCCCCACTTCCGGACGCAGAGATCCTGCCGCATTGGTGCAGAACAACACTTCACAGCCCAGTAATTTCAACGTGCGAATGGCATCGGTCATCACCGCCATTCCACGCCCTTCATAAAAATGTCCGCGACCTTTCATACAGGCCACCGGAACACCCGCCAGATGGCCGAGCACCAGTTCACCAGCATGGCCGTGTACGGTGCTGACGGGAAATCCCGGCAATTTCTCGTAAGAAATGGCTACCGCATCTTCGATTTGATCCGCCAGAGCACCCAACCCGGAGCCTAAAATAAACGCGACTCGCGGGGTAAATGCCGGTTTATGTGCATGAATAATATCAATACAATACTCAGGATTATGAGAAAAAAGAGCGTGAGGCATAAGTTTCCTTGTTCTATCGGATTTAATTTGACTCCTTTTTATAACGACCATCGCCCCTTGCTGACCAATACACTTTTCACGTGTCATCAATAGCCATTTAATATCGATAGATTTAGATCGCTTCTGTATTAATACAGAGGGAAAACAGTATTGGTTTTTGCTTGCAATTCATATTAACAATATGCCGCTTTCATATTTATAAATTGCCTCTTTTTAATTAACCCATTAATAATTATCGGCATAGGGAAATATGCTATGAAAAAAATTCTTACTCTGACACTTTCTTCTTTACTCATTATTCCCGCACTCACCCATGCGGAATTTAAAGGCGGGTTCGCCGATATCGGCCTCCATTACCTCGACTGGACATCAGACACCACGGAAAAAACCAGTAAAAAATCCCATAAAGATGATTTTGGGTACCTGGAACTGGAAGGCGGAGCGAATTTTAGCTGGGGAGAAATGTACGGGTTCTTCGACTGGGAAAATTTTTACAATGGCCGCCACGCTAAACCAGGCAGCGAACAGCGTTACACCTTTAAAAATACCAACCGTATTTATCTGGGCGATACAGGATTAAACCTCTATCTCCATGCCTACGGGACGTACGGTTCACCTCATCGCGCTAATTTCCATGATGACATGTTTCTCTATGGTTTAGGCTATAACTTCACAGGTAACGGTTACTGGTTTAAACCCTTCTTTGCCAAACGTTATACCGATCAGACCTACTACACAGGCGATAATGGTTATGTATTAGGTTGGGTGGCCGGCTATAGCTTCTCGTTGGGTAGTGAGAAATTCAGCGTAACGAACTGGAATGAGTATGAGTTTGACCGCGATGCGTCCTACGCTGCGGGCAATGGCGGGAAAGATGGCATTAATGGCGCAGTAGCGCTGTGGTGGAATGCGACTCCTCACCTGACCGCAGGAGTACAATATCGTTACGCTGATAATAAGTTAGGAGAATCCTTCCTGCAGGATGGCATTATTTATTCCATCAAATACCTGTTTTAACACACAGCCCTGTCAAAAATGGCAGGGCAAGACCGCACCTCACACACGGACAGATAGATATTTATAGCTGATACAGCGGATCTTTCGCCCTCGCGGCGGTTAATTCGCTGGCCTGAGTACGCACCACGTCCCACAACGCCTGCGCCGCCGTGGAGAGCGATCGGTTTTTTCGCCGCGCCAGCATGAGCTGCCTTTCAACTACGGGCGTCAGCCGTTTAACCTGTAAGTGGCTGCCCTGCGGGAGCGGTAACGCCAGCGCGGGCAGCACGCTGATGCCGATTCCCGCTTCCACCATTGGAAAAAGCGTGGCCGGGTGACCAATCTCCTGAACAATATTGGCATCAATCGAAAAATGGGCCAGCGCCGCATCAATCAGCGGTCGACTGCCGGAAGCATAATCCTGTAGGACCAGCGACGCCTGTTTAAGATCATGCCAGCTTACCCATTCCTGATGCGCCAGCGGATGATCCTGGCGACACAACAGTAAAAAAGGCTCTGATAAGATGGCTTCACACTGTAAATCCACCGCTGCGCCGGGATCGATAACGATGCCAAAATCCACTTCACCCTGGCGGATGCTCTCCAGCACCCACTGCTGCGGACGATCGTGCAATACAAAATCAATAGCGGGATAAAGTGAATTACTTTGGGCAATGCATTGCGGAATAAGATGCGCAGAAATGGTTTGGCTCGCGGCAACGCGCACGGTGCCGGTTAATTGTGTCCCTACTCTGCCTGCATCGCGCAGTATGCTGTTCAGTTCATCAAGCACCCGCTCCAGACGCGTCGCCAGTTGTTGCCCCGCCTCGGTCAGCACCACCTCACGCGTAGTGCGATCCAGCAGTCTGACGCCGGTTTGCCGCTCCAGCTCTTTTACGCTATGACTGACCGCAGACTGGCTCAGTCCAATCCTGTCCCCTGCCCGACTGAAACTTTTGGCCTGGGCGACGGTAATAAAAATACGCAGTTGACGCAGTGAATAGTTCATCGACTAGATTCATATATAGATGCAATAAATCAATTTTATTTCTCAAAGCGAAAAACGCAAAATAGCTGCACCGACTTTCAGGAGTTTTTATGAAACTTTTTCGTATCCTTGACCCTTTCACGCTGACACTTATCACCGTGGTACTACTGGCCTCTTTTTTCCCGGCGGAAGGTGGCTTTGTGCCTGTCGTTGAAGGCATTACGACAGCGGCTATCGCTCTGCTGTTTTTTATGCATGGCGCGAAGCTTTCGCGTGAAGCGATCATCGCTGGCGGCAGCCACTGGCGGTTGCATCTGTGGGTCATGTGCAGCACTTTTGTGCTCTTTCCTGTCCTCGGCGTACTGTTTGCCTGGTGGGCGCCTGTCAATGTCGACCCTATGCTCTACAGCGGCTTTCTGTATCTGTGTATTTTGCCCGCCACCGTGCAGTCTGCGATTGCGTTTACTTCACTCGCGGGCGGTAACGTCGCGGCCGCGGTGTGCTCAGCGTCTGCGTCCAGCCTGCTGGGCATTTTCCTGTCGCCGCTGCTGGTCGGTCTGGTAATGAATATTCATGGCGCGCAGGGCAGTCTGGAAGAGGTGGGCAAAATTATGCTGCAACTGCTGCTGCCTTTTGTGCTGGGACACCTGTCTCGCCCGTGGATCGGCAATTGGGTCGCGCGCAACAAAAAGTGGATCGCGAAAACGGATCAGACCTCTATTCTGTTGGTGGTCTACTCGGCGTTCAGCGAAGCGGTGGTCAACGGCATCTGGCACAAAGTCGGCTGGGGATCGCTGCTGTTTATCGTCGTGGTCAGCCTCATACTGCTGGCGATCGTCATCGCCATTAACGTCTTTGTCGCCCGTAAATGCGGCTTCAATAAAGCCGACGAAATCACTATTGTCTTCTGCGGTTCGAAAAAAAGCCTGGCCAACGGGATCCCGATGGCCAATATTCTGTTTCCGACGTCAGTGCTGGGTATGATGGTATTACCGCTGATGATCTTCCACCAGATCCAACTGATGGTCTGCGCAGGGCTGGCGCGGCGCTACAAACGCCAGACCGAGAAGTTACAGGCGCAGCAGGAAAGCCGCGCCGCGAAAGCTTAAAGCGGGCGTTTCAGGGGCTGTACCAGTTGCGTCAGCCCCTCGGTTTTAATCAGCAGCGTGATTTGCATCAACTCCCCTAGTTTACCCGCCGGAAATTGATCTTTACGGGCAAACCACAGCAAATACTCTTCCGGAAGGTCGATCAATCGACGTCCCTGATATTTGCCAAAGGGCATCACGGTGTTGGCGATTTCAACCAGCTGCTCTTTTTCCATCTCAGGCACCCAGTAAGCGGATCATTTCCGCTTCATCAATCACGGTAATACCCAGTTCCTGCGCTTTGGCCAGTTTGGAGCCCGCCGCTTCACCGGCAATCACCAGATCGGTTTTCTTCGATACGCTGCCTGCCACTTTCGCGCCCAGCGCCGCTAAACGCGCTTTAGCGTCATCGCGGGACATCTGGCTCAGGCTACCGGTTAGTACCACGGTTTTACCGGCAAACGGGCTATCGATCTCTTGCACATTAATGACTACCGGCGCGGGCCAGTGAACCCCTTCCGCCAGTAGCTGCCCAATCACGTCACGATTGCTCTCTTCGGCAAAAAAGTTAAAGACGTGCGTAGCGACCACAATCCCCACGTCGGGTACTTTCTGCAACTCGTCAATGGTAGCGGTCTGCAGCGCCTCCAGCGTGCCGAAATAAGCCGCCAGCCCCGCCGCCGTCGCTTCACCCACTTCACGGATGCCCAGCGCATAGAGAAAACGCGCAAAAGTCGTCGCTTTGGCTTTTTCCAGCGCGTTTACAACATTTTGCGCGGACTTTGGCCCCATTCGGTCCAGGCCGGTCAGTTTACCCGCCGTCAGACGGAACAGATCCGCTGGCGTATGGACATACTCCCTTTCCACCAGTTGGTCGATGATCTTATCGCCCATCCCGTCTACATCCATCGCCCGGCGCGACACAAAATGTTTCAGCGACTCTTTACGCTGCGCGCCGCAAATCAGCCCGCCGGTACAACGGGTAACGGCTTCGCCTTCAACGCGCTCTACGTCCGATCCGCACACCGGACAGTGCGTTGGAAACACAATCGGACGCGTCTCTTCAGGGCGTTCGGACAGAACCACGTTGACCACCTGAGGGATCACATCTCCTGCCCGACGGATAACCACCTTATCGCCAATGCGCAAGCCAAGTCGCTCAATTTCATCGGCATTATGCAACGTGGCATTGCTGACCAGCACACCAGCCACCTGAACCGGTTCCAGACGCGCCACCGGCGTAATCGCCCCGGTGCGCCCGACCTGAAACTCAACATCGCGCACAAAAGTCATCTGCTCCTGAGCAGGAAATTTAAACGCCACCGCCCAGCGCGGCGCGCGGGCCACAAAGCCCAGCTGTTCCTGCAAAGCCAGCGAGTTGACCTTAATCACCACGCCGTCGATATCAAAACCGAGCGTGGGGCGATCTTTTTCGACGTTGTGATAAAAATCCAGTACCGCCTGGGGAGAATCGCACAGCGTCACGCGATCGCTGACCGGTAACCCCCACGCTTTAAATTGCAGCAAACGTCCCAGATGCGTATCCGGCAACTCGCCGCCTTCCAGAATACCGACGCCGTAGCAGAAAAATGTTAGCGGTCGCTTCGCCGTAATACGCGGATCGAGCTGACGCAGCGAGCCCGCCGCCGCGTTACGCGGGTTAGCAAACACTTTGCCGCCAGTGCGGCGCGCGTCTTCATTGATCTTTTCAAACCCGGCCTGCGGTAAAAATACCTCTCCGCGAACTTCAAGACGCGCCGGAATGTTATCGCCGTGCAGCTTTAACGGAATGGCGCGAATCGTGCGCACGTTTGAAGTGATATCTTCACCGGTGGTGCCGTCGCCACGCGTCGCAGCGCTCACCAGTACGCCGTTTTCATACAGAATGCTGACCGCCAGGCCATCCAGTTTTAGCTCGCAGCACCAGATGACATTTTCCGTGCTTTTTAGACGATCCTGCACTCGCTTGTTAAACGCCAGGAAGCTTTCTTCATCAAATACGTTATCGAGCGACAGCATCGGTACTTCATGGCGAATCTGGTTGAATGCCGTCAGCGGCGCCGCGCCAACGCGCTGCGTGGGCGAATCCGGCGTGATAAGGTCCGGACGTTGCGCCTCCAGCTCTCGCAGTTCCCGCATCAGGCGGTCATATTCGGCGTCGGGAATCTCTGGCGCATCCATCACATGATACAGATATTCATGATGGCGAAGCGTGGTTCGCAGTTCTGTCAGTTGTTGTTCGATTGGTTCCATATCACACCATCAATGATAAAAAACCCCCGACAGGCGGGGGTTACGTTAAAAATGTCACACCTGCGTTAACCTCAGGCGTTAGCGTCCATCACCTCGCGGATGCGGTCCTGATATTCGCGCAGTTTCTGCGGCGTCATCATCCGACGCTGGTCATCCAGCACGACGCCACCGACCTCATCAGCGATATGCTGCGCGGATTGCAGCATCAGCTTGAAGTTCTGCAGCGCATCGCCGTAAGACGGTACCTGCATAAAGATAGTGACGCCAGGCGTAGTGAAGTCCGTCATTTCAGGATCGAACGTTCCCGGATTGACCATATTCGCGAGACTGAACAAGGCCGGGCCGCTGCCGTCCGGGCTCAAATGACGATGGAAAATATTCATATCGCCAAATTTAAAGCCTGACTGCTGAATACTGTTCAGTAACACTTCACCATTAAGCTCGCTGCCATGATGGGCCGCGACGTTCATAATGATGACCGCCTCTTTACGCTGCGGTTTTTCCACAACCGGCGCTTCTTCCACTACCGGTTCCGCCTCAACCACAGGTTCCGCAGGCTGGAAGGTTTGCGCTGATGGCGGCGGCGCGGGCTGCGCAACAGGCTGCGGCGCTTGCGACGGCGGTGCAGGCTGCTGTTGCGGCGGCTGTACCGGCGGCACAGATGGCTGAACCTGCTGAGGCTGCGGCGCAGGTTGGACCGGTTGCTGAACCGGCTGTTGCATCGGCGCTTGCGGCTGCGGCGGCGCCGCTGGACGCGGTTGCGCAGACGCATAAGGCGGCTGGTACTGGTGTTGCGGCGACTGACGAGGGGCATCATGCTCCTGCGACTGGCCGGGGGCATGATTTACGCGGTGAACACGAACTTCACCCACGCCTTCGTCTTCTTCGACATCGTCGTCATACGAGTCGTCGTCGCGTTTCGATTTCATGCGTTTTAGTGGACGATCGCGGAACATAGAAGATCGTTCTTTACGGCTGGTCCAGAAACCATGTACCAGTAAAGCGATTATGGCGATCGCGCCAACAATGATTAATATCAGACGCAAATCCTGCATCATTATATTCTCTGTTGTTCTAACACCTTGCCACCACGGCAAACATTTACTCACTAAGAGTATTTGCCGATTACGTCAAGTGCAAGTGTACTGTTGGCTTTCGCAGCATAAAGATGAAGGAAAATGTGCTTTTTGCTGTTTTTTCGAACATTTCCGAACTATCCACCGTCTGATAACCGGGTAAGATATCCCACGTTTACCCAGGGCTTTAAGAAAAAGGAGTATGTCCTGAATATGGTTTCATCATCCACAACCGTACCACGTAGCGGCGTCTATTATTTCTCGCAAGGATGGAAGTTAGTCACCCTACCGGGAATCCGCCGCTTTGTTATTTTACCTTTGCTGGTCAATATTGTGCTGATGGGCGGCGCATTTTGGTGGCTGTTTACCCAGCTTGACGCCTGGATACCTTCGTTGATGAGTCATGTGCCGGACTGGCTGCAATGGCTGAGCTATCTGCTGTGGCCGATTGCGGTTATCTCTGTTCTACTGGTCTTTGGCTATTTTTTCTCTACTCTCGCCAACTGGATCGCCGCGCCGTTTAACGGCCTTTTAGCCGAACAGCTTGAGGCGCGGTTAACCGGCGCCACGCCGCCAGATACCGGCATACTCGGCATCATGAAAGATGTACCGCGCATTATGAAACGTGAATGGCAAAAGCTGGCGTGGTATCTGCCGCGCGCTATTGTGCTGCTGGTTCTCTATTTTATTCCTGGCATTGGCCAAACCATCGCGCCGGTACTGTGGTTTTTGTTCAGCGCCTGGATGCTGGCGATCCAGTATTGCGACTACCCGTTCGATAACCACAAAGTGCCGTTTAAAACGATGCGCGCCGCGTTGCGCACGCAGAAGGTGGCGAATATGCAATTTGGCGCGCTCACCAGCCTCTTTACGATGATTCCGGTGCTTAACCTTTTCATTATGCCTGTCGCCGTCTGTGGCGCGACGGCAATGTGGGTTGATTGCTGGCGTGCTAAGCACGCGTTATGGAAATAACGTAAAAATGTATAAATAAGAGATGGCTTAGAGCCTATCCCACCAGGCGTTATTGGCGCAGCCAGTTTGGACACGGACAGCGCGCAAAAACCGGAGCGTACACGTAGTACGTGAGGATTTTGAGCACTGCCCAGGTCCAAAATGGCAAGTAAAATAGCCCTAATGGGATAAGCTCTTATGCTGTCTCTTATTCCATACTGATAACCATTATTCCCCATCAGCATATAGATATGCGAAATCCTTACTTCCCCATATCTGGCTGGAAGGTATGCTGGGAAGGTATCCCAATTTCATACAGTTAAGGACAGGCCATGAGTAAGATTTATGAAGATAACTCGCTGACTATCGGTCATACGCCGCTGGTTCGACTGAACCGTATCGGTAATGGACGCATTCTGGCGAAGGTGGAGTCGCGCAACCCGAGCTTCAGCGTCAAGTGCCGTATCGGCGCCAATATGATTTGGGATGCCGAAAAGCGTGGCGTACTGAAACCTGGCGTGGAACTGGTCGAGCCGACCAGCGGCAACACCGGTATTGCGCTGGCGTATGTCGCCGCCGCGCGCGGTTACAAACTCACCCTGACCATGCCGGAAACCATGAGCATTGAACGCCGCAAGCTACTCAAAGCATTAGGCGCGAATCTGGTGCTGACCGAAGGGGCGAAAGGGATGAAAGGCGCTATTCAGAAAGCCGAAGAAATTGTCGCCAGCGATCCGCAAAAATATCTCCTGCTCCAGCAGTTCAGCAACCCTGCCAACCCGGAAATCCATGAAAAAACCACCGGCCCGGAAATCTGGGAAGACACCGATGGTCAGGTGGATGTGTTTATCTCCGGCGTCGGCACTGGCGGTACGTTAACCGGCGTCACGCGTTATATCAAAGGGACGAAGGGTAAAACCGATCTTATCACCGTTGCGGTAGAACCCACTGACTCCCCGGTTATCGCCCAGGCGCTGGCTGGTGAAGAGATCAAACCGGGCCCGCATAAAATTCAGGGTATCGGCGCAGGCTTCATCCCGGGCAACCTGGATCTGAAACTGATTGATAAAGTGGTTGGCATCACCAATGAAGAAGCCATTTCTACCGCGCGCCGTCTGATGGAAGAGGAAGGTATTCTGGCAGGAATTTCTTCCGGCGCCGCGGTTGCTGCAGCGCTTAAGCTGCAGGAAGATGAAAGCTTTACCAATAAGAATATTGTGGTTATCCTACCCTCATCAGGTGAGCGTTATCTGAGCACCGCGTTGTTCGCCGATCTCTTTACTGAGAAAGAACTGCAACAGTGATGCCAGCATGTTAAAAACGCGTAAAAAAGCACCTTTTTGGGTGCTTTTTTGTGGCCTGCTTCAAACTTTCACCTCACCTGGCATTGATTCACCCTGCCGGAACTGGTATTTAACCAGACTAATTATTTTGATGCGCGAAATTAATCGTTACAGGAAAAGCGTTAGCTGAATCGATTTTATGATTTGGTTCAACTCTTCCTTTCGCGGCATAATGTTTAATGACGAGCGAAACGTCAGCGGCCATAAGTTGCCAGCAACGGATTGCGTAGAACACCTTTTGTGTCGCGTCCCGTTTACGCCGGCGCTAACAATACAGGCTAAAGTTGAGCCGCCAGGCTAGACTTTAGTTCCACAACACTAAACCTATAAGTTGGGGAAATACAATGTTCCAGCAAGAAGTTACCATTACCGCTCCGAACGGTCTGCACACCCGCCCTGCTGCTCAGTTTGTTAAAGAAGCAAAAGGCTTCACTTCTGAGATTACTGTGACTTCCAACGGCAAAAGCGCCAGCGCGAAAAGCCTGTTTAAACTGCAGACTCTGGGCCTGACTCAAGGCACCGTCGTCACCATCTCCGCAGAAGGTGAAGATGAGCAGAAAGCGGTTGAACATCTGGTCAAACTGATGGCGGAACTCGAGTAAGTTTTTTTCCGGGTTCTTTTAAAAATCAGTCACAAGTAAGGTAGGGTTATGATTTCAGGCATTTTAGCATCCCCGGGTATCGCTTTCGGCAAAGCACTGCTGCTGAAAGAAGACGAAATCGTCATTGACCGGAAAAAAATTTCTGCCGACAAGGTTGATCAGGAAGTTGAACGTTTTCTGAGCGGTCGTGCCAAGGCATCTGCGCAACTGGAAGCGATCAAGACAAAAGCTGGTGAAACGTTCGGTGAAGAAAAAGAAGCCATCTTTGAAGGGCATATTATGCTGCTCGAAGATGAGGAGCTGGAGCAGGAAATCATAGCCCTGATTAAAGATAAGCACATGACGGCTGACGCAGCCGCGCATGAAGTTATCGAAGGTCAGGCCACTGCCCTGGAAGAACTGGATGACGAATACCTGAAAGAGCGTGCGGCTGACGTACGTGATATTGGTAAGCGCCTGCTGCGCAACATCCTGGGTCTGGCCATTATCGATCTGAGCGCGATTCAGGAAGAAGTTATCCTGGTTGCCGCTGACCTGACGCCGTCAGAAACTGCACAGCTGAACCTGCAGAAAGTGCTGGGCTTCATCACCGACGCGGGCGGACGCACGTCTCATACCTCCATCATGGCGCGTTCTCTGGAACTGCCAGCGATCGTAGGTACCGGTAGCGTCACCGCTCAGGTGAAAAACGGCGACTATCTGATTCTGGATGCCGTAAACAACCAGGTTTACGTCAACCCGACCAACGATGTTATTGAGCAACTGCGCGCCGTCCAGGAGCAGGTTGCGACCGAGAAAGCGGAACTCGCAAAACTGAAAGATCTGCCGGCAATCACGCTGGATGGACATCAGGTCGAAGTTTGCGCCAACATCGGTACCGTTCGTGACGTTGAAGGCGCTGAGCGCAACGGCGCGGAAGGCGTTGGTCTGTATCGTACTGAATTCCTGTTCATGGATCGCGACGCGCTGCCGACGGAAGAAGAGCAGTTTGCCGCCTATAAAGCGGTCGCTGAAGCGTGCGGCTCGCAGGCGGTTATCGTCCGTACCATGGACATTGGCGGCGACAAAGAGCTGCCGTACATGAACTTCCCGAAAGAAGAGAACCCGTTCCTGGGCTGGCGCGCCGTGCGTATCGCCATGGATCGCAAAGAGATCCTGCGTGACCAGGTTCGCGCGATTCTGCGTGCCTCCGCTTTCGGTAAATTGCGCATTATGTTCCCGATGATCATCTCTGTTGAAGAAGTTCGCGCGCTGCGCAAAGAGATTGAAATCTACAAACAGGAACTGCGTGACGAAGGTAAAGCATTTGACGAAAGCATTGAGATTGGCGTGATGGTGGAAACACCGGCTGCGGCGACAATTGCGCGTCATTTAGCCAAAGAAGTTGATTTCTTTAGTATCGGCACCAATGATTTAACGCAGTACACCCTGGCAGTTGACCGTGGTAATGATATGATTTCACACCTTTACCAGCCAATGTCACCGTCCGTACTGAACTTGATCAAGCAAGTTATTGATGCTTCTCATGCAGAAGGTAAATGGACTGGCATGTGTGGTGAGCTTGCAGGCGACGAACGTGCTACACTTCTGTTGCTGGGGATGGGTCTGGACGAATTCTCTATGAGCGCCATTTCTATCCCGCGCATTAAGAAGATTATCCGTAACACGAACTTCGAAGATGCGAAGGTGTTAGCAGAGCAGGCTCTTGCTCAACCGACAACGGACGAGTTAATGACGCTGGTTAACAAGTTCATTGAAGAAAAAACAATCTGCTAATCCACGAGATGCGGCCCAATTTACTGCTTAGGAGAAGATCATGGGTTTGTTCGATAAACTAAAATCTCTGGTTTCTGATGATAAGAAAGACACCGGAACTATTGAGATTGTTGCCCCGCTCTCTGGCGAGATCGTCAACATCGAAGACGTGCCGGATGTAGTTTTTGCTGAAAAAATCGTTGGTGATGGCATCGCTATCAAACCAACCGGTAACAAAATGGTCGCCCCTGTTGACGGCACCATCGGCAAAATCTTTGAAACCAACCATGCGTTCTCTATCGAATCCGATAGCGGCATTGAGCTGTTCGTTCACTTCGGTATCGACACCGTTGAGCTGAAAGGCGAAGGCTTCAAGCGTATTGCTGAAGAAGGTCAGCGCGTGAAAGTTGGCGATCCGGTCATCGAGTTCGATCTGCCGTTGCTGGAAGAAAAAGCCAAGTCTACCCTGACTCCGGTTGTTATCTCCAACATGGATGAAATCAAAGAACTGATCAAACTGTCCGGTAGCGTGACCGTGGGTGAAACTCCGGTTATCCGCATTAAGAAGTAATTCTTGCCGCAGTGAAGAATGGCGCCTTTGGGCGCCATTTTTTTTGCCTGTACTTGCGCCGCCATCCGGCGGTGGTGCGGCGCACTGCCTGATGGCGCTACGCTTATCAGGCCTACAAGGTTGCGAACATTTCAGCGCCAATCCACGGGTTACAACTGCGAGGTCACCGGGCGAAAGCACTTCTCGCGCATCAGGATCTTCATCCCATCCGGGCCACTCTCCAGCATCCTGCGTTCGGAATCGGACACTTGCAACTCGCACTGATAGCCGCCAGTGATGCCAAACATCGCCCGCGCTACGCAAATATCTTCCAGCGCGTCCAGCCCGCTCGTTTCAAAATGCCCCACGATACGTCCCTGCTGGCGAACCACCAGCCGATAACTCTTCATCGCGCCTCCCCTGCCGGCGGCAGAATTAACTCATCACAGCCACACTGCTGTGTCCAGGTCATCACCTCCAGCACGCGCTGCGCCGCATCTTTTGCCGCGGTCGTCAGTTTTTTCCCCTGCACAACACCGCTGACCAGCTCGGCGCAGAAGAGATCTCCCGTCCCTTTTAATTCCGTCGCCACCCGCGGATGGGCAAAGACCTCCACGACCTGCGCAGTAACGACCGCAACCGTTATGGTCTCCAAAGATTCGCCCGGCGCGCTGGTGATAACCACCCATTTCAGCGTATCGGAAAGCAGCGATTGCGCCGCCGCCACCGCCTCTTCCAGCGTGCGGCACGGTTTACCACTCAGCATCTCCAGCTCAAATACGTTCGGCGTTAGCCCCTGCGCCTGCGGCAACAAATATGTGCGATAAGCCTGCGGAATTTCCGCCTGCACATACATTCCACTGTCGGTATCGCCAATGACCGGATCGACAAGAATACACACCTCCGGATGCGAAGCCCGGATCGCCATTAGCCACTTCGACAGCAAGACAATTTGGTCTGCGCTGCCCATGTAACCGGTGGTAATCGCTTTTAATTCACGTAACGCATCGCGCTCATTCAACGCCGTAAGGTAGCCTGCAAACCACTCGGCGGGAATAATGCCGCCATAAAAGGTTTTATAGTGCGGCGTATTGCTGAACAGCACCGTCGGGACCGCCGTCACGCGTAGTCCCTGCGCTTTAATGGCCGGAACAGCGATACTGTTGCCTACGCTGCCGTACACGACCTGTGACTGGACGGCGACGATATCGGTCTGTAACGCCCGATGGTTGTCGTCGAAGAGCACTGACTGAATATCACTCTCTTGTCCCATAAAATTTTCCTCTCGCTGGACAGCAGGCTACCGCCTCATTATCATTGTCATATGCTAAAATTCATTTTGTCATAGGTCAATAATGATCGACGGAAAAACCGCTAACGAAATTTTTGACAGTATCCGTCAACACATTATCGCCGGCACGTTACGGGCGGAGGATTCGCTCCCGCCGGTACGGGAGCTGGCAAGCGAATTAAAGGTGAACCGCAATACCGTCGCAGCGGCGTATAAACGGCTGATAACGGCGGGACTGGCGCAAAGTTTAGGCCGCAATGGGACGGTGATTAAAGGCAGTCCGTCTCCCGTAGCGCTGGAAGGCGGCGATCCGCATACGCCTCTGCACGACCTTTCCGGCGGCAATCCCGATCCGCAGCGTCTGCCTGACCTTAGCCGTTATTTTGCCCGTCTCAGCCGCACGCCGCATCTCTACGGCGATGCGCCCGTTTCCCCTGAACTACACGCCTGGGCGGCGCGCTGGCTACGGGATGCCACCCCCGTCGCAGGCGAAATTGATATCACCAGCGGAGCTATCGACGCCATTGAAAGACTGCTTTGCGCGCATCTGCTGCCGGGCGACAGCGTCGCGGTGGAAGATCCCTGTTTTTTAAGCAGTATCAATATGCTGCGCTATGCCGGTTTTAGCGCCAGCCCGGTCAGTGTGGATAGCGAAGGAATGCAGCCTGAAAAGCTGGAACAGGCGCTAAACCAGGGCGCGCGGGCAGTGATCTTAACGCCGCGCGCACACAACCCTACCGGCTGTAGCCTGAGCGCTCGCCGTGCCGCTGCGCTGCAAAATATACTGGCGCGTTACCCTCAGGTAGTGGTCATTATCGACGATCACTTCGCCCTGCTTTCTTCGTCGCCCTGGCAGCCGGTTATTGCGCAGACAACGCAACACTGGGCGGTGATACGCTCCGTTTCCAAAGCCCTCGGCCCCGATTTACGTCTTGCTATTATCGCCAGCGACAGCGCGACCTCGGCAAAACTTCGGCTGCGGCTAAATGCCGGTAGTCA
Organism: Salmonella sp. SAL00672; assembly: GCF_046552175.1. Taxonomy (NCBI): domain Bacteria; kingdom Pseudomonadati; phylum Pseudomonadota; class Gammaproteobacteria; order Enterobacterales; family Enterobacteriaceae; genus Salmonella; species Salmonella sp. SAL00672. The sequence continues at coordinate 199,524 of NZ_JBGDUQ010000007.1, read as the reverse complement.
GTGGGTCAGCCATCTGTTACAGGATCTGGTCTACGCCTGCCTGACCGACCCTGAGTATCAGCACAGGCTGACGCAAACGCGGCTGTTTTACGCCGTCCGGCAACAAAAACTGGCCCGCGCCCTACAGCAATATGGCATCGCCATTTCTCCCGGCGACGGCGTGAATGCCTGGCTCCCACTGGACACCCATAGCCAGGCTACCGCGTTTACGCTGGCAAAATCCGGCTGGCTGGTACGTGAGGGAGAAGCCTTTGGCGTAAGCGCGCCGTCTCACGGTCTACGTATCACGCTGTCGACATTAAATGACAGCGAGATCAACACGCTGGCGGCTGATGTCCATCAGGCGCTAAATCGCTAACAGGAGAAAATAACGTGCGAGTTCATTTTGTTGTCCATGAGTCGTTTGAATCCGCTGGCGCTTATCTGAAATGGGCTGAAGATCGCGGTTATACCATTTCATGGTCGCGCGTCTATGCCGGAGAAGCGCTACCGCCCAATGCCGATGAGTTCGATATGCTCGTGGTATTTGGCGGTCCGCAGTCGCCGCGCACCACCCGCGAAGAGTGCCCGTACTTTGACTCTCGCGCCGAACAGCACTTAATTAATCAGGCGATTACGGCCCGGCGAATGGTTATCGGCATTTGTCTTGGTTCGCAGCTCATTGGCGAGGCGCTGGGCGCCGCGGTGTGCCAAAGTCCGGAAAAAGAGATTGGTCACTACCCTATTACGCTCACTGAAGCCGGTCTGCGGCATCCGCTTATCACCCACTTTGGCTCCCCGTTAACCGTCGGCCACTGGCACAACGATATGCCAGGACTCACCGATCAGGCGACCGTGCTGGCCGAAAGCGAAGGCTGTCCACGTCAGATAGTGCAGTACGGCAATTTTGTCTACGGTTTCCAGTGCCATATGGAATTTACCGTCGAGGCGGTTGAAGGATTAATCCAACATTCGCAGCAGGAGCTGGCCGACGCGCAAGGGAAGCGTTTTATCCGCTCGGTTGCCGAAATGCGCGCATGGAATTACCAGCAAATGAATGAAAAGCTGTGGCGTTTTCTGGATGAATTCACGCTGGCGCACTCACAAAAATAACCCCACCAGGAGTGCAACTTATTACCCGGCTAACGGTCTGAGGTGCAGTGATTATCGCATGAAAAAGGATTTTACCATGAAGAAAATTGTCTGCGCCGTCGTTGCGCTCCTGCTGACCCTACCCGCCTGGGCGAAGCTAAACGCCCACGAAGAAGCGCGCATTAACGCCATGCTGAATGCGCTGGCGCAGAAAAAGGATCTGACATTCGTTCGTAACGGTGATGCGCATAACTGCGAGGAAGCCGTATCGCACCTGCGCTTAAAACTGGGTAACACGCGCAATCGTATCGACACCGCCGAACAGTTTATCGATAAAGTCGCGTCGTCGTCGTCCATCACCGGAAAGCCCTATATCGTTAAAATTCCCGGTAAAAGCGATGAAAACGCGCAGCCTTATTTACATGCGCTTATTGCGGAAACGGATAAGAATGTTGAGTAAGAAAAAATCATAATGCCAGGCGTGTTACTGTGGTTTTTTAAAGGCGTTATCGCGCTTCTGTTAGCGTTTGCTGTAGGGTTAATCGTTTACTATTATCTGGAAATTCGTCCCATAGCCTAGACCGCATTACAGAGCGCCTCTTTCTGGTTGTCCGAATCGCCGCAGACGCGTTTTTTGCGCCGCGCTGCGGCCAAAATACATCCCAAATCTTATACTGCCAGATTGCTCTATACCCAAGCTGGCGTGGATGGGCATTTCAGGACCGCGATCTGGGTGTTCTGGTTGGACAGCCTGTACCGCGACGACGAGCTGTATGCCATGATGCTGGCGCAAGCGTATTATGGCCGGGATTCGCAGGGTAACGCGGTTTACGGTACGAAAAATGCGGCGTTAACGTTATTTCACGTACCAGTGACAGAGATGGCCTGCCAGCAACAAGTACAACTGATTTATATGTTTAAAGCGCCGTCACTTTACCGGCCTGGTTCAGCCAGGCTGGTAGAAAGCAGCAAGCATTACATGACGCTTTGCCAGGAACAAATACAACAATAAGAACAACAGACGAGCTTTTATTATAAAAGGCGGCGGTAATGCGCTGGCGCACATAGAAAATCGGCAGGATATTCCCGCTTGTCAAAGGCGCCGTTGCCTGTGTTTATCCCAATCAGCTGAACCCATTAGTTTAAATCCCTGCTCCCTGGCTGAAATGCTCTTCACCAAACACGCCGGTCGAAAGGTAACGGTCGCCGCGATCGCAGATGATCGCCACCACTATCGCGCCGGGCGTGGCTCGTGCGACGCGTAACGCGCCCGCTACCGCGCCGCCGGAACTCACGCCGCAGAAAATGCCTTCACGAACGGCCAGTTCACGCATGGTGTTTTCGGCATCATTCTGATGAATATCCAGCACCTCATCTACCAGCGAGGCGTTAAAAATGCCCGGCATATATTCCGCAGGCCAGCGTCGAATGCCCGGAATACTGCTGCCCTCTTCCGGCTGTAGGCCAACGATGGTGACCGGTTTTTCCTGCTCGCGCAGAAAACGCGACACGCCGGTAATGGTGCCGGTCGTGCCCATGCTGGAGACAAAATGGGTGATGCGACCTGACGTTTGCCGCCAGATTTCCGGGCCGGTGGTCGTGTAGTGGGCGTAGGGATTATCAGGATTATTAAACTGATCGAGCAGTTTGCCCTCGCCTCGTTCAGACATAGCGAGCGCTAAATCGCGCGCCCCTTCCATTCCCTGCTTTTTAGTGACCAGAATCAGTTCCGCGCCATAGGCCCGCATTGCCGCCCGACGCTCCTGACTCATGTTGTCTGGCATCAACAGCTTCATGCGATAACCTTTCAGCGCGGCGATCATCGCCAGCGCAATGCCAGTGTTGCCGCTGGTCGCTTCAATCAGGACATCGCCCGGTTTAATTTCCCCGCGCTTTTCCGCCTCGACAATCATCGATAGCGCCGCGCGATCTTTCACCGATCCTGCCGGATTATTGCCTTCCAGCTTGACCCAGATTTCACTGCCGTTATCCGGCCCCAGACGTTGTAATTTGACCAGCGGCGTATTGCCGATGGTTTGTTCTAATGTATTCACGTTTTCAGCTCGTAAAAAAGCCCGGTATGCGTAGCGCCACCGGGCGATAACTATACAAATTAACCTATCAGGCCGATTGCGCCAGAGCAAGTTCCTCTTCACGCGTTTCAATACGCTGGTCGCCGTTATACAGACGCGCTTTTTGCAGTCCAACAAACAAACGCTCGCCGCGAACCGGAACATCCTCACCCGCCATCACCACCGTCAGCGGATCGTGATACCACCCCAGCGGCTGTACCACTAACTGTGTATAGTGACCTTTCGGGCTGGCCTCAATGACCTGTACTGGTAGCGGAGAATCCAGGCTGGTGCGGCGGCTAATATCCACCTCCCACGGACGCAGGAACAGATCGACCGGCCCCTGGTACGCGGGCGTATAACCCAGCGGCCAGCGATGCGCGCCAACGTGAAACTGCCCACCGCGGACGGTGCCTGTCAGGCGGTTCACCTCGCCCATAAACTCCAGTACGAAGCGGGTTGCCGGTTCACGCCACACCCGATCCGGCGCATCAGCCTGTTCGATATTGCCCTGACTCATCACCACCACCCGATCCGCCACTTCCGTCGCTTCTTCCTGATCGTGGGTGACAAAGACGCTGGTGAATTTCAGTTCTTCATGTAGCTGGCGCAACCAGCGACGTAACTCTTTACGTACCTGGGCATCCAGCGCGCCAAACGGTTCATCCAGCAGTAGAATTTGCGGTTCCACGGCAAGCGCGCGCGCCAGCGCCACGCGCTGTTTTTGTCCGCCGGAAAGCTGGGCGGGGAAGCGATCCGCGAGGTGCGCCAGTTGCACCATCTCCAGCAATTGCGTCACTTTCGTTTTAATCGCCGCCGCAGTTGGGCGGTCGCGTCGCGGCAGCACCGTCAGGCCAAAAGCGATGTTGTCAAACACCGTCATATGGCGAAACAGCGCATAGTGCTGAAACACAAAACCGACTTTACGCTCACGCGCGTGCAGGCGGCTAACGTCCGTACCGTGGAAACGAATATGCCCGCTGGACTGATGCTCCAGCCCGGCAATAATGCGCAGCAGCGTCGTTTTGCCGGAACCAGACGGCCCCAACAAGGCAACCATCTGGCCGGAAGGAATATCCAGCGAGATATCATTCAGTACCTGAGTGCGACCAAACGATTTCTTAATTCTGGCGATCTCAATGCTCATGATTTTCCTCCTGTTGCGCGCGTTTTTCCTGATTCTCCAGACGCCATTGCAACATGCTCTTCAAAAACAGGGTAATAATCGCCATTAGCGTCAACAATGCGGCGGCGGTAAAGGAGCCGACGGTGTTGTAGTCCTGCTCCAGTAATTCAATCTGTAACGGTAGCGATAACGTTTCGCCGCGAATCGAGCCGGACACCACCGACACCGCGCCAAACTCGCCAATCGCGCGGGCGTTGGTTAACACCACGCCGTAGAGTAGCGCCCAGCGAATATTCGGCAATGTCACGCGGCGAAACATTTGCCAGCCGGATGCGCCCAGTAAAATCGCCGCCTCATCTTCCTGACTGCCCTGGCTGAGCATCACTGGCACCAGTTCGCGCACCACAAACGGACAGGTGACAAAAATAGTGACCAGTACCATCCCCGGCCAGGAGAACATCATTTGCAAATTATGCTCATCCAGCCAGCCGCCCAACGGGCCGTTGGAGCCATAAAACAACAGATAGACCAGACCGGCCACCACCGGCGAGACGGCAAAGGGAATATCCAGCAGGGTCAGCAATAGCTGACGTCCGGGGAAGTTAAAGCGCGTCACCAGCCACGCCAGCAGAATGCCGAACACCAGATTCACCGGCACTGCGATCAAGGCAATCAACACCGTCAGCCAGATGGCGTGCAGCATGTCCGGATCGGCCAGATTTTGCAGTACCGGCATTAACCCTTTGCTGAACGCCTGCACGAAGATGTAAATCATCGGCACCAGCAGGATAAACGCCGAAACCAGCATCCCGACGCCAATCAAAAACCATTTTCCCCAGTTAATGCGGGGGACGTCGTATCGCTTCAATTGAGTCACTTCCGCCATTAATGACCTACCACACGTCGACCAAAGCGACTTTGCAAAGTATTGATAGAGAACAGCAGCAGCAAGGATGCCGCAAGGATCACCGAGGCAATGGCGCTGGCGGCTGGGTAATCAAACTCCTGCAAACGCACAAAAATCATCAGCGAGGTCACTTCTGTTTTCCAGGCAATATTTCCAGCGATAAAAATCACCGCGCCAAACTCGCCCAGGCTACGGGTAAAAGAGAGCGCCACGCCGGCAATCAGCGCAGGCGACAGCTCAGGCAGCACGACTTTGCGAAAACTTTGCAGCCGGGTGGCCCCCAGCGTTTGTGCCGCTTCTTCATATTCCGGCCCCAGCTCTTCCAGTACCGGCTGGACGGTGCGCACCACAAATGGAATGCTGGTAAAGGCCATCGCCACCGCAATACCGAGCCAGGTATAGGTCACTTTGATATCAAACTGCGCAAGAAACTGACCGTAGAAACCGTTCACTGAGAACAGCGAGGCCAGCGTTAACCCCGCTACCGCTGTCGGCAGCGCAAACGGCAGATCCATCAGCGCATCCAGCAACGTGCGCCCTGGAAAACGGTAGCGGGTTAAAATCCACGCCATCAGCAGGCCAAACACTCCATTAAAAATCGACGCTACAAATGCCGCCAGTAGCGTCACTTTATAGGCAGCCACCACCTGTGGGTTGGTCACAACATCCCAGTATTGCGCCCAGCTCATCTGTGAGAGCTGCATCACCAGCGCGCTCAACGGCAACAGCAGGATCAGGCAGACAAACAGCAAACTGGTGCCGAGGCTTAACGTAAAGCCGGGCAGCACGCGTCGGGAAGAAACGGCAAGCATTACTTACGCCCCGCCGCCAACAGTTTGTCCAGCTCGCCGCCGCTGGCAAAGTGCGTTTTCATCACTTCCGGCCAGGAACCAAACTTTTCTTCCACGCGGAACAGTTCGGTCTGCGGGAATTTATCTGCTTGCTTGCCCATGATTTCCGGGTTATTCACGCGGTAGTAGTAATGGGTGATGATGGTCTGCGCCTGCGGGCTATACAGCCAGTTCAGGTAAGCTTTGGCGGCTTTTTCTGTGCCGTTGGCCTGCACGTTTTTATCCACCCAGGCAACCGGGAATTCAGCAAGAATGTTCGTTTTCGGGATCACCACTTCAAATCCCTGGGCTTCATATTGTTTGCGGATATTGTTCACTTCCGACTCAAAACTAATCAGCACATCGCCCAGACCACGCTCGGCAAAGGTAGTCGTAGCGCCGCGACCGCCGGTATCAAACACTTCGACGTTTTTCAGGAACTGGGTCATAAACTGTTCGGTTTTGGCTTTATCGCCGCCGTCCGCGTTATCCGCCGCGCCCCATGCCGCCAGATACGTATAGCGGGCGTTGCCGGAGGTTTTCGGGTTAGGGAAAATCAGCTTCACGTCGGAACGTACAAGATCGCTCCAGTCGTGAATATTTTTCGGGTTCCCCTTGCGCACCAGGAAGCCCATCGTGGAATAGAATGGCGAACTGTTGTTCGGCAGACGGCTTTGCCAGTCGGCAGGGATCAGTTTGCCTTTATCATGAAGAATCTGTACGTCGGTCACCTGATTGTAGGTCACGACGTCTGCCTTCAGTCCCTGCAAAATCGCCAGCGCCTGTTTTGATGACCCGGCATGAGACTGCTTAATCGTCAGCTTATCGCCGCCGTTATCCTTCGCCCATTGTTGCTCAAACGGCGGGTTAAGGGCGGCAAACAGCTCGCGGGAGACATCGTATGAGCTGTTCAGCAGCTCTGTTGCCTGCGCCTGCCCTGCCAGTAACAGCATTGCTGCCAGCGTCAGGGGTCTCTTTTTCAGTAAGTTAACGGCCATTGCGCACCCTTATAAATTTAATGACTTTCTTATGGTCATCATATTTATAACCAGCGCTAAAGGAGTAACGGTTTTATATACCGTTTGATGATTTGAAAGTTGAAAAGGGAATAAGAGAATCCCTCCCCACGCGGCGCGGGGAGGAGACCGGCATCAATCAGACGCCTACGCTTACGCTTTCAGGCAGGGTACTGCCGCCATCAATGACGTTTTGCGTTCCGGTAAGATAGCTGGACTCATCGGAAGCCAGAAATGCCGCCAGTTCCCCTACTTCCAGCGGATCGGCAAGACGGCGTAGCGGAATGGCTTTTGCCATTTCCGTTAATACCGATTCCGGATCGTCAGGGTTAGACTGACGGGCAATGCTTTCCGCCATCGGCGTTCTTACATAACCGGGGCAAATGGCATTCACACGAATACCGGACTGCGCGTACTCTACCGCCAGCGATTTGGTTAAACCGACAATGGCGGCTTTTGACAGCGCATAGGCCGTTTCACCCGGGTCCGCCACCATATCTCCCGTGACGGAAGACATCATCACAATGCGGCCATCTTTACGTTTGATCATCTCCGGCAGGACGGCTTTGGTGACGTTCCAGACACCTTTAATATTAATATCAATGTGGAAATCGCGATCTTCTTCACTCATATCGAGGAAGTTGCCCAGACGGCACACGCCAGCGTTATTCACCAAAATATCAATTCGACCTTCAGTCTCTTTGGCGCGCGCAACCGCCGCCTGCACCGAAGCAAAATCTCTGACGTCAGCCTTAACGGCAGTACAGCGATGCCCGCGTCCGCCCAGCTCATCCGCCAGTTTTTCAATCTCATCGGAGATATCCAGCAAGATTAAGTTCGCGCCGTGGCGTGCGAATACGCGAGCGATCCCTTCGCCAATGCCCTGCGATGCGCCCGTAATCAATGCTGTCTTGCCCGTGAGTTTACCCATTTTCAATGTCTCCTTTTGAATATGGAGTCTTACACTCCATTAACACTGAAAATACAGTAATAACAAATAAGTGCTGAGGAATAGCTCACTAATTCAGGTAAATATTAGGTAAAAAAATCCCCGCGGAGGCGGGGATGGGCATTTTTATGCTGTTCTGCCTGATGGCGCTGCGCTTATCAGGCCTACCAATCGTAGGTCGAATAAAGCGTTTGCGCTGCCATCCGACAGGGTTTTACCTTATAGCGCTAACAGGCGATCCAGCGACGGCGCAAAATAGTAGCCGCCAGTCACCGGTTTGGTGAAGCGCAGCATTGCGTCGCGTTTACCGTCGGTATCGCCGAACATACTCAGAAGCTGCTGTTCGATATTGTGCAGGCGTGCGCAGTAAGCGCAGAAATAGAGACCATGAGTACCGCTGGCGGTGCCGTATGGCAGGCTCTGACGCACAATCTTCAGACCTTTGCCATCTTCTTTGAGATCGACGCGGCTCAGGTGAGATGTTGCCGGACGCGCATCGCCGTCAATCTCTTCATTGGCTTCTTTGGTACGCCCGATCATCATCTCCTGATCGTGAATACTCATCCGGTTAAGTTGCTTGAGATTGTGTTCCCAACGCTGCACGAACACATAACTGCCGCCGGCATCCACGCCATCTTTGATCACCGCCACTTCACGACGCGTCTCTTCGCCCGCCGGGTTCTCTGTCCCGTCGACAAAGCCGCTCAGATCGCGTTCTTCCACCCAACGGAAGCCGTGAACTTCTTCTTTCACGTCGATACAGTCGCCGAAGGCTTCCATCGCCGCCTGAGCAACAGAAAAATTCACATCGTGGCGCAGGGAAAGGATATGGATCAGCACGTCATACTGCGTGGCTGGCGCCAGTCCTTTACCATAAGGAATAAAATCTTTCAGTTCTTCCGCCCCGACGCCGCCACTCAGGGCACGCCAGGTATTGTTGCCAAACGCCACAACGGCCCCAAGATGGGCGTCCGGAAATTTGACTTCGAAGGTCGCCAGTTTATCGGCAAATGTTCTGCTGGCCGCGCGCAGGGCGTCCAGGTCGCCTTTCACATTGGCTTCAATCCAAATTGCCGCACGGCAATGTTCCGGCAAAATGCCACTTTGAACCTGAGACATGATTCCTCCTGAAAATGAGAATGCCACGCAGTCGTGGCATTAATGGAGGCTATTTTACCTTGTTTTTAAGCGAAGCGGTTTGTTCAGGCGCAAATTAACGACGCCAGATAATTTTGCGCACGTCCCAGTTTTTTAAGACGTCATCAGGAGGCATTAAGCCTTCCGGTCCGCTCCACTCGCCGGAGAAAACATAGCTAATATGCTGACTTCCCTCGGCTTTACATTCGACGCTGGTATGGCTATCGCTGGAAACCGGCTCGCAGTGACCAAACGCTTTGCTGTAAAGGTCGCTAAACGGCGTACCGATTTTGCCCCCCGCAGCGGTTGGGATATCGCTGTCCAGCACATCAATACGGCTCACGGTTCCCTGCTCGCCGTTGATCACCATCGCGACGCTGTCGCCCTTCATCGCTTCGAAAAAGCGCACCACGTTGCCGTTATCGGTTTTCATACCGCTACGCAGGCGATAATCGCCATCTAATGCCTCTGCAATAGCCGGCTCCTCCAGCGGCGTGGCGGCGGTCAGCGCTCCCACGCCTTGCTCAGTGACTTCTGTCGAGGAACCAAACCAGTTCCATGGATTTGCGGCAGACCAGTTGACCGAGGAGAGCGTCGAGCAGCCGGTCAGCGCCAGCGGCAGTGCGAGTAAAGTCAAACGCAGCGATTTCATCTCACTTCCTTTCTTTTATTAATTAACGTTGGTTGGAGTGCGGGTTCGCCAAAAAGTGCCGTTATTCTTTCTCAAAGGAAAAACAGGCACGCAAACGTTGATTGGTTAACAGCCAGATCAGCGCGACGATGTCCGCCAGCAGCAGCGCCAGCCCGACGCCGCTGACCGGGTCGCCACCCAGCCACATCACCGGCAGCCAGCACAACGACACCAGTTGAGCAAGAATCAGGAGTCCGCGCAGCCAGCGCCACACACCAGGAAACGCTTCACGCCGCCCGCTGAGCAAAAACGCCACTACCGCCGGAACGCCGGGCAACAGCCCCAGCCAAAAATTGTCATGGTCGGGATAAAAAAAGTTTAACAAAGTATTACCCTGTCCACGGGATGAACCGGCAATGACAAAGAGTACCCAGGCGCGCGCCTGAAGTAGCAGTACGCACCAGAACAGAAACGGCAGGCGTAAACGTCCGTTTACATCATAATCGGCTGGATGAAACTCAGTACTCTTCATCTTCAATCAGGCGTTTACCCAAACTTAGGGCGTCAGAATGCTCATACCCTAGACGTTCATACATGCCCAGCACAACGTCGTTATCATCGCGCACCATAATTTGGATTTTCGGACACCCGCGGGCGATGAGTTTTTTTTCCAGCCGGTTAAGCAACGCATTCGCAATGCCGCGCCCGCGGAACTCCGGGTGAACGCCCAGGTAATACGCCGAGCCACGATGCCCGTCATAACCGCCCATTACCGTACCGACGACTTCGCCGCTAACTTCCGCAACGAGGAACAAGCTGACATCGTGATTCACCTTGCGTTCAATATCCATTTCAGGATCGTTCCATGGACGCAGCAGGTCGCAACGCTCCCAGAGGGTAATCACCTCTTCGAAATCTTCCTGGCGAAAAACGCGTATTTCCATGGTATTCGTTGCCTTTTCGGGTGGAAAAACCAAGATTATGGCGCAAACATCTGATTCAGCCAATATCTGACGCGATGTAGCGGAAAAAATGGCATAATGGCGATGTGTCACGTATTGAAATGAAAAGTAAAACAATTCTCATCACCAACCGTCGTAACGGATTACGCGATACGATATAACATCTTGAACTTAATTTTCACAACTCAGGCCGTATGAGCACTTTTAAACTCCTAAAAACTCTCACATCGCGCCGCCAGGTACTCAAAACAGGTCTGGCGGCCCTGACGCTGTCAGGTATGTCGCACGCAATAGCCAAAGAAGAAACGCTAAAAACCAGTAATGGTCACAGCAAACCCAAAACCAAAAAAACCGGCAGTAAACGGTTGGTGATGCTCGACCCCGGACACGGCGGCATCGATACCGGCGCGATTGGCCGCAACGGTTCTCAGGAAAAACACGTCGTACTGGCAATTGCCAAAAACGTACGCGCTATTTTGCGAAATCACGGAATCGATGCGCGTTTAACCCGGACAGGGGATACCTTTATTCCGCTGTACGATCGGGTGGAAATCGCCCATAAGCACGGCGCGGATCTGTTTATGTCCATTCATGCCGATGGTTTTACCAACCCGAAAGCGGCGGGCGCTTCCGTTTTTGCGCTTTCCAACCGCGGGGCCAGTAGCGCCATGGCGAAGTATCTCTCCGAGCGTGAAAACCGCGCGGACGAAGTGGCGGGTAAAAAAGCCACTGACCGGGATCATCTATTACAACAAGTTTTGTTTGATCTGGTGCAAACCGATACGATTAAAAACAGTCTGACGCTGGGTTCGCATATTCTCAAGAAAATCAAACCTATACATAAATTACACAGCCGCACTACCGAACAAGCGGCTTTCGTGGTGCTAAAATCACCGTCAATTCCGTCGGTACTGGTCGAAACCTCGTTTATTACCAATCCGGAAGAAGAACGCCTGCTGGGCACGACGGCGTTTCGCCAGAAAATCGCTACGGCGATCGCCAACGGCATCATCAGTTATTTTCACTGGTTTGATAATCAGAAAGCACACACGAAGAAACGGTAATCATGAAACCCGATGCACATCACGTAAAACAGTTTCTGCTACGCCTGCAGGATGATATTTGCCAAACGTTATCCGCTGTGGATGGCGCAAACTTTGTCGAAGATAGCTGGCGACGCGAAGCGGGCGGCGGCGGACGCAGCCGGGTATTACGCAACGGCGGGATTTTCGAACAGGCGGGCGTTAATTTCTCTCACGTTCACGGCGATGCAATGCCCGCGTCCGCCACCGCGCATCGGCCAGAACTGGCCGGGCGTAGCTTTGAAGCGATGGGCGTATCGCTGGTGGTGCATCCGCACAATCCGTATATTCCCACCAGCCATGCTAACGTGCGCTTTTTTATTGCCGAAAAACCGGGCGCCGATCCGGTATGGTGGTTTGGCGGCGGGTTCGATTTAACGCCCTACTACGGCTTTGAAGAGGATGCCGTTCACTGGCACCGCACCGCCCGCGACCTGTGCCAGCCGTTTGGCGACGATGTGTATTCGCGCTATAAAAAGTGGTGCGACGACTACTTTTTCCTCAAGCATCGTAACGAGCAGCGCGGTATCGGCGGCCTGTTTTTTGACGATTTGAATACGCCGGATTTCGACCACTGTTTTGCTTTTATGCAGGCGGTCGGTAACGGCTACACCGAGGCGTATTTACCGATTGTCGAACGACGCAAAGCGATGGGCTGGGGAGAGCGGGAGCGTAATTTTCAACTTTATCGCCGCGGTCGCTACGTGGAGTTCAATCTGGTATGGGACAGAGGCACCCTGTTTGGTCTGCAAACCGGCGGGCGCACTGAATCTATCCTGATGTCGATGCCGCCGCTGGTGCGCTGGGAATACGACTGGCAGCCAGAAGCGGGTAGCCCGGAAGCGGCGCTGAGCGAGTTTATTCAGGTACGCGACTGGATTTAAACACATATGACATTAAGGAAGTAGCAATGAACGCCCGCCTCATCTCTGCGCCCTCATTATCCCCTGAAGAGCAAAAAAACAGGTTAGCTGAATTTTTTCGCGAATACTGGGGAACGCAACAAATAAACGATTACCATACAGATACAACGTTCCACGTGAACCATAAAAAACAGTATTGCGATCTACGATGGTCAGAAAAATATATTGATGTCGATTATTGGTGTAGCCGCGAAATACACCATAAAGAGTGGTCTAAGTTCCTGATCGCAATAACCACCGCACTGCATACCCCAATACCACCTTATTACCTTGATTTTAATCTTAAAGGGCACCGAACAACTCTACGAAAAAGACATCGCCGCACAGAGAGTAAAATTGGATGTTTTATCTATCCTTATAAAGAAGATCCGGATGGGGGATGGGATTATAGTGTTGACTGTCTGATGATTTACGAGTCCGATTTTGAGATACTGGCCGCTGGAATTAATAAGCTATACCCACGAAATCATGAGGATAAGTCCTTTGATTACACAAGCTGGAATGAATTTACACTTGCTGAATGCGAGAAAATAATCTCGCACTGGCTGATAATTGCGCGCAGCAACGGAGAGTACGCTTCCTTTATTCAATATGTTATAGAATGGATACAACCGCTTCTGCATCAATATGATAGCATCATGATTGAAGGGAATTTATGATGCTTTACGGGTTTATCTGCCCCTCCAGCCAAACAACGGCAACGTCTTATCAGCAAACATAAACGCTCATCCTCATGACCTGATGACAAAACTGTTTTGCACGTTGTGCGCGCGCTTCCCCGGAGGCGGCGCTGGCGCGCCTTGTCCGGGCTACCAACCACAGACGGCAGCGAATCCGTAGGCCCGGTAAGGCGCCAGCCGCCACCGGGCAATTCCCGACACGCGCACGTTATCAGCAACCGGAGAGCCTACCCATCAATATCAAGCCCATTGCCGCATCCGTTGATGCAGCGTCAACGACGGTTTTTCGGCAAATAATTGCTGATAATCGGTGGCAAATTGCCCCAGATGCCAGAATCCCCACTGCATCGCGGCATCTTTGACCGTGGCGCTCTGCGACCATGGGCTAATCAACTCTCGGCGCACTGCATTGAGCCGAATACGTTTCAGCCACGCATTGGGGCCAATGCCCAAAATGGCGTGAAACGCATTTTGCAGCGTGCGACGGCTTACGTGTAGCTGATTACATAAGTCGAGCACCGTCAGCGGCTCCGACATATTTTCCAGCACATATTCCCGCGCCCGCGACAGTAGCCTACGATATCCCTGATGGCTGATGCTCTCAGCGCTATGAATCGGCTTCGCCTCTTCCAGCATCGTGCCCATCGCCAGCAACAAATTATCACTCAAGACCTTACGCACCGCAGGTTGATGCAGGGTTTCAGGACTCTCGCTGAAGGTGGCCAGCGCCTGCTGCACAAAGCCCCACAGCGCCGCCTTATGCTGCTCTTTTACCTCCAGCGCTAACTGGTTACGTAGCATATGCAGCACCCTTTCCGGGTTATGCAAAAACGTGGCCTGACGGGAAATAACATCTTCCGAGATAACGACGCCCAGAATGGTGTAATCATCCGGCGTGCTCAGTTCAAACTCGGTGCCTCCCGGTCGGGTGGCAATCTCGGCGCTGCCGAGCCCCTGCGCGCCGATAAATCCCTGTTCGCCGCGCGTCGCCGGAATACCAAACCAGAAAGAGTTTGGCCAAACCAGACACGACTGACGCAGCGCCAGGCCGGTGTATTCACGGAACACCTGAATCTCATCAAGCAGGATTTCCGTGAACTCGCCATGAAATTTACCCGGGTGTAACTGATCGTAGATCTGCTGCCAGGCGGTGATAGTCAGAGCATGTTCATAGACATCCGTCGTCCGTCGCTGATGAACATTGTCCACCTCGACTCTGGGCGTAAGTTTAACGTCTTCGGGTAACGCTTCATGATAAAGATGGTGCAAATTCGCTGTACGGGTCTTTTTCATGATCTTCTATGCCGGACGCCCGCCAGGACGCCCGGCCCTCCGACAGATTAATTTTTGATGCGATAGCGACTACTGCGTTTACGCAACGCTCCGTCAGAAAAGAGTTGTTCCAGCACGTTTCTGGCCTGCTCCAGCGGCCAGCCAAAATGCGCGGCCACCTCTCCCGCCGTCATTCCCTGGCGTACTGATGCCAGCAGCGCCAATAACGCCTCAGCGAACTCAGGCGTTGCGGGTACCTGGGGCGCTTTCTCAGTCGGCGTTGTCGCACGCGCAAACCCGCCAACCAGCCACTGGGTGTCCTCTTCCGGACGACCAATTTCTTTGCGACTAATCACACGGCCTGTGCGCTGCGCGGCAGCGCTTCCAGCATCCAGCGCCGCACGACACGCCGCCAGATCGCCCTCCACCACCAGCGTGAGCCTGCCAGGGTCGAGCACTTGATGACTGAGCAAACGCACGTTGGCCGCTTTCAGCATGGCATCCGCCGCATCGACGGCGGCGACCATTCCGTCCACTTCCAGTAATCCCAGGGCATTGATCATTGGCAGCCTCCGTTACGCACGCTGGACAGGGTTACGGGCGATATCCAGCACGGCGTCGGTAAAGGCGTTGCAGGCGGCTTTACACGCGGCCTGGCTTCCCGTTAAGAACGCGGCCGAATAGTTGGTTTCCGACGGCGGCGGCACGTAAGTCACCAGCTGAACGTCAGCGGATTTCATCGCCGCGTCAATGCCGAATGTCGCTTCCAGCGGCGGCGCCACCAGGTAGGCCATTGGATCGCCCAGCGCAATACCTGCGGTAGACGAGAGGTACGAGCCGGTACGCGAAACCACATGCGCCAGGAACGCGGTATTTTCCGCATCGTTCGCCCACTGGAACGCCGCGCCGTTTTCAATGCTGGCGACCATTGCATCCAGACCGGCGCGCACTTCCGCCGGGTTCGGTCCGCCCAGCATAATCAACACCTCACCAGCGGTAGGCGACGGCCCGTGAGCCGCCCCGGCATAGAGGGAGCGGCCATAGACCACTTCCACCATCGCCTGTTTTGTCGCTTCGTCAGCGGCAATATAGGTCACATCATCAGAATCTGCCGTGATGAGTCCGAGACTACGTATATGTGGCGGTAATTTAAGTTCCCGCGCAAAGCCGTCATTCACGGAGGCAATCACGCGCATGGCAGTCACTGAAGGTCGAATTAAATCTAATGCAGGCATGATGTCTCCTTAACGGGTCATGTTGATGCCGGACGCTTTCTGCTCCAGCATCCGTTTGGCCAAATCCACAATCACGGCGGCAGCTTCTACTGGCGGCGTCCCCCCCTGATGAATGTTTGAAATACAGGTTCTGTCGGCCTCGACGGTGGTCGCCACGCGCGGGGAATAGACCGCGTAGCAGGAAAGGCTTTCCGACTGCCCCAGCCCCGGACGTTCGCCTACCAGCAGGATGACGACCTTCGCGCCGAGAATTTCGCCAATCTGATCTTCAATCTTCACGCGGCCATAGCGCACAAAGAACGGCGTGCCGACGTTCAGCCCGGCCTGCTTCAGACCGGCAAGCAACGGCGGCAGGATCTCTTCATAGTTGGCGGTGATCGCATCCGTAGAGAGGCCATCGGAGACCACTACCTGCACATCCGGGTTCATCACGCACTGTGACTTCAGCGCGTCAATGGCTTCCGGGCTCAGGCGACGCCCCATATCCGGGCGCGTCAGGTACAGGTTTTTGTCGCTGATCTCCGAACGCACTTCCAGCAGCCCTTGCGCTTTTACCCACTCTTCCGGCACTTCTTTGAGCACGGTATCTTTCGAACGGGAGTGATCCGCCAGGAAGCGCAACAGCGCCTGGGTGCGCGGACGCGGCCCGGCACGACCCGTACAGACGCGTGCCGCAGTACTGCGACGCAGTTCGGTCAGCACGTCCGCACGATGCGGATTCTCGACGCCAATCCAGGCTTTTGCCTCTGCGGAACCTAAATCCAGCGCGCAGCTTTCGGTCACCGTCGGCGCGGCGCACTGCGGCTTTGCGCCTTCCTGCGTTGACGGCGCGACGGGCTGCGGTACGTCCTGTCCCATTGACGCCATCACGCTACGTACAATTTCTTCAATCTGTTTTTGATCCATGGTGTTATCCCCGCGTCATCAGAAGAACAGTGACGGATCGCCCGCCCGTTTGGTCAGACGACCGTTTGCCATAATGCCCATCGTTTCCAGCCAGCGTTCAAACTCCGGCGACGGCCGTAAATTCAGCAACTGACGGACGGTGGCGGTATCGTGGAAAGCGGTAGTCTGGTAGTTGAGCATGATGTCGTCGCCGAGCGGCATCCCCATGATGTAGTTACAGCCGGCAGTGGCGAGCAGAATCATCAGGTTTTCGTTAAGGTTCTGGTCGGCGTCGGCATGGTTGGTATAGCAGCAGTCGCAGCCCATTGAGATGCCGCTCAGCTTGCCCATAAAGTGATCTTCGAGACCGGCGCGGATAATCTGCCTGTCGTTGTAGAGATACTCCGGCCCGATAAAGCCCACCACGGTGTTCACCAGGAACGGATCGTAGTGGCGAGCCAGCCCGTAGTTACGCGCTTCCATCGTCACCTGGTCGGCACCAAAGTTCGCGCCAGCCGACAGCGCCGAGCCCTGTCCGGTTTCAAAGTACAGGCAGTTTTCCCCGGCGATGCGGTTGAACTCCGCCCCCACAGCCCGCGCTTCGTCGAGCATAGCCAGCTCGACGCCGAACTCTTTTAAGCCCTTCTCGCTGCCGCAAATGCTCTGGAAAATCAGTCCGCCCGGCGCGCCGCGACGAATCGCCTCAATCTGGGTGGTGACGTGCGCCAGCACGCAGCCCTGGGTCGGAATATTGAATTTATCGATAACGCCGTAAACGGTGTCGAGCACGCGGGTCAGGTTCTCCACGTCATCGGTCACC
Organism: Salmonella sp. SAL00672; assembly: GCF_046552175.1. Lineage (NCBI taxonomy): Bacteria > Pseudomonadati > Pseudomonadota > Gammaproteobacteria > Enterobacterales > Enterobacteriaceae > Salmonella > Salmonella sp. SAL00672. Next base: position 181,926 of record NZ_JBGDUQ010000007.1, on the reverse strand, counting down.
GGGTTAACGCCGATCACCGCATCGCCTGCGCCGAAAGAAAGCCCTTCGTAGATTTGCGCGGCGATACTCTGTACATCGTCACGGGTATCGTTCGGCTGCAAACGGCAGCTAAAGGTGCCCGGAATACCGATGGTGGTATTGGCTTTTTTGATCACCGGCATTTTCTTACCGCCGTAGATCAGGTCGGCGTTGGAGCAGATTTTCGCCACTGCCGCCACCACTTCGGAGGTCAGCCCTTTGCGGGTAAACGCGATGTCGTCCACGGAGGTTTCATCGCTCAGCACGTATTCACGCAGTTCGCTGATGCTCCAGTTTTTAATCCGGTTATAGGCCGTTTCGTTGACGTCATCCTGAATCAGGCGCGTCACGCAGTCCTCTTCATAGGCAATCACCGGATTGTTGCGGATATCCGCCACCGTCATTTCCGACAGTACCTGTTTTGCCGCTACGCGCTCCTGCGAACTTGCCGCGGCAACCCCGGCCAGCACATCCCCCGAACGCAGTTCGTTGGCTTTAGCCAGTACCTCTTTTACATCCTTAAACTGATAAACATTGCCGAACAATGTGGTCTTTAGTTTCATAAGTCGTTCCCTCAGGAAGGAAATGCGAGTGATTTCACCGTCACCGGCACAACCGATCCGCCAAAAAGAGGCGTACCAATGTCGATATAGTCTCCCGCCCGCACGACCACCTCATCGATGACCGCCAGCGGAAGTTGCGGTAACTGTGGGCGCAATAACATGCCCAGCGCTTTACCAAAATCCTGCTCGGCCACCACCAGCAGGGGATGTGAATTGGGATAACGCGCGACAAAAGCCGTCAGCGCGTTGATGACCGTGAGTAATGCGGCGTAACGCACCGGAAGCGTGGCGGGAAGCGCCAGCACGTAAGCGTCGGTTTGCGGGTCGAGATCAAGCTGGAGAAGCGCCTGCCGCCAGGCGTTCACCAGATCGGCGTCATCCTGCGGGATCGCCACCGGCAGGTTGCGCAGCGGCAGTTGGACGTCTTCCAGCCAGATAGTACTGCCGGAAAGCGACAGCGTATGGGCCCCCGCGCCAATCACCGTGGCGCGCACGGTTTGCGCCGGAAACTGCACGTTCATCTCGCGCAGACGCGGGTGCTCATGCAGCGCGGTCGCCAGCAGCGGCCCGATATCAGAAAAGCAGAACGGATCGGCAGGTTGGTTGCGGTAGCATTCACCTACCCCACCGGAAAGGGTGATCACCTCCGGCGTAATATCGGCGGGCAGCAGCCCGGTTTGCATCAGCGATTGCGCCAGCGGCGAGAGCGCGCCAGTGATAACCTCGACGATGAGATCCGCCATCCGCCGCGCCACCTGCCCCAACTGTGCGGCAGCTAAGGCGCGAGCATCAGTACCCGAACCGAACACCTCATCGATAATCATCTGCCCCGGCTGATGGGCATAAACCACGCGCCCCTGAGCGTCGGTTTCCAGCAGGCGACCACCGACGTTAAGGCAAGCGGTACCGCTGACTTTTCCCGCGTCAAACAGCGCGTAGTTAGACGTGCCGCCGCCGATATCAATATTCAGCACCCGGCACATCCGCTGCTCAGACAAGCTTTGCGCTCCGGCGCCGTAACCGGCAATGACCGATTCCAGATGCGGCCCGGCGCTGGCGACCACAAAGTCGCCCAGCGACTGCGAGAGCGTCATGACCGCCGGACGGGCGTTGCGGGTTTTGGCGCTTTCGCCGGTGATAATGATAGCCCCTGAGTCCACCGATTCAGGCGCGATGCCTGCGGCCTGATACTGGGCCAGAATCAGCGCTTTAAGTTCGGCCTCTTTCAGACCGCCCTGCTTATCCACGGGCGTAAAGAAGACCGGGCTTTGCCAGCTAATGTCGCGTTTGATGAATTCGTAGCGCGGCACCTGCGACACCGCCGCACGGTTAACCAACTCCAGGCGCGAGAAGATCACCTGCGTGGTGGTGGTGCCGATATCGATACCGACGCTCAGTAGCTGGCGAGTGTTCACGATTGCGCCTCCGCTTCGGTTTTCACCTGGGCGGCGTCATCTTTCGGCACCAGCATCATCGCCACGCCAATCGCCGTCACGCCGCCGATCAGCTTGCCGACAATCATCGGGAAGATCATGGCGTTCATGTTGGCGGCGGCGAAGCCTAAATGGTCGCCCAGCGCGAACGCCGCAGAGACGGCAAATGCGCAGTTAATCACTTTGCCACGGGTATCCATCTGCTTCATCATGCCGAACATCGGGATATTGTTCGCCAGGGTCGCTACCATGCCTGCCGCCGCAATATTATTTACGTTCAGCAGCTTACCGACATTCATCAACGGTTTTTCAAACCAGCGGGTCAGTAACAGCACCATCGGATACGCGCCGAGCAGCACGCAGGAGATAGAGCCGATCACTTCAATGGCGCGCATCACTTCGCCGGGTTTGTCGCCTGGCGCCATAAAGATCGGGTCGAGCCCCGGAATCAACTCCCAGCCCAACAGGAATTTAATCACCGCAGCCGCCAGACCGATGGTGATCAGCGCCACCAGAAATTTGGCGAAAATCTGGAAACCGTTGATCATTTTTTCCGGGATGAACTTCAACCCCAGCGCTACCAGCACCGCGACAATCAATACCGGGATCATGTTCATCAGGATCAGCGCGAAGGTAAACTCCACTGGCTGACCATTGATCTGCACGCCTGAGTACATGGCGATCAATCCCCCCGCAATGCAGCCAATGGGAATGGTGACGATACCCGCGAGTACGCCAAGCGCCAGGTAGCGGCGGTCAGACGGTTCGATAATGCCGAGCGCCACCGGAATGGAGAACACAATGGTCGGCCCCATCATCGACCCAAGTATTAACCCTGAGTATAGCCACGCCGCGACATCACCGCCGGCCAGCTCTTTGGCGAGGAAGAATCCGCCCATATCACAGGCCAGCAACGTACCCGCGAACATGGATGGGTTCGCGCCCAGCATTTCGTATACCGGGATAATAACCGGCCCCAGTACATGCGCCAGCACCGGCGCCAGCGCGGTCATACCGACCATCGCCAGCCCCAGCGCGCCCATCGCCATAAAGCCCTCTTCAAACTGGCCGCCAGACCCCTCGATACTCTTGCCGAATTTACCGAGGAAGCGCGCCGACCCGCCGAACTGCGACAGGATCCTGTCCACGGCGGCAATCAGCATAAAGAACATCATGATGTACATGATGATTTCGTTAATTCCCATAGCCCCTACTCCCTGTCATTTTTGATTTGTAAGCCGGATAAGACGTTTACGTCACCTCCGGCATTAACGCCGTGTTATTGCCGGATGGCGGTGCGAGCACCTTATCCGGCCTACAGGCATTACCCGGCAGCCGCGTACAGGTCGATAATCTGTGCCTGTGTGGCGGTGCGTGGGTTACTGCGCAGACAAATATCCTCCAGCGCGGCTTGCGCCCACGCGCTGTAGTGTTCGGGTTTGGCGCCAGCATCAGCCAGCCGTTTGCTCTGCCCCACTTCGGCAATCAGCTCGCTCACCGCCGCAATCGCATCGCGATCGTCCGATTTCTTATTGGTTAACGCCCGACCGATTTGACTGAAGCGCTCGCGGCAAACCATCCGGTTAAAGCCCATGACTGTTGGCAGCAGCATGGCGTTGGCCTGGCCGTGCGGAATATGCAGCGCCGCCCCAGGCTGGTGCGCCATCGCATGACACAGCCCCAAACCGGCGCTGGAAAAGGCCATTCCCGCCATACAGGAGGCCAGCAACATATTTTCACGCGCCGCCAGATCGTGGCCGTAACCCACGGCTTTCGGCAGCGATTTGCCAATCATCGCTATCGCGCCAATCGCCAGGCTGTCGGTAAACGGCGTGGCGTTGAGCGCGCTGTAGGCCTCAATCGCATGCGTCAACGCATCGATACCGGTCATCGCCGTCACGTTTGGCGGAACGCCTTCGGTCACGGCAGCATCAAGAATCGCCACGTCCGGCATTAGTGACGCGTGCGCCAGCACCTGCTTGCGCCCGCTGACCGCGTCGATAATCACCGTCACGTTGGTGGTTTCAGAACCGGTTCCGGCGGTGGTCGGCACCGCAATCAGCGGCAGACGCGGGCGTAATGTACTGCGCTCGGTCATGGCGCTCAGCGTCTGATCAGGGTTAGTCACCAGCAGGGCGACCGCTTTCGCCGCGTCCAGCACCGAACCGCCGCCAAAGGCCACTACGCCGTCGCACGCCGCCTCACGCAGTTGCGCCACCGCCGCGCAAACGTCGGTGATGCACGGCTCGCCAGGCGGACACGGCCAGACCGTCATCGCCACGCCTTTCATCGCCAGGCTGCGTACCAGCGGCGCGGTCATTCCCGCCTGATGCAGAAAGCTGTCGACCATCACAAACAAATGGCTTACGCCCCGCGCTTGCGCCTCCTGTCCACAGGCGCCGAGCGCCCCAAGTCCGCACAGCGTGACCGGCGGTACGCTGAACGTTTTCACCCGTTGCAGATTCAGGGTGTCGAATGCCTGAAACAGCGCCGTCTGTAGTTCAGCTTGCATAGAGTCCCTCCGCTTTCGCTCTCCCGCTGTTGGCTATCGCCAGCGGGGTCATAAACAGGCTGTGCTGCGGCAAATGCACCTGTAACTCCGGGAAACGCTGGCGAAATAACGCCTCCACGCCCGGCTGCATACAGGAGCCGCCCGCCAGCCATAAATCAGCAATTCCTTGCCCTTCAATGTGGCGAGCAACGATTTCCGCCATTTTTTCGTACACCGGCTTCACTACCGGCCAAATCTCCTGGGCATTGCTGCGCTTGTACTGTTCCGCCTCTTCCAGGGGAATACGGCGGTTGCCCGCCAGCGTCAGGGAGATATGGTGCCCGCCAGTGGCTTCATCGGCGGAGTAAGTCACCTTGCCCTGTTTGACGATGGCAATGCCGGTAGTGCCGCCGCCAATATCCACCACGCCTGCATTATCAAGTGCCAGCAGATCCGCCACCGCCGTCGGTTCATCCAGTACGTGGCTGACTTCTAACCCAGCAGACTCCAGCACGTTGATCGAAATACGCGGGTCGGTGCCCGGCGGGAACGAGGTCGCCGCGTGGGTAAAGCGGCAGCCAAGCTGCTGTTCAAGGGTGTCGAGATGACGGCGCACGAGGGTGACGGCGCCGAAGAAATCCCAGACGATGCCGTCACGCACAACGTCGGCCCAGTCAAGGCACACCGCCACCGGCTGGGCGTTGCCGTCGACCACCATCGACACCACGTCGCAGGTGCCCAAATCGACGCCCAGCCACAGTGGTGTGTCGCTGGCGGCGGGCGTCTGGTTACACAGGGCCGCCGCTTTTTGCAGTCTTGGGGTGAGCCAGAGTTGTTCGTCGTGCGCCATGAGTCATCCCTTATACAATGCGAAACGCATCCACCAGCACGCATCGACGCAGCCGCACAAAGGTACGCGCGCTGGTCACGCCTTCGCCGGTTGGCGTAGTGATAGTCATGGTGGTCCAGCCTTCTCCGCCCAATCCAAGCCCGGCAATGCACGGCCCGTTTTTGACGAAAATGCTGGTGTCGATGGCGTTCGCCATCTGGTTCATGTTGTCGATATTGCGCGAGTGCATCGCCGCCGTATGGTGGCAACCGCCTTCAAGTTGTACCGCCAGGGCGATGGCTTCTTCGACGTTGGCGACCCGCACCACCGGCAGTACCGGCATCATCATTTCAGTGACGGCAAACGGATGGTTAGCTGGCGTTTCCACAAATAGCAGGCGCGTTTGATCCGGGACGTTCAGGCCAATGGCTGCGGCGATTTTGCCCGCGTCACGACCGACCCAGTCACGGCTGACGGTGCCTTTGCCGCGCTCATCAATATTCTTCAGCAGCACCGGCTGGAGCTGTTCGGCCTGAGCGGCAGTCAGTTTCACCGCGTGCTGACCTTCCATCAGACGCATCAGCTCGTCGGCGACGCTATCCACCACAATCAGCACTTTTTCGTCGGCACAGATGATGTTGTTATCAAACGACGCGCCTTTGACGATGGATTGTGCAGCGCGCGGCAGGTCGGCGGTCTCATCCACCACCACCGGGGGATTACCGGCACCGGCGGCGATCAGGCGTTTATTAGTATGTTTACGCGCCGCGTCCACCACCGCTTCGCCGCCGGTCACCACCAGCAGGCCAATACCGGGATATTTGAACAACCGCTGGGCGGTTTCGATATCCGGGTTCGCCACGGTGACCAGCAAATTTTCCGGGCCACCGGCGGCGACCACCGCCTGATTGAGGAGAGTGATTGCCCGCTGAGAGACCTTTTTCGCCGCCGGATGCGGGGCAAACACGACGCTGTTGCCTGCGGCAATCAGGCTGATGGCGTTATTAATCACCGTCGCCGCCGGATTGGTGGACGGCGTGACCGAGGCCACCACGCCCCACGGCGCATTTTCAATCAGCGTCAGGCCGTGATCGCCGGTCAGCACCTGCGGAGATAAACACTCGACGCCCGGCGTGCCGCGCGCCTGCGCCACGTTTTTGGCAAATTTATCGTCAACGCGTCCCATGCCGGTTTCGCTGACGGCAAGTTCCGCTAATTCTCGGGCGTGTTTTTCGCCCGCTTCGCGAATGGCATGAATGGCAAGCTGGCGCATCGCCACGCTCTTCAGCCCCTGCTGGGCCCGTTTTGCTGCCGCCACTGCGTCATCCAGGGAGGCAAAAACGCCCATCTCATGAACAGTACTGGCCGGCTGGCTGCTGTCTTTCATTTTCAGCAGCACCGCTTTCACCACCTGTTCAATATCCTGTTGATTCATGATGTTCAGTCCTATTTATGGAAAACCACTTTCCCGCCAGCCACCACTTCATCGACGATGCCAATGACGCACAGATCGACCGGTGATAATTCGCTGCGATGCGCCTGGCGCGCGGAACTGCCGCTGACCAGCAGTACCCACTCTCCGGTTCCCGCCCCGATACTGTCGATAGCGACGGCACACTGCCCGTCGGGGTTGCCCTGGGCATCGATCATTTCCACCATCAGCAATTTGTCATGCGCCAGTCCCTGATGGCGGACGGTACATACGATTTGTCCTGTGACGACTGCCAGTTTCATATCCGCCTCCATGGATTGCCCGTTGGGTCGTAGGCCTTGAATCTGCGCACCATCAGGCAATGGCGCGCATTCATGCCGGATGGCGACGCTGCGCGTCTTATCCGGCCTACCATCAAATGTTGCTGTCGCCTTTGAAGCTGATCGGGAACACTTCTTCCAGATCGCCGTGCGGGCGTGGAATCACGTGTACAGAGACCAGCTCGCCAATGCGCTGCGCCGCAGCGGCGCCAGCATCGGTTGCGGCTTTGCACGCCGCCACGTCGCCACGCACCATAGCCGTACACAGGCCACCGCCAATCTGCTTCACGCCGACCAGCTTCACGCGTGCGGCTTTTACCATCGCATCTGAGGCCTCAATCAGCGCAACCAGGCCCCGGGTTTCAATCATTCCTAATGCTTCCATCGTGTTTTCCTCTCATTAAAGGGGTCCAGAACGGGACCGTTCATTCAACCAGTGTGTGTAAGCTGCGTTCGCGGCTCACGTCAGCCTGGCGCGGCACGGCTGCCACCAACGCCAGTTCGATAATTTCCTGCACGCTACATCCTCGGGAGAGGTCGTGAAGCGGCGCGGCAAGCCCCTGAATTAGCGGCCCAACAGCGCGATAGCCTCCCAGACGCTGAGCTATTTTGTAGCCAATATTGCCCGCCTCCAGCGACGGGAAAATCATCACGTTGGCGCGGCCTTGCAGCGGGCTGTCAGGCGCTTTTTGCGCGGCGACCTCCGGGACGAAAGCGGCGTCAAACTGCAATTCACCGTCCACAAGCAGTTGCGGCGCACGTTCGCGAACGAGCTCTGTCGCCTGCTGCACGTTGGCAACATTGGGGTGACGGGCGCTGCCGTTGCTTGAAAATGACAGCATCGCCACGCGCGGCTCTTCGCCGGTAATGGCCCGCCAGGTGTCGGCGCTGGCGAGAGCGATATCCGCCAGCTGCGCCGCCGTCGGCTGCGGCACTACGCTGCAATCGGCGAACCCTAATGCCGGACCGGCATACTGCGGCAGCATCAGGAAAATAGACGACAATGTTTTGCACCCGGGTTGCAGGCCAATCACCCGCAGCCCTGCGCGCAGCACGTTCGCCGTTGACGACAGGTTGCCTGCGATACACACATCAGCCTCACCGGCGCTCACCATGGCGGCAGCGAACATCAGCGGATCGCTAAGCTTTTCCACTGCGTCCGGCGGCGTTTTTTCTCCGGCACGGGCAAGCCAGCGTTGCGCAAAACGCTGGCGCATACTCAGGTTGCTGTGTGGGTCGATGACCTGAATGCCATCCATCGCCATACGATGACTCAGGGCAAACTGACGCAGCGCAAACGGACTGGCGACCAGAACGGGGCGAGCCAGACCGTACTGTTGCAGGTAATGCGCCGCTTTCAGCACGCGTTCGTCCAGCGCATCAGGAAAGACGACTCTGGCGGGGGCGCGTACCGCCAGTTCGCGGGCGCGTTCAATGATCATGGCTTCTCTCCCAACCGTTGTTGAATTTGGGCGACCGTCAGCGGATGTTTCGCCACGCTCAAAATCATCATCACGTAAACCGTACTGGAGAGACGGTTCAGCGCCTGTAAAATGTCCGGGCGCAAGACCTCAAAACTACGGGTAATAAACACTTGTGCGGCGAGGGTTTCTGTTTCGCGGACTTTGGTTCGCAGCAGATTAAGCAGCGCCGCATCGCGACCGTGGCTGGCCTCCGGCACCAGGTGATCGTGGTCGAGGTAGCGCAGCGGCTGGTGGGAAAGGCGATGCAGCTCATCCTCGTTCAGTCCGACGATAGACTGCGCCGCCAGCGGTTCATCTATAGCGTCGGCGCGCATAATGTTGCCCAGCCGCGAGCGGATATCGAAAAGCCACGGCTGCCAGGGTTCCGCCAGTTCGATTTGTAGCCACACGGTCAGCGCGATGGCGCTGTCGAGCGCGGCGCGAAAGCCGAGGCGCGGGTCGCTTTTGGCGACCATTTTGTCCGCCGTCAGATGGGTCAGCGTATCGGGCTTTTTCACCACCGGCTGGCGGCACAGTTCACAGCAGGCCTGTGGGTGCGTATCGCTACTGGTTAAGCCATGTACCGGCTGCGGCTGCTGTTCGTCATCATCGACAAACAGCCGGCCTTGCGGATCCAGAAACTTAATGCGCAGACGGCGACTTTCCAGCAGTTCCCGGGCCGAGGGCGTCAGTCGTGCGTCAGCGGGCAGATGGATCTCCGATCCTTCGCTGAGCGTATGATTCGCTCTGAGCCACGTTTCGGTGATGAAATCGTTCATACGGATTGCCAGTTTGCAGGCCAGGCGACGTACAGAAAGCGCACGGACGTTGGCGTGCCAAATTCAATGCTGGAGCCTTTAGGGATGAACATCACATCTCCGGCTTTGGCAATCATGGTTTCGCCTTCATGGCGTACGTGCAGTTCGCCTTCCAGCACCATGTCGATTTCGTCGTAGTTCAGCGTCCACGGGAAAAAGGCGTTGTCCCACTGCATAAACCCGGCGGCCATGCTGCTACCATCCTGCTCTGTAACCAGATCGGTTAAGCCGACGCAGTGCGGTTCGGCGCCGTCGAAGCGGCCAAATTTCACGCTGCTGCCGTCAATGACTTTCACGCCGCCTTTACCCGTGACGGAGGTAAAGCTCGGCTGCATCGTCCCCAGTTCCAGCGACTGCTTTTCCTTCAGCACTTTTTCCATCAACTGCGCCACCAGGCTTTCAGTAAACTGCCCTTCCGGGAGCTGCGCGATGATGGCTTCCCGAATGCGCTGGCTTTCGCTTTTACACGCCTGCGCCGATGTGGATGCCGGAACGGACTCGTCGCATTCGGTAATCGTGAAGCCCAGTAGTTCCGCCACTTCGCGAGCCTCCGGGGTAATAATGCTGGCGCGCAGCACTACCGACATCGCCTGTTCGCCGCGGGCGTGGGCCGCACGAATATCGTTAGCTGTGATAAGTTTTTTCACCTGCCTCTTCCTCCTGTTCACTGAGAGCCGCCAGATAATCCACCAACTGCCGCACGCTTTGCGGGTCGTGGCCGTTGAGCTCGAAAATCGGCTCCCGGAATCCAATCTCGCAAAGCAACTGCCGCGTAGCGGCGACGTCGGCATCCGGCATGTCCGTTTTGCTGATAACGGCGATATGTCGTTTACGGGTTCCAACATCCAATAACCCGGCAGGTAAGCGACTTTCTTTATCGTTTGCCGCGTGGACATAAATCAGCGTGTCCACATCCTGCAACGTGGTAATTAAGGCGTGATACCAACGGGGATGGCTAAAATATTCACCCGGCGTATCGATATCGCCATGATCATTAAATTCCACGGCCTGCGTTTTTCTGGCGAGGGAATAATTTCCCCGTAACGCGTTAAAAAGCGTTGTTTTTCCGGCACCGACCGCGCCGACAAAAGCAATACGTTTCATTACCGCCACCAATTAACTTTTTGTTAACTCACACAGGGTAAAGTTTAATAATCGCCCCAGCCCGCTGACCGTCTGTAATAGCGCTTCTTCTACTGCGCCGACGGTGCCATAAATCACCAGCGCGCCGCTAAATCTATCGAGAAAACCGATGTGTACATCCGCAGCCTTCATCGCTAAATCGCCAGCGATCATCGCCGTTTCCCCCGGCGTTAAAGTCATAATGCCAATCGCGCCAGCATCGGAAACGCCGATCTTTTTCGCCAGTTCTTCACCAGGGTGCGCAATGAGATGCGCCAGCGTGACCTGTTTGCCCGGCACAAATTCCTGAATAATGCGTTCTTTATTCATTGCTCACCGTCTCCACTGAAACTGCCGTCATCGTGGCAATTTTTTGTCGGAGTAAATAACAAAATTCGGCAAGGTGATGTAAAAGGTGAGGTAGATCACTAAGAGAAATAAAATAAAAGTGACTTCTGTCGAAGGTGTTAACGATAAATATCGTGGTGCATCACATTTTCAGGCGTCATTCTGAATTTAAGCCTGTTCCACAATAAATACCCACCGGCTATTCTTTGTATTATTACCATCGATAAAAATAATGCGTATCACTCGATTTGTGCATCGTACAGATTCAGTGAAATAAGTAGGGGTAACGCAACAGGTTCCAGAATATCCCCACCTGAGCCTTTCATGCCATGGCGAAGCCCAGCGGCGCATAAAAAAGCGCAGGAGAACCTGCGCCAGAAGAGAGTAATGCGTTATTAAAGCGGCGTGGTTTGCGCTTCAACTACCGCTAACGCCACCATATTCACGATACGGCGTACAGAGGCGATCGGCGTTAATACATGTACCGGTTTAGACACGCCCATCAGAACCGGGCCGACCGTGACGCCTTCGGAACTGGAGACGCGGAGTAAGTTGTAACTAATGCGGGCGGCTTCCATATTCGGCATCACCAGAATATTGGCGGCTCCCTTCAGCGGGCTATCCGGCATCCGGTCATTACGAATACTTTCCACCAACGCCGCATCACCGTGCATCTCACCGTCAATCATCAGATCGGGCGCTCGTTTGCGTACCCGCTCAAGGGTTTCGCGCATTTTGCTGGCGGACAGCGAATTTGAGGAACCAAAGTTAGAGTGCGACAACAGCGCGACTTTCGGCTCAATACCAAAGCGGCGAACGGTTTCCGCCGCCATTACGGCGATCTCCGCCAACTGTTCCGGCGTGGGATCTTCGTTAACATAAGTATCGGCGATAAAAGTGTTGCCGCTTGGCAGCAGTAAGGCGTTCATCGCCCCTGCCGTATGCACGCCGTCACGGTAGCCAAAGACGGCTTTCACGACGCTGAAATGCTCATGGTAGTCGCCGATGGTGCCGCAGATCATCGCATCCGCTTCCCCACGCTGCACCATGATCGCGCCAATGGCCGTATGGTTGCCGATCATCGCACGCTGCGCCTGTTCCTGAGTTACCCCGCGACGCTTCATGATCTGGTAATACTCGCTCCAGTACTCTTTGAAGCGCGGATCGGATTCATTATTCACGATCTCGAAATCAACGCCCGCTTTGATCTGTAGCCCCAGTTTCTGGATACGCATTTCGATCACGCTCGGACGTCCGATCAGGATGGGCTTCGCCAGCCCCAGGGTTATCAACTCCTGGGTTGCGTGCAGCACGCGCGCCTCTTCCCCTTCCGGCAGCACTACACGCTTCGGATCTTTGCGTGCCTGCGAGAAGATCGGCTTCATGAACAGGTTGGTTTTGTAGACAAACTCGGTCAGTTTATCGATATAGGCATCAAAGTCAGCAATCGGGCGCGTCGCCACGCCGGAATCCATTGCCGCTTTCGCGACCGCCGGAGCGATTTTGACAATCAGACGCGGGTCAAACGGTTTCGGAATAATGTATTCCGGCCCAAAGCTCAGGTCCTGATCGCCATAGGCCGAGGCCACCACTTCGCTCTGTTCGGCGTGCGCCAGCTCGGCAATCGCACGGACCGCCGCCAGTTTCATCTCTTCGTTGATCGCCGTCGCGCCGACGTCCAGTGCGCCGCGGAAGATAAACGGGAAGCACAATACGTTGTTCACCTGGTTCGGATAGTCGGAACGACCGGTACAGATGATGGCGTCCGGACGCACTTCTTTCGCCAGCGGCGGCAGAATTTCCGGTTCCGGGTTAGCCAGCGCCAGAATCATTGGCGCGCGGGCCATTTTCTTCACCATCTCCTGAGTCAGCACTTTCGGGCCTGAACAGCCGAGGAAAATATCCGCGCCGTCAATGACCTCATCCAGCGTGCGCTTGCCGCTGTCGTCTACCGCATAGGCCGCTTTGGTCTCCGCCATATTCGGCTCACGGCCTTTGTAAATAACGCCCTTAGAGTCGCACACCACGATGTTGTGCTTTTGCATCCCCAACGCGACCAGCAGGTTCATACAAGCGATTGCCGCCGCCCCTGCGCCGGAGACGACCATCCGCACGTCGGAAATATTTTTCTCTACGACTCGCAGGCCATTAAGAATGGCGGCAGTACTGATGATCGCCGTTCCGTGCTGATCGTCATGGAAAACCGGGATGTTCATGCGCTCGCGCAGTTTCTGTTCAATATAGAAACATTCCGGCGCTTTAATGTCTTCGAGGTTAATGCCGCCAAAGGTCGGCTCCAGCGCTGCGACCACATTGATAAATTTGTCCGGATCAAGCTCATCGACTTCAATGTCAAACACATCGATGCCGGCGAATTTTTTAAACAGAACGCCTTTGCCTTCCATGACCGGCTTGCCGGCCAGCGCGCCAATGTTGCCTAACCCCAGCACCGCTGTACCGTTGGAAATGACCGCGACAAGGTTGCCGCGCGCGGTGTATTTGTAGGCTGCCAGCGGATCTTTTTCGATTTCCAGGCAGGGCGCCGCCACGCCTGGCGAGTAAGCCAACGCCAGATCGCGTTGGGTGGCAAGGGGCTTAGTCGGAGAAACCTGAATTTTACCGGGTACCGGAAATTCGTGGAAATCAAGGGCGCTTTGTTTTAACTGCTCATCCATCTTGTTGTTCCTTTCACGTATCGTTCAAAAAGTGACGCGGCCTGGTGCGCCGCACATTATCACCGTACTGCGCAACACAAACTTTGAAGGTCTGCAAACTATCACGACGCAGCGCAAGAGTTTGTTATCAACTTATAACGGCCATGTTACCTGCTTATACCAGCAATACCATGCCTGTCTGCTATGCTTTTTGGTTATGTAGTGTATCAATCTTTCAGAAGTGTGAATCAACACACTCATCTAACACTTTACTTTTCAAGGAGTATTTCCTATGAACCAGCTAGACGGCATCAAACAATTCACTACCGTCGTCGCCGACAGCGGCGACATTGAGTCCATCCGCCACTACCAGCCGCAGGATGCCACGACAAATCCCTCTTTACTGTTAAAAGCCGCCGGACTTGAGCAGTATGGTCATTTGATTGAGGATGCGATTGCCTGGGGGAAAAAACACGGCGGTACGCAGGAACAGCAGGTTGCGGCAGCCAGCGATAAACTGGCGGTCAATTTTGGCGCGGAAATACTGAAAAGTATTCCCGGTCGCGTCTCCACTGAAGTCGACGCGCGGTTATCATTCGATAAAGAAAAAAGTATCGAGAAAGCGCGCCATCTGGTGGGTCTCTACCAGCAGCAGGGTATTGATAAATCGCGCATTCTGATCAAGCTCGCCGCAACCTGGGAAGGTATCCGCGCCGCCGGGCAGCTCGAAAAAGAAGGCATTAATTGCAACCTGACGTTGTTGTTCTCTTTTGCCCAGGCGCGCGCCTGCGCCGAAGCGGGCGTCTATTTGATCTCTCCGTTCGTGGGCCGAATTTACGACTGGTATCAGGCGCGTAGTCCGCTAGAGCCGTATGTCGTGGAGGAAGATCCCGGCGTGAAATCGGTACGCAATATCTACGATTACTTTAAACAGCATCGCTATGAAACCATCGTGATGGGCGCAAGTTTCCGCCGTACTGAGCAAATCCTCGCGCTAACCGGCTGCGATCGACTGACTATCTCCCCTAACCTGCTTAAAGAGCTGAAAGAAAAAAAAGAACCGGTGATCCGTAAACTGGTGCCTTCCTCGCAGATGTTCCACCGTCCTACGCCAATGACGGAAGCGGAGTTCCGCTGGGAACATAATCAGGACGCGATGGCCGTAGAGAAGCTGTCGGAAGGTATCCGTCTTTTTGCCGTTGACCAGCGCAAACTGGAAGACCTGCTTGCCGCCAAACTATAAACCTTGCATGGAGTGATTTATGTCCCGTAAAGACCTTGCCAATGCGATTCGTGCGCTGAGCATGGATGCCGTTCAAAAAGCCAATTCCGGGCACCCCGGCGCGCCGATGGGGATGGCGGATATCGCTGAAGTGCTATGGAACGATTTTCTTAAACATAACCCCACCGATCCGACCTGGTATGACCGTGATCGTTTTATCCTTTCCAACGGTCACGCCTCCATGCTGCTCTATAGTCTGCTGCATTTAACCGGTTATGACCTGCCGCTGGAGGAGCTAAAAAACTTCCGTCAACTGCACTCTAAAACGCCAGGCCACCCGGAGATTGGCTATACGCCCGGCGTTGAAACCACCACCGGGCCGCTGGGCCAGGGGCTGGCGAATGCCGTCGGGCTGGCGATTGCCGAGCGTACGTTAGGCGCACAGTTCAACCGGCCGGACCATGAGATTGTCGACCATTACACCTATGTTTTTATGGGCGACGGCTGTCTGATGGAGGGGATCTCGCATGAGGTGTGTTCGCTGGCTGGTACGCTGGGACTGGGCAAACTGATCGGCTTTTACGATCACAACGGCATCTCCATTGATGGCGAAACCGAAGGCTGGTTTACCGACGATACCGCCAAACGTTTTGAAGCCTACCACTGGCATGTCGTGCATGACATTGACGGGCACGATCCGGAAGCGGTGAAAAAAGCCATTCTGGAAGCCCAGAGCGTAAAAGATAAACCTTCGCTAATTATCTGTCGGACGGTGATAGGTTTTGGCTCGCCGAATAAAGCCGGGAAGGAGGAGTCGCACGGCGCGGCGCTGGGCGAAGAAGAGGTGGCGCTGACCCGCCAGAAGCTGGGATGGCATCATCCGGCGTTTGAGATCCCAAAAGAAATTTACCGCGCGTGGGATGGCCGTGAAAAAGGCGAGAAAGCGCAGCAGCAGTGGCAGGAAAAGTTTGCTGCTTATGAGAAGGCTTATCCTGAGCTGGCCGCAGAGTTTACCCGCCGGATGAGCGGCGGACTGCCGGAGACATGGGAATCCGCCACGCAAAAATTTATTAACGACTTGCAGGCTAATCCGGCCAAAATCGCCACCCGTAAAGCATCGCAAAATACGCTCAATGCCTATGGTCCCCTGTTGCCGGAACTGTTAGGCGGATCGGCGGATCTGGCGCCAAGCAACCTGACTATCTGGAAAGGTTCGACCTCGTTGAAAGAGGATCCGGCAGGTAATTATATCCACTATGGCGTGCGCGAATTCGGCATGACCGCCATTGCCAACGGCATCGCCCATCACGGCGGCTTTGTACCGTATACCGCCACGTTTCTGATGTTTGTCGAATATGCGCGTAACGCGGCGCGTATGGCGGCCTTAATGAAAGCCCGGCAGATTATGGTCTATACCCACGACTCCATCGGTTTGGGCGAAGATGGCCCGACGCACCAGGCCGTGGAACAACTGGCGAGCCTGCGCTTAACGCCAAACTTCAGCACCTGGCGTCCCTGCGATCAGGTTGAGGCGGCGGTCGGCTGGAAGCTGGCAATTGAACGTCAGCACGGGCCGACGGCGCTGATTCTCTCGCGGCAGAATCTGGCGCAGGTGGAACGCACGCCGGAACAGGTGAAAGCAATTGCCCGCGGCGGTTATATTCTGAAAGATAGCGGCGGCAAGCCGGATATCATTCTGATCGCTACCGGATCGGAAATGGAAATTACCCTCCAGGCGGCGGAAAAATTGACTGGCGAGGGGCATAACGTTCGCGTGGTGTCGTTGCCTTCAACGGATATTTTCGATGCGCAGGACGAGGCATATCGCGAATCAGTACTACCGGCGCACGTAACCGCCCGCGTCGCGGTGGAAGCCGGTATAGCCGACTACTGGTATAAATATGTTGGCCTAAAAGGCGCAATTATCGGCATGACGGGATACGGTGAATCCGCCCCGGCTGACAAACTGTTCCCGTATTTTGGCTTTACCGTGGAAAATATTGTAGAAAAAGCCCGCCGGGTGCTAAACATCAAAGGCTAAGGCGAGCGTTAGCAACACAGACGTTGCACAGTCTGCAGACCTGTTCTGTAGGCTGTGCAAAATTACTTCGTAGACTCAGGCGCATCTGACTGCCCGATAACGACCTCATCAATGGATTTATGGCACATCAGGCAAAAGGCCTTTTTTTTATGCGCCTGCAATGTTGAATCCCACGCCGCTGATCCGCCTTCTTTATTCACTTTTTCTCTTATCGCCGCCAGCCGATCTATTTCATAATAAGCGCTCAGGCAGCCACAATGGGGGCATAATACGGGGCCATTATTTATTTTCATACTATTTCCTGCTGTGGTGAGGCTCTCGGGTAAAGTAACAATCCTACCGTAACGTAGCAATCTCTATACCATAAATGAAACCTCAATAGGTGTATCCCTATTCTGAAAAGGGGATAACAACCAGGATTCAACGCGTGATCCACAGCGTAGGCCAGGCATCCGGCCCGTGCCAGTTATCGCAGCTCGGTTCTTCGGCATAACGCACCAGACGAAAACGATCGCCATCATAACGCCAGCGCGTCTGGACACCGCAGTCGGTTAACCCCCGCCCTTTCGCCAACGTCACCAGTTCACGCGTTTTCTCGTCAAAGAAGGCGTTCATCAACTCCATGTCATTACTTTCGACGCCGCGATTAAACGGCAGCCGCAAACGTACGGCGCGCGAGACGAGCGTTTTTTTGCGTGAAACTACCCAGGCGAGATCAATAGTGTTATAGGCGCCGGCTTCGCAGTTAACAATCAGTAACGCTTTATCATCCGTCAACGCGCTGACCTGCGTCTCGCGACGCAGCGGGTCAAGCGAACAACGAATGCCGTTTACCCGCCATGCTGCGTAGTCGAGCAGATCGTCGCGTTCTTCCTCACTCAGCGGTACGGGCGTTGGATTAATAACGGCGATCCCCTTTAATGCCGGTGCCGGGGGCACGCTGAGCGGCGGTTCGTTTCCTTTTTCAATCCAGGCGGTTTCGCTGCCCACACGTTTTTGTTGCGCGTCGATAAACAGTAATGCCGCTTTTAATCCCGCCAGCGAAAGCGTCTGAACGCCGTTTTTTAAGGTGATGGCCTGCGCATCCTGAATCGTCTGTAAAAATGCGGTGATGGTGGCAGGATCGCCGGTCATGAGATGCCAGGGCGACACGCGCCAGTGTGGACTGTTGAACGAAAGCGGTTTGCCATCCAGCAATAAGCGAGGCGCAATTGCGGCTTCTTTAGCGTCGGGCGGCGCCAAACCGCCGCGATCGATACGCAGTACCGCATCGGTACGCGCCCCGGCGCTGCGGCTTAATGTCATCACCAGCCCATGATGTTCGCCAGTATTGCGCGCTACGCAAAAATTTTGGTTATTGCAGGTGACCTGCCAGTCGGAAAAAGTCTGTTGCGCTGGCGCAGCCCACAGTAGCTGGACCGGCAACAGGCCAAACAGACAAAAAAGAATAACGCGGTAGCGCATGAACGGAACAACCCCAGATTCAGAACAACACAGCTCAGGCGGTATCTTCCTTGCGCGCCTCAGGGTTCTCAATCAGATTTATCGGATTGGTCTTTTTTGTGTAAAGAAATATATTTCTTTTTTTTCAGTCCATTAGATGAGACGTCTGTAAATAGTTAAGCAATAACACGGTCTTACCGTCCCGAATCTCGCCTGAGCGCACCATTTCCAGCGCCCGGGAAAACGGCAGTTCAAGCACCTCAATCTCTTCGTCCTCCACGCCGCCGCCGATGCTGGCACGCTCGCTATCATGATATTCGGCAATGAAGAAATGAATCAGCTCCGTGACGCCGCCTGGCGACATATAAAACTCAAATATCTTGCGTACCTCACCAACGTCATACCCTGTCTCTTCAATGGCCTCTTTACGGATACAGACCTCCGGCTCGTCGTTATCAAGCAGGCCAGCGCAGGTTTCAATTAACATACCGTCTTGATTACCATTGACCCATGTCGCCACACGAAACTGGCGAACCAGAACCACGGTTTTTTTAGTTGAGTTGTAAAGCAGAATGGTTGCGCCATTCCCGCGATCGTAAACCTCACGCTTGTGACGGATAACCTCGCCATTACGACGGGTCAGGTCATAGGTAATGTTGCGCAGAGTAAAATAATTATCAGAAAGAATTTTATCCTTAATAAGCGTAATGGTTTGCGACATGCTGGCTCCAGGGTGTAAAAAGAGCATTAATATTACGCCGTGAGGTCGGTTTTGTCTGCTGAAGGGTTAATCCTTAATGCCAACTGAACGGACGTACAGCCATATTTTTCTGTCACTGCCATGACCATATTCTGCTTCTCCGGGCCGCAGAGTCCATGCTCGCGATATGATTTGACGGCCGGAGTGAGACTGAGGGAATCATCATGAAATTTACTCTCGTTGCGACGGTTCTACTGACGTTTTCCCTTTCAGCTTTTGCCGTTGAGTATCCGGTATTGACCATCGCGAGCCCTGATCAGGTGGGGTTTGATAGCCAAAAACTTCACCGACTTGATGGCTGGATTCAAAATCAAATTGATGCCGGATATCCCAGCATCAATCTTCTGGTGATAAAAGATAATCATATTGTTCTACAAAAAGCCTGGGGCTATGCCAAAAAATATGACGGTTCCACGCTGTTAGTCCATCCCATTCGGGCGACCACTAACACGATGTATGACCTGGCTTCAAACACAAAAATGTATGCCACTAACTTTGCATTGCAAAAACTGGTGTATGAAGGAAAAATAGATGTCAATGATTTGGTATCAAAATATATCCCCGGCTTTAAGGATATGCCTGGGGATAAAATAAAAGGCAAAGATAAACTCCGCATTATTGATATTCTTCATCACGTCGCGGGCTTTCCTGCCGACCCACAATATCCCAATAAAAACGTCGCCGGTAAATTATTTTCACAGAGTAAAAGCACTACTCTGGAGATGATTAAAAAGACACCGCTGGAATATCAACCTGGGTCGAAGCATATCTACAGCGACGTGGATTATATGATTCTTGGTTTTATCATTGAATCGATAACGGCAATGCCATTAGATCGCTACGTCGAAACCACCATTTATAAACCGCTCGGATTAAAACATACCGTCTTTAACCCGCTGATGAAAGGCTTCACGCCGCCGCAAATCGCCGCAACGGAACTACACGGCAATACGCGTGACGGCGTGATTCATTTCCCCAATATTCGCACCAATACACTATGGGGCCAGGTGCATGACGAAAAAGCCTGGTACTCAATGGGCGGCGTTTCAGGACACGCCGGACTGTTTTCTGACACCCATGATATGGCTGTGTTAATGCAAGTCATGCTCAATGGGGGCGGCTACGGTAACGTGAAGCTATTCGACAACAAAACGGTTGCGCAGTTTACTCGCCGCTCGCCAGAAGACGCTACCTTTGGTCTGGGGTGGCGCGTTAACGGCAACGCCTCAATGACCCCCACGTTCGGGGTATTAGCCAGTCCGCAAACGTATGGACATACCGGATGGACCGGAACGCTGACGTCTATCGATCCGGTTAATCATATGGCGATTGTGATTTTAGGTAACAGGCCGCACTCGCCGGTAGCAAATCCTAAAGTGAATCCAAATGTTTTTGTCAGTGGATTATTACCTGCGGCGACGTATGGCTGGATTGTTGACCAGATATATGGTTCCTTAAAATAAAAATTAAGAGCCTGTCCCACCAGGCGTTATTGGCGCAGCCAGTTTGGACACGGACAGCGCGCAAAAACCTCACGTACACGTAGTACGTGAGGTTTGACTCGCTACGCTCGCCCTTCGGACCGCCGCAAGCGGCGTTCAAAACGCTAACGCGTTTTGGCGAGCACTGCCCAGGTCCAAAATGGCAAGTAAAATAGCCCTAATGGGATAGGCTCTAAGAAGGGATTCTGATAGCGTCCCTTCCTTCAATTTACACTCTATTTTCAATACTAAGATTGGCCTCATCAGGCCTGTTAAACGTCGACCCGACGGGAAAATGTTTATCGCAGGGCGTTCAGCCCTGCGAGCGTCAACATTTCTGCAAACGGAGTAAGGTTAGCCAATAAGTTTAAGATTTTTTATCACTCAATCATTTAACCGTACCAGGCCTTAACCGGCCTACAAATACGCTTATTTAGCTAACCAGTCGAGTATCCCCTGTGCGGCATGTCGGCCTTCTGCCATCGCCGTCACCACCAGATCGGCGCCACGCACCGCATCGCCGCCGGCGAAGATTTTCGGGTTGGACGTCTGGTAACGAAACTCGCTCTCGACGCTGGCGGCAATACGTCCCCAGTTATCCACCTTCACGCCATGCGATTCCAGCCACGACATACCATGCGGATGAAAACCAAACGCCATAATGACCGCATCCGCCGGCATCACGAACTCGCTGTCCGGTACAGGTACCGGGCGGCGTCGCCCCTGACCATCCGGTTCGCCAAGCCGCGTACGCAAAAAGCGAATACCGCTGGCGCGCCCGTGCGTATCCAGCACCAACTCAACCGGCTGAACGTTAAATTCAAAGTTCGCGCCCTCTTCCCGCGCGTTTTTCACCTCTTTTTTCGACCCTGGCATATTGGCCTCATCGCGGCGATAGGCGCAGGTGACGTTGGCAGCGCCATGACGCAGCGCCGTACGTACGCAGTCCATTGCGGTGTCACCGCCGCCCAGCACAACCACGTTAAGGCCCGCAGTATCAATAAACGGCTCGTCAGGCAACGCCGGAAGCCCCATCACCTGTTTGGTATTGGCGATGAGGAATGGCAACGCATCATATACCCCCGGCGCGTCTTCATTCGGTAAATCAGCCTTCATGGAACGATAGGTTCCTACCCCGACAAAGACGGCGTCATAACTCTCCAGCAGCGTCTCCAGAGAAATATCTTTCCCTACTTCGCAGTTAAGCTCGAAACGAATCCCCATCGCGCTGAAGATTTCCCGACGGCGCGCCAGCAGAGATTTATCCAGTTTGAAAGCCGGAATACCAAAGGTGAGCAAACCGCCGATTTCCGGATGGCGATCGTAGACGGTGGCGCTTACGCCATGGCGCGCCAGCACGTCAGCGCAGGCAAGACCTGCCGGCCCCGCGCCGATAATCGCCACGCGCTTATCGCTCTTCTGTACGTCCGACAGGTCGGGACGCCAGCCTTTGCTCAGAGCGCGATCGGAGATATAGCGCTCAATGTTGCCGATGGTAACCGCGCCATACTCATCGCGGAGTGTACACGCGCCTTCGCATAGCCGATCCTGCGGACAGACGCGCCCGGTAATTTCCGGCAGACAGTTGGTCTGGTGAGAAAGCTCTACCGCCGCATCAATATCGCCGGCTTTCACCAGTTCGATCCACTGGGGAATATGGTTATGCAGCGGACAGGTCCATTCGCAGATACTGTGTTCCCCGCATGTGAGGCAGCGGGCCGCTTCACGCTCCGCCTGCGCGGCGCGAAACGGCAGATAAATTTCCTCAAAGGTGGTTTTACGCGCTTCAATCGCCAGTTTATCCGGTTCGCCGCGCGGCGGCGTCGCCTGCATACGCTCGACTTTACTGCTTGCTGTCCCACTGTGTTGTGTATCCACGGTATGCCAGGGGCGAATCTCCTGCCGGGCGGTACGCAGCCGTCGCGTTTTAGCCAGACGGGTCAACGAGTCTTCGGTGACCAGTTGCAGCGCATCCGCCGGGCAATTTTCCACACAGGCCGGACCCTGTTCACGTCCCTGACACAGATCGCATTTATGCGCGCTGGCTTTGAACTGGTTTGGCGCGACGGGCGTCAATACCATCTGCATGGTGCCGAATGGGCAGGCGACGACGCAGGATTTACAGCCGATACACTTCTGCGCATTGACCTGCACGCTGTCGTTAATATGCGCGATCGCGCCGTTCGGACAGCTACGGGCGCAGGGCGCATCTTCGCAATGGTGACATGTAACCGCGCTGCGCTGGCGCTGATGTTTGATGACAGTAATTCGGGGCTGATAGCGCTGTGGCGTCAGGACATGTCGCTCATCATTGTGAGCCATTACGCAGGCGACCTCGCAGGCATGGCATCCCAGACACTGCTGGCTATTGGCCATAATAAAACGATTCATGGCGTCCTTCTGTTTTGGTTGCAAAAACCTTATTCTTTATATGAGCATTGTTATTAACTGACGAAGGCGGGGTCGGCAATGTTCATCTGCCCAGGAAGCACAACTATCTGTCCAGAACCTGTGGCAGATCAATTTATTTCAAAGCAAATGAAATTGCGGTTCAGCTAAATGCGGGGAGTACCAGTGTGACGGTTAAACGCCCGGTCTCAGCCAGTCTGGCTAAGGCTTTTTTCTATATTGTGCTGTTGTCTATTCTGTCCACCGGCAGCGCATTACTGACGCTGACCAGCAGTTTACGGGATGCCGAAGCGATCAATATCGCCGGTTCGCTACGAATGCAGAGCTATCGGCTGGGTTACGATCTGCAAAGCCGTAGCCCGCAGATTAATGCGCATCGTCAACTTTTCCAGCACGCGCTCAACTCGCCGGTACTGCAAAATCTCAACGCCTGGTATGTGCCGCAGGCGGTGAAAACTCGCTACGCGCGCCTGCACGCCAACTGGCTGGAGATGAATAGCCGCCTACAGGACGGCGACATTGCCTGGTATCAGACCAATATCAACAATTACGTCAATCAAATTGATCTCTTCGTTCTGGCGTTACAGCATTACGCCGAGCGTAAAGTCATGCTGGTCGTCGCCATATCGCTGGCGGGCGGTATCGGCATCTTTACGCTGGTCTTTTTTACCCTACGACGTATCCGCCAGCAGGTCGTTCGCCCGCTAAATCAACTGGTCACCGCCAGTCAGCGTATTGAGCATGGTCAGTTCGCCCCGCTGCCGCTGGATACCAGCTTACCCAATGAGCTGGGATTGTTGGCGAAAACGTTTAGTCAGATGTCGAGCGAGCTGCATAAACTTTACCGTTCGCTGGAAGCCTCGGTGGAAGAAAAAACGCACGATCTGCACGAAGCGCATCGCCGCCTGGAGGTGTTATACCAATGCTCCCAGGCGCTGAATACCAGCCAAATCGATGTCCACTGTTTTCGCCATATTTTGCAAATTGTCCGTGAACATGACGCCGCCTGGTATCTGGAGTTAACCGTGGGCGATAACTGGCGGATTAGCGAAGGCACGCAAAGCCCCGACCTGCCGATGCAAATGCTGCCAGTGACGATGCAGGACACGGTCTATGGCGAACTCCACTGGCAAAGCCCCAACGTTAATGCCTCTACGCCGTTGCTGAACAGCGTCTCCACGATGCTGGGGCGTGGTTTGTACTTTAATCAGGCGCAAAAACACTTCCAGCAACTTTTGTTAATGGAAGAACGCGCGACAATTGCCCGTGAGCTACACGATTCGCTGGCGCAGGTACTTTCTTATTTACGTATTCAGTTAACGCTTTTGAAGCGCGCCATTCCAGAAGATAACGCCGGCGCGCAAAGCATCATGGCGGATTTTTCCAGAGCGCTGAACGACGCCTACCGTCAGCTTCGCGAGCTACTCACCACGTTCCGTCTGACGTTACAGCAGGCCGATTTACCCTCCGCATTGCATGAGATGCTGGAAGATTTACAGAGTCAGACTCCGGCCAAACTCACGTTGGATTGCCGTTTACCCACGCTGGCGCTGGATGCGCAAATGCAGGTGCATTTATTGCAAATTGTGCGTGAAGCGGTCCTGAACGCCATTAAACACGCCAACGCGAGCGAAATCGCCGTGAGCTGCGTCACCGCGCCTGACGGCGATCATACCGTTTATATTCGCGATAATGGCATTGGTATCGGCGAACCGCATGAGCCTGCCGGACACTA
Source organism: Salmonella sp. SAL00672 (assembly GCF_046552175.1). Taxonomy (NCBI): domain Bacteria; kingdom Pseudomonadati; phylum Pseudomonadota; class Gammaproteobacteria; order Enterobacterales; family Enterobacteriaceae; genus Salmonella; species Salmonella sp. SAL00672. Next base: position 157,344 of record NZ_JBGDUQ010000007.1, on the reverse strand, counting down.
TGGTCTGAATATAATGCGTGAGCGCGCGGAGCGGCTTGGCGGCACGCTGAATTTTTCGCAACCCTCCGGCGGCGGCACGCTGGTCAGTATCAGTTTTCGCTCCTCCAATAAGGAAGAGAGTCAGTTAACGTAAAGAACGGCAAATCGCCGGAAGGCCAGATGTCAGGCTTTCCGGCGTTGGCACAAAAAGTATGCTGTAAAAGCGCATGATAATTTACATTATCTCCTTTATTTCTCCACGTTTGGCTCGTAGCTTGCCGCTACAGTGAAGCAGTTCAAATCTATAACGATATGTAGAAACACGAGGTTCCCCTTTAATGGCGAATTTTTTTATCGATCGCCCCATTTTTGCCTGGGTGCTGGCTATCCTGTTGTGTCTGACAGGGGCGTTAGCCATTTTTTCTTTACCTGTTGAACAATATCCCGATCTGGCGCCGCCCAACGTACGTATTACCGCGAATTATCCGGGAGCGTCAGCGCAAACGCTGGAAAATACCGTAACCCAGGTTATTGAGCAGAATATGACGGGCCTCGATAATCTGATGTACATGTCATCACAAAGCAGCGGAACCGGACAGGCGACCATCACCCTGAGCTTTATTGCGGGAACCGATCCTGATGAGGCGGTTCAGCAGGTGCAAAACCAGTTACAGTCCGCGATGCGTAAACTGCCGCAGGCGGTACAGGATCAAGGCGTCACGGTACGCAAAACGGGCGATACCAATATTTTGACCATCGCTTTCGTCTCTACCGACGGTTCTATGGACAAGCAGGATATCGCCGACTACGTCGCCAGTAATATTCAGGACCCGCTCAGCCGCGTCAACGGCGTGGGCGATATTGACGCTTATGGTTCACAGTACTCTATGCGTATCTGGCTCGATCCGGCCAAATTGAATAGTTTTCAGATGACCGCGAAAGACGTGACCGATGCAATTGAGTCGCAGAATGCGCAAATCGCCGTCGGGCAGCTTGGCGGTACGCCTTCGGTCGACAAGCAGGCGCTGAACGCCACCATTAATGCGCAGTCACTGCTGCAAACGCCGCAACAATTTCGCGATATCACCCTGCGCGTTAATCAGGACGGTTCCGAGGTCAAACTGGGCGATGTCGCCACCGTGGAGCTGGGGGCGGAAAAATATGACTACCTCAGCCGTTTTAACGGCAATCCGGCTTCCGGTCTTGGCGTTAAGCTGGCTTCCGGCGCGAACGAAATGGCGACCGCGAAGCTGGTACTGGATCGCCTCAACGAGCTGGCGCAGTACTTCCCTCACGGCCTGGAATACAAGATCGCGTATGAAACCACCTCCTTTGTCAAAGCCTCGATTATCGATGTGGTCAAAACGTTGCTGGAGGCTATCGCTCTGGTTTTCCTGGTGATGTACCTGTTCCTGCAAAACTTTCGCGCCACGCTGATTCCGACGATCGCCGTGCCGGTAGTATTAATGGGCACCTTCTCCGTGCTTTACGCGTTTGGCTACAGTATTAACACATTAACCATGTTCGCGATGGTGCTGGCAATCGGGCTCCTGGTCGACGATGCCATCGTGGTGGTGGAAAACGTCGAACGTATCATGAGCGAAGAAGGACTCACGCCGCGTGAAGCGACGCGCAAATCCATGGGGCAAATCCAGGGGGCGCTGGTCGGTATCGCGATGGTGCTGTCTGCGGTATTCGTGCCGATGGCGTTCTTTGGCGGTACCACCGGGGCGATTTATCGTCAGTTTTCTATCACCATTGTCTCGGCAATGGTGCTGTCGGTGCTGGTCGCCATGATCCTGACGCCAGCGTTGTGCGCAACGTTATTAAAACCGCTGCACAAAGGCGAGCAGCACGGGCAACGCGGATTTTTCGGCTGGTTTAACCGTACCTTCAATCGTAATGCCGAACGTTATGAGAAAGGCGTAGCGAAAATTTTGCATCGCAGCCTGCGCTGGATTCTGATTTATGTTCTGTTGCTTGGCGGCATGGTGTTCCTGTTTTTGCGTCTCCCCACCTCCTTTCTACCGCAAGAAGATCGGGGCATGTTCACTACGTCTATCCAGCTACCGAGCGGTTCTACGCAACAGCAGACCCTGAAAGTCGTTGAAAAGGTTGAAAACTATTACTTCACCCATGAGAAAGACAACATTATGTCGGTCTTCTCGACGGTCGGTTCCGGCCCTGGCGGGAACGGGCAAAACGTCGCGCGCATGTTTGTTCGCTTGAAAGACTGGGACGCGCGCGATCCCACCACCGGCTCCTCGTTCGCCATTATTGAGCGGGCGACAAAAGCATTTAACCAGATTAAAGAAGCTCGCGTCTTCGCCAGCAGCCCGCCGGCAATTAGCGGTCTGGGCAGCTCCGCCGGTTTTGATATGGAATTACAGGATCACGCCGGAGCAGGCCATGACGCGCTGATGGCCGCACGAGATCAACTCATTGAGCTGGCCGGGAAAAACAGTTCCTTGACCCGCGTGCGCCACAACGGCCTGGACGACAGCCCGCAACTGCAAATTGATATTGACCAACGGAAAGCGCAGGCGCTGGGCGTATCGATTGACGATATCAACGACACCCTGCAAACAGCCTGGGGGTCGAGCTACGTCAACGACTTTATGGACCGGGGTCGCGTGAAGAAGGTCTATGTTCAGGCCGCAGCGAAATATCGTATGTTGCCGGATGATATTAATCTTTGGTATGTCCGTAACAAAGACGGCGGCATGGTCCCCTTCTCCGCCTTCGCCACCTCGCGCTGGGAAACCGGATCGCCGCGTCTGGAACGCTATAACGGCTATTCGGCGGTAGAAATTGTCGGAGAGGCCGCGCCGGGGGTCAGTACCGGGACGGCAATGGATGTCATGGAGTCGTTGGTGCATCAGCTACCGGGCGGTTTTGGCCTGGAATGGACAGCCATGTCTTACCAGGAACGGCTCTCCGGCGCGCAGGCGCCCGCGCTGTACGCTATTTCGCTATTAGTCGTCTTCCTGTGTCTGGCGGCATTGTATGAAAGCTGGTCGGTGCCCTTCTCGGTGATGCTGGTTGTGCCGCTCGGCGTCATTGGCGCGCTACTCGCTACCTGGATGCGCGGGCTGGAAAACGATGTTTACTTCCAGGTGGGGCTGTTGACCGTTATCGGCCTCTCGGCGAAAAACGCGATTCTGATTGTGGAATTCGCCAACGAAATGAATCAGAAGGGACACGCGCTGTTAGACGCCACGCTGTACGCCAGCCGCCAACGCCTGCGACCGATACTGATGACTTCGCTGGCGTTTATCTTTGGCGTATTGCCGATGGCCACCAGCACCGGGGCAGGCTCGGGTAGCCAACATGCTGTCGGAACCGGCGTGATGGGGGGAATGATCTCAGCAACCGTTCTGGCTATCTTCTTTGTACCCCTGTTTTTCGTGCTGATACGTCGCCGCTTCCCGCTGAAGCCGCGCCCGAAATAAGATCCCGGCCAGCCTGATACGAGGTGTCGGGCACAAAAAAGGCGACTTTCGTTGAGTCGCCTTTTCTTATCCCCTATGGGAGCGCGGTGCCTTCCAGGCATTTATTTACGAAGCATGACTTCGATAAAATCTTTCCAGTTCCCCAGTTCACGTTCAATCATAATAGCCTCTCTTATTATTATGGGTATTCTACGTAGTTAGCGGTATAGAGAGAAGTTCATTTAACCGATTGTTGCGATATCCTCTGGTTATGCTGTCTATGATATTACTATGGCGCTGTAGCCATAAATTTTATGTGACTTACTGCAATATTTAGCAACATTAATACCTTTTCTACTACTTTATCAAATTGGGTTAAAAAACAAACAATTGCATATGCACAAAATAGGATTTATACCGCGAAGTATAAACAAGCCACATCTGGAACGTTTTGGAATCATTATTCACATTCACTCAACAATGTTATATTGATTGCCGATCAGCGCTGGATAAATAACCATAAACGGCCACACTTATTATCCCGCAGACGATACTATTGATTATTTATTCGAATTTCGCGTTAAAGGATTCAATATGATTACCCTCTATGGCATTAAGAATTGCGACACGATCAAAAAAGCGCGCCGTTGGCTGGAGGAGCATGGCATTGATTATCGTTTTCACGATTACCGTGTGGATGGCATAGACCTCCCTCTTCTTAATACCTTTATTGCCGAACTCGGCTGGCAGCCGTTACTGAATACGCGCGGCACAACATGGCGCAAACTGGATGAAGGCGACCGCAGCGGGATTACCGATGCCGACTCCGCCGCTGCTCTCATGGTTGAACAGCCGGCAATCATCAAACGCCCATTGCTCTGCGCGCCCGGGAAGCCTATGCTGCTTGGTTTCAGTGAATCCCGTTATCAGCAGTTTTTTGATGAGGTGTAGTCTATGTCGTGCCCGGTTATTGAGCTGACACAGCAACTTATTCGTCGCCCCTCCCTGAGTCCGGATGACGCAGGCTGTCAGGCATTAATGATTGAACGCCTGCGTAAAATCGGTTTTACCATTGAGCATATGGATTTTGGCGACACGCAAAATTTTTGGGCATGGCGTGGGCGTGGCGAAACGCTGGCGTTCGCCGGGCATACTGACGTCGTACCGGCTGGCGATGTCGATCGCTGGATCAATCCGCCGTTTGAACCTACGATTCGCGACGGAATGTTGTTCGGTCGCGGCGCGGCGGATATGAAAGGTTCACTGGCGGCCATGGTGGTGGCTGCTGAACGTTTTGTTGCGCAGCATCCTCATCACCGGGGCCGTCTCGCATTTTTGATTACCTCTGATGAAGAAGCCAGCGCAAAAAATGGCACCGTAAAGGTGGTTGAAGCGCTGATGGCCCGTAACGAGCGGCTGGATTACTGTCTGGTCGGCGAACCCTCCAGTACCGAAATTGTGGGCGATGTCGTCAAAAACGGACGTCGCGGTTCTCTCACCTGTAACCTCACTATTCATGGCGTTCAGGGGCACGTCGCCTATCCGCATCTGGCGGATAACCCTGTTCATCGCGCCGCGCCTTTTCTTAATGAACTGGTCGCTATCGAGTGGGATCGGGGCAATGACTTTTTCCCGGCCACCAGCATGCAGGTAGCCAATATCCAGGCAGGCACCGGCAGCAATAATGTCATTCCCGGCGAACTGTTCGTGCAGTTTAACTTCCGTTTCAGCACGGAACTGACCGATGAGATGATCAAAGAGCGGGTACATGCGCTGCTTGAGAAGCATCAGCTACGTTATACCGTAGACTGGTGGCTTTCCGGTCAGCCGTTCCTGACCGCACGCGGAAAGCTGGTGGACGCGGTGGTAAACGCCATTGAGCACTATAATGAAATTAAACCGCAATTACTGACGACGGGCGGTACGTCCGACGGACGTTTTATCGCCCGTATGGGAGCGCAGGTGGTAGAACTGGGGCCGGTGAACGCCACCATTCATAAAATTAATGAATGTGTGAATGCCGCCGATCTCCAGCTACTGGCCCGTATGTATCAACGTATTATGGAACAGCTCGTCGCCTGATGAGCGTTCCGGTAAGAGGAAATAAGCATGGACTGGCTGGCAAAATATTGGTGGATTCTGGTATTGGTGTTTCTGGTAGGCGTACTGCTGAATGTGATCAAAGATCTCAAACGCATCGACCATAAGAAATTCCTTGCCAACAAACCTGAGCTGCCCCCGCATCGCGATTTTAACGATAAGTGGGACGATGAAGACGACTGGCCGAAGAAAGATCAGCCGAAAAAGTAACTGGATAACATGCCGGACAGGTATCGCTATCCGGTATGGTTCCCACCGCCGGGCATTACGCCGCGCAAACGCTGCGTTCGTCCGGCATCCAACGCAATTAGCGCCTGCGCCGCCTGCGCACGCTGCAACGCCAGCAGAGCTTTACGGCCTGAAATACGTAGCCGGGCGCACAGTTCGGCATCGCTGGCTTTTTCTTCCAGTCGCCCTCTCAGCGCCGGTAATGGCAATGCGCTGTATTGCAGTAAACGATGCAGGCAACCTAACGATGTCAGTAGCGGGCGGTGCGCGAAAGCAAAACCGACCAGCTCACGCCAGTCTTCATCATTAAGCGCCTGTTCATCTAACGCCGCCAGCGGTATCGCCTCGCCGTTCCACTGCGTCAGGATATCCGCATCGCGGCGCAAACGCCGGTGTTCCTGTTGCGCCAGCCGTTTTCCCGCGTCGCTCAGCGGCAATAACGCCATCGCCGTATAGCAACCGCTGCTCGCCTCCCGATGGTTGCCCATCCGTACCAGTACAAAGCCGCAGCGTTGCCAGAAACGCCACAGCTCCGGCGTATAGCCGAAGCTGACGGAAAGATAATCACACTGCGCCGCCTGCATGCACGCGCAGGCAATCAACTGCTGACCGATGCCTTCACGCTGGCGAGCGGGGTGCACTGCGATACGGCTTACGCGACGCCCAACCAGCGTCGCGGCTAAAGGGTCGCTACCGTGCGCCGCCAGCGACTGCGCCACCAGATTCCCACGCGGCCGCCGGAAACCGCACCATACAGCCTGACTGAGTTCTGCGGATAACCCGCCCTCTTCGACCAGCCAGAGGGCGCCCGCCACACGGTTATTCGCCGTGGCCTGCAAGAAATGCTGTCCTGGCGCATCCATCATTCGGCGCAGATCCAGCGGCGAAGTACGATAGTGCGCCCCCGACAGTAACTGATACACAGCCCTCGGCAACGCGGGCGTCTTCCCCCAGGCCTGTTGGTAAAACGCCGAGATTGCTATCGCGCCATGCGGCGCCTGCGCAAACGCTTCATCGTCGAATATCAGCGCCTCGCTGACGATATTTTCCAGCGGGCATTCTGGCGCCCAGCGGACAGGCTGACGAAGCGTGAAACGGTGAAGCTGCGGAAAACGGGCGCAAAATTTAAGTAAAAAACCGCGTCCGGTGCCTTCGTAGCCCTGAACGGTGGTGGTGAGTAGTATGCGGGGAAAGCGCGAAACCAGTTGCAGCAGCAGCGGCGTGGGGATTGCCGCCGCCTCGTCAACCACCAGCCAGTCGGCTCTTGCCCCGCTCGCCAGCAACGCATCCGGCGCCATAAAGCAGAACCGCTCACCGGCAAACGCTGCCAGGATATCCGTTGCCGTTTTCGCCGGTGCGGTCACGATAGCCGTGCCCGCCATCCGGGAGATGAATTGCCCGGCCAGCGCCGATTTGCCGCGCCCACGGGGGGCAATCACCGTCGCCACGCCGGGCGGCATTTCACGTAAACGCGATAAGATAGCCGCCTGCTCCGGCTGCGGCTCGCCGGTGGCGGGTCGCCAGCGTCCACGGAAAGGATAAGATGGCCAGCAAAACGGCTGGCGCTGTCGCCAAAGCAGCGTTTGCGGATCGCGGGAAAGAGTCCGTTTAAGATGCTGTGCAAACTGCGGTGTAGGAATAGGCTGCGCGCAGTCGCTCCAGCGCAGTGAATCGGTATCAGGCCTGCTTTCCCACGTCTCATACGGCGGCATCAGCAGAAGCAGCCAGCTTCCGGCCTGCAAGGTCCCGCTCAGGGCGGCAAACGCTGCGGCGTCAAAGCCCTGCCAGGCATCAAATATCGCATGACGGAATTCACGGCCCAGCAGCGTTTGTAACGCCTGTGGCGTACAGCCCGGCTGGGCGTGCGCGTCAGGCGCGACCCACAGCCAGTCACCGGGCAATGCAGCGCGTATCGCCTCGGCCCGCTCCCGGCACCACGCCGCATCGCCGCTGATGACCAGTAAACGGCGAATGCCTTCCTGTGTCATTTGCGACGTTAACGCCTGTAGCGCATCGATATCAGACATCCCTGCCCCGGTTTATCAAAAGTTTTTGCCAAACGTATTACATTGCGCCGGGTCACCGCTGTCAAATCCACGCTTAAACCAGCTGTAGCGCTGTTCTGAGGTGCCGTGGGTAAAACTATCCGGCACGACGCGCCCCTGCCCCTGTTGCTGTAAGCGATCGTCGCCGATAGCCTGTGCGGCATTGAGCGCCTCTTCCAGATCGCCCGCCTCCAGTACGCCTTGCTGCTGCATACTGTGTCCCCACACGCCGGCAAAGCAATCCGCCTGTAGCTCCATGCGCACCGAAAGGCGATTCACCTCCGTTTGCGACGCGTTTTGCTGTAACTGGCGTACTTTCGGCTCGATACCTAACAGTTTTTGTACGTGGTGGCCGACTTCGTGGGCGATGACATAACCCTGGGCAAAATCACCGTCCGCGCCCAGCTTATTTTTCATATCATCGTAAAATGAGAGATCGATATAAACGGTGCCGTCCGCCGGGCAGTAAAACGGCCCCATCACGGACTGACCCGCACCACAGCCGGTGCGCGTCATACCACGGTACATCACCAGTTTTGGCTGCTGATAGCCGCGCCCCATTTTTTGAAAGAGTTGCCCCCAGGTATCTTCGGTCGTCGCCAGAATCACCGAGGTAAATTTTGCCGCTTCATCATCATTGGGGCTTATCGAACGCGTCGACTGCTGCTGCGAAATCGGCTGACCGGTCAACAGACCGGTTAAATCCACCCCATAGTACCCTGCGACCAACACCACCACCAACAGAATGATGCCGCCTTTCCCGCGCGGAAGACGAAAGCCAGGGCCACCCAGCGAGGGGCCGCCTGGCCGATTACGTCTGTCCTCTACATTGTTACTTTCACGACGCCCTTGCCAGCGCATAATCACCTCATTCTCTCTTTGTTATACAGATGATCGTAGGCGGTCAGGCGCAGGATTACCACAGGTAAACGCTATCAGAATGAGGAAAGGATGATACCGGAGAGCGGTTGCCCCCCGGTCAGAAGCGGAATTAATCTAATTTCACGCCCAGGCGATGCGCAACGGCTTCATAGGCTTCAATCAGACCGCCCAGGCTCTGGCGGAAGCGGTCTTTGTCCATTTTGTCCAGCGTCTCTTTATCCCACAGGCGGCTACCGTCCGGTGAAAACTCATCGCCCAGCACCACTTCGCCTTTATACAGGCCAAACTCCAGTTTGAAATCCACCAGGATAAGACCCGCCTCATCAAACAGTTTTTTCAGTACGTCGTTGGCTTTGTAGGTTAACTCTTTCATACGCGCCAGATTTTCCTGACTTACCCAACCGAACGTTTCACAGTAGGAACTATTCACCATCGGGTCGTGCAGCGCGTCGTTTTTCAGGAACAGATCGAATATCGGCGGGTTAAGCTCCATGCCTTCTTCCACGCCCAGACGCTTGACCAACGACCCAGCCGCACGGTTGCGCACCACACATTCAACCGGCACCATCTCCAGCTTCTTCACCAGACACTCGGTATCAGACAGCAAACGTTCCATCTGGGTCGGGATGCCCGCCTCGGCCAGTTTGGTCATAATGAAATGGTTGAATTTGTTATTTACCATGCCTTTGCGATCAAACTGTTCAATGCGCGCGCCATCCCCTGCTGACGTATCATTGCGGAATTCGAGCACCAACAGGTCCGGGTTTTCCGTGCTGTATACGGTTTTCGCTTTACCACGATACAACTCAGCTTGCTTTTGCATCTTTAACACTCCTGGGTGTGAATTAACGATAAGTATTCATTTCCTGCTACGCCTGCCGGAGACGTCGGCCTGTAATTGTGGTGCGAAATAGCGGTTAAATCGCGTTTTTGTACCGACGCACACGTTTGCGTATCTTATCAGAAAAAAGGGCCGGATTACTCCAGCCCTGTTAAATTACTTGTTGAACGCTGCCTGGAAGACGGCAACCAGCGCGTCGTTCTGGCTTTGCGTCAGAGTATGCCCCTTAGGATCGATAAACTGCAAGCTGCTGCGGTTATCTAAATCGCCGACCTGCAATTTATAGTCTCCGGATGCCAGTCCCGGGTCGCTAGCGCCCAGATCCCGCCAGTCGCTGTCAGACAATGGTTTGTACGTTACCGCCATGCTGCCCTGAGAGCGAGTGCTGTCGGTGACTTTCATGCCCACTTTTTCCAGCGCGGCCGGGAGGCGCTGCCACACGAGGTTGAACGGGCCGCGAACGACCAGCATAGGTAAACCGGTATCATCAGCGGCGCTCTGCACATCCATCGTTGCGGCGGAACGGTTCTGCGCGGCATTTGCCGCATCCGTAGCGGTCTTATCCAGACCGGCGGAAATGACGTTCATCATTTCCGTGCTATAGCGCTGCAGCGACGCCGCATCAGCGACCGGCTTGCCAGCCTGTTCCAGATTAACCAGTTTTACCGTTACCGCCTGTTGATAGCCCTGCGGCTTCACCGAGATTTGATAACGTCCACGATACTGTTCGTCTTCATCCAGGCGGTTCCAGTTCACCCAATCGGTCGTCAGGGTCTGGCTGGCATCATCACGTTTTTCAATCGGATAATTTTTCGCCTGAATCACGCTGACGACTTGCGGCCACAGCGTGCTGCTACGACCATTTTCCACCAATAGCGTAGCGGTATCGCCAGAGAACTGGGTACGCGCGCCGCTCACTAACGCTAACGGCTGCGCTGGCGGACGGATATCCAACGCCTTACCAACCGCGCCGCTCCCCTTCGTGACCGGAATAACGTAGTCGCCGGTCGTTATCGGCAGGATCATTCCTGCCGGGGCGTGAAGTTCAGCAAGCGGCGCAGCATCCAGATAGGATTCATCGCCGCTTACCTGGCGCTTGTAGCGCGAATCGGAACTACAGGCAGCGAGCAGCAAAACAAGCGAAACACCCGCAACCTTCGCCAGGCGCGACTTTTGTACTGAGTAAGCCATCAAATCTCCCTAAACTTTACAGCAGGCCAGCATGCTGAAGCGCTGCTTTGACGATGTCACGACCATGGTCTGTGATAGGCGTCATTGGCAGGCGCAGCGTGTTGGTCGCCACAAGACCCAATGCCTTACATGCCCATTTCACCGGGATAGGATTGGGTTCGACAAATAGTTTGTTGTGTAACGGCATCAGACGCTGGTTGATAGCGCGCGCCTCGGCAAATTGCCCTTCCGCCGCCAGTTTGCACATGTCAGCCATATCGCGCGCCGCTACGTTAGCCGTAACGGAAATCACGCCATGACCACCCAGTTGCATAAAGTCCAGCGCAGACGCGTCATCACCGCTAAGCAGAATAAAATCGTCTGAAACCAGCTCTTTGATCTGGTGAACGCGGGTTAAGTTCCCTGTCGCCTCTTTGATAGCGATAATATTTTTTATTTCCGCCAGACGACCCACGGTTTCCGGCAACATGTCGCAACCGGTACGGGACGGCACATTATACAGAATTTGCGGCAAGTCAGTGTGTTCCGCGATGGCTTTGAAATGCTGGAACAAACCTTCCTGCGTGGGGCGATTGTAGTACGGCGTTACCGTCAGGCAGCCAACAATGCCGCTATCGTTAAAACGCTGCGTCAGGCTAATCGCTTCCGCGGTCGCGTTTGCGCCCGTGCCGGCGATAACCGGAATACGTCCGTCAGCCAGTTCCAGCGTCATCATCACGACATCGCCATGTTCATCATGGCTTAGCGTGGCAGACTCGCCGGTAGTGCCAACCGAAACAATCGCCGAGGTACCGTTGACGACATGATAATCAATGAGTTTTTTCAGGCAAGACCTACTGACGTTACCTTTCTCATCCATCGGCGTAACAAGCGCGACAATACTTCCCGTGAACATGGGCCATCCTCTGTGCAAACAAGTCCCTCAATGGTACGTTTGGTATGGCAATAAAAGCAAGCGACCAAAGCCGTTCTGATTGTTGTATGCAGGTTTTTTTTATGGTTTCCTTAAGATTACCTCACCGCTCAAAGGAATAACTGGTTTGACACCGTCATCACAACACTATTTGGTTATCACTGCGCTGGGCGCCGACAGGCCCGGTATTGTGAATACCATTACTCGCCATGTCAGCAGTTGCGGCTGTAATATCGAAGACAGCCGACTGGCGATGCTGGGCGATGAATTCACGTTTATTATGCTGTTGTCCGGCACGTGGAACGCGATTACCTTGATTGAATCGACATTGCCGTTAAAAGGCGCGGAGCTGGATCTGCTAATTGTGATGAAACGGACGTCCGACCGCCCCCGCCCGGCAATGCCCGCGACGGTATGGGTTCAGGTTGAGGTCGCCGACTCCCCGCATTTAATTGAGCGATTCACCGCGCTGTTTAATAGTCATGAAATGAATATTGCGGAGCTGGTCTCCCGCACACAGCCGGCTGAAGGTGATAAAGCTGCGCAATTATTTATTCAAATCACCGCACATAGCCCGGCGTCGCAAAATTCCGCAAATATTGAGCAAGCCTTTAAAGCACTATGTACAGAACTCAATGCGCAAGGCAGTATAAACGTCGTCAATTACTCACAACATGATGAACAGGATGGAGTTAAGTAATGAATCCACTGAAAGCCGGTGATATCGCACCGAAATTTAGCTTGCCGGATCAAGACGGGGAACAAGTAAATTTGACCGACTTCCAGGGACAGCGCGTTCTGGTTTATTTCTACCCAAAAGCCATGACACCCGGCTGTACCGTGCAGGCCTGCGGCTTACGCGATAACATGGACGAGCTCAAAAAAGCAGGCGTGGACGTGCTGGGCATCAGCACCGATAAACCTGAAAAACTCTCCCGTTTCGCTGAAAAAGAGCTGCTGAACTTTACCCTTTTGTCCGATGAAAACCATCAGGTGTGTGAACAGTTCGGCGTCTGGGGCGAAAAGTCGTTTATGGGCAAAACGTATGACGGCATTCACCGCATCAGCTTTTTGATTGACGCTGATGGTAAGATTGAACACGTCTTTAATGATTTTAAAACCAGCAATCACCATGATGTGGTGCTGAACTGGCTGAAAGAAAACGCGTAAAAGCCTCAGGCCGCGCTGATGTGCGGCCTGGAAAGGGAATGCGCCGTCAGGCTTGCCGCGCCAGACGCCATATCGCCGCCACATTGCGCGCCGACAGGCTCAGGTTATATTCCGCCTCGTGTAAGGCTTCCGGCAGCGTAACGATATGCGACAAAATCGACAACGCCGCATCGATACCCTGCTGATACACAACGTGATGATCGTGCTGCAGCCCACCGGCGAGCGCGATAACCGGTTTATGATACCGCTTCGCCACTCTGGCGACGCCAATCGGCGTCTTGCCGCAAATACTTTGGCTGTCCAGCCGCCCTTCTCCGGTAATCACCAGATCGGCATCTTTAACCGCCTGCTCAAGCTGTAGCGTTTCCACGACAATCTCTACGCCGGCGCGTAATTCCGCATTGAGCAATCCTAAAAGCGCGGCGCCCATTCCACCTGCCGCGCCCGCGCCGGGAGCATTAATCACCTCACGCCCCGTAGCCTGATAAATATGTCGGCCCCAGTTTTCCAGCGCCGCGTCCAGGGTGTTCACCATTTCCGCTGTCGCCCCTTTTTGTGGGCCAAAGATGGCCGATGCGCCCTGGGGACCACACAACGGATTGTTGACATCACACGCCACGGTTATCGATACCTTACGCAGCAATGGGTGACAACCGGACAAATCGATAGACGCCAGCGCCGCCAGCGCCTCGCCGCCCGGAGAAAGCGAGCGCCCCTGTTTATCGCGCAATATAACGCCAAGCGCCTGCATCATCCCCGCGCCGCCGTCATTCGTCGCACTGCCGCCAATTCCCAGAATAATACGCTTTACGCCACGCTCCAGCGCCGCGACGATTAACTCGCCGGTGCCGTAGCTGGTGGTATTAAGCGGGTTGCGCAATTCAGGCGAAACGTGATGCAGTCCGGATGCCGCCGCCATTTCAATCACGGCGGTATCGCTATCGCCCAGCATTCCCCAGCGCGCGGCCACCGGTTGCCCAAGCGGGCCTTGTACCCACTGGTCAACATAACGCCCGCCGCTGGCCTCCACCATTGATTGTACGGTTCCTTCCCCGCCATCCGCCATGGGCACTTTAATGTAGTCGGCGTCAGGATAAATTTCGCGGAACCCCTTTTCTATCGCCTCAGCGACCGCCATTGCGGACAAACTTTCTTTAAATGAATCAGGAGCAATAACAATTTTCATAGGGATTATCCTGCAAAACCAAAGAAACCGAACATCAGAGTAGAAATAAAGGTAATGGCTAACCCCACCAGCGTTTCATACGGCATTAGCTTTAAACGTTCATGAATTTGCATATTGACGCTGCCGCCCGTCGCGTGGAAAAAGCTGCCGTGCGGCAGATGGTCCAGCACCGTGGCGCCCGCATGGATCATAGCGGCTCCCGCCAGGGCGGAAACGCCAAGTTCAAGTAACGTGGGAGAGAAAACGCCGGACGCCACCGCCGTTCCCGCCGTGGTTGAGGCCGTCGCCATTGACATCATGGCGCCAGACACGGGCGCCAACAGCCAGGACGGCAATCCCGAAGCGGTGAGGCCATGAATCAGGACATCTTTAAGTTCGGAATTAGCGATAATGCCGGCCAGCGTACCGGTTCCCAGCAACATAATAGCGACAGGCGCCATACGCATCAGACCGGCGACCATGTACTGGTTACAGTGGCGCGCGCGTCCCATCAACAGCAGACCGACCAATCCCCCTACGGGCAGGGCAATTAACGGGTCAATGGAAATGCCGGCAAACGGACGGAGAGAAAGCAGGAAAATAGCGACCAGCGGCGCGCTAATCGCCACCAGAAAGCCGGGTCTGGCGACGGAGTCATCATGGTGAGTCACTTCATGATCGGCGACGCCCGCGCCTTTATTATTCAGCCGTTTCGCTAACAGATAGGCGATAATAAGCCCAACGATGCCCGGAACCACGCCCGCCAGCATAATAGAGGTAAGAGGAACATGAAACGCATCAGAGGCGGCAATAGCGTTCGGGTTGGGTGACATCACGTTACCCGCTTTGCCGCCGCCAACCATCGCCAGCAGAATAGCGCTTTTTGACAGGCCTGCATTACGCGCAATCGACAGCGCAATCGGCGCGACGGTAATCACCGCCACATCAATAAATACGCCGACGGCGGTCAAACATAGTGTGGCAATGGCTAATGCCAATAATGCCCGGGTTTCCCCCACTTTGCGGACAATCGTCTCAGCAATCGTATTCGCCGCCCCGGACTCAATTAATACGCCCGCCAGTACGCCTGCGGCCAGAATACGCAATACGGCATTAACGATGCCCTGCGCGCCTGACACCATCAGCGACACGGTTTGCAGAAGATCGGCGCCGCCAATCAAACCGCCGACCAGCGCGCCCGCCATCATGCCGTAGGCTGGCGACACTTTTCTTAAAATTAATACGATGGCCACAACCAATGCGGCAATAGCTCCCAGGGTGGATATCGACGTCATATACTGCGCCTCCTTTAACATGGAGCGCGCAGTATGGAAAAACCCGCCTAAAAATCCGCTGGAGCTTTCAACAAATTTCGATTCGACCTGGCAGCGGTAACTTGTCGGACGGTACAGATTCGGCCTGGAGCTCCATACCGATATAAAGCCAAAGCGTACTTTTTAACTCGTTGATTTTTATGTGCGTAATATCCTCACAGCGCTGTAAGCGATAGCGCAATGTATTCACATGAATATGCAATGCTTTGGCCGTTTGCGTCAGGTCACAATTATGTTCAAACCAAGTCCGCAGCGTCTGTTGCAATACGCCTTTCGCGTCATGTTGCGCCAGTTGCAGCCACAGACGCGATAACTCCTGCACTTGCCAACTTTCAGACAGCCCGCTTAGCAGCGCGGGAAGCGCGTGGTCATGATAAAAAATGTACTGGCTGCGCAGCTTTTGTCTTTTCGCCATCGCCTGCGTGGCTCTCGCTGTGAGCAAAGATCGGTGCAATCCCGTCTCGCCGGCAAAATAGCCCCCAACCAAAATACGGCTAAAGCCCGATGATGCAGCCCATGATTTAAAAATCTGCAATTCGCCCATTTCCTGGCGGGTATTCCACTTTCCCTCTTTTAACGTGATAGGCTTAATAATGATTAATTCATTAAATTCGGTAAACGTCACCAAATGGTTACGCGCGTGATTCTCGAAATAATCCATTACATTGCGCAGCGCTTCGCGATCCGGCTGGGAAAGTTCAATAATCAGCACCACTCTGGGAACCGCCAGATCAATACCCAGATAGGCCGCCATGGAGCGCAACGACTCTGTTGAATTTTCTCGCAAAATCAATTGGTTGATCAGCTCTTCGCGATAGCGTTTATCCCATTGTCGCTGTTCGATCAGCACCATATGCTCGATCACCAGCTCCGCCGCCATTTTAACCAGCTCGGCATACGCGCGAACCTCCTCCGGCTCGCCGGTAATGCCGACCACGCCGATAAGCTGTTCATGAAAAGAGATGGGAAGATTAATGCCGGATCGCACGCCTTTAAGCTGATTGGCGGTAGCGGAATCAATTTCTACAATACGGTTTTCCTTCAGCGCCAGAATGGCCCCTTCGTGACGCTGGCGAAGCCGCGAAGGTTCGCCAGACGCGATAATGACGCCATGCTCATCCATGACGTTTACCGAGTAAGGAATAATTTTCATGGCTCGCTGTACAATTTGCCGCGCGGTATACCCTTTCAAGTAATGTTTTCTCAACACACTCATTCCCTGTTTCGTTATCGCTTCACATTAAAAAAACAATCTCGCATCAATGATGTCACTTATTAACGAATTTCTCAGAAGAATGCTTAGGCTAAGTCACCAAATTTTGGCGGCTTTACAGCGAGAATTTTGTAGGTTCCGACAATAAAAATGCCGCAACACGGTGCGGCATTAAAAAAAAGAGCGGCTTTCTAAGCGCTTGTCCCTCATCAGGCGTGCGCAAAATGGCGGCAGGGCACTATGATGTCGTTCACGCTTTACAACTTTTGTACAGACCGCTCAGGATGAGGCATCCGTCACCTGACCATCCGGCCAGGCATGGACAACGGCTTTAATCAGCGTCGCCAATGGAATGGCGAAAAACACTCCCCAGAAACCCCATAGACCGCCGAAAATCACCACTGACAGAATAATCACCAGCGGATGCAAATTCACCGCTTCGGAGAAAAGTACCGGTACCAGCAAATTGCCATCCAGCGCCTGAATAATCAGATAAACGGCAAAACAGCTCCAGAATTCCGTCCCCAGGCCAAACTGAAACAGCGCGACGCCCACCACCGGAATTGTCACCACAAAGGCGCCGATATAGGGGATCAGGACCGAAAAGCCCACCAGTACCGCCAGCAGTAGCGAATAATTGAGGCCAAACAGCAAAAAGCCCAGCCAGGTCGCTACGCCCACCACCACCATCTCCAGCACTTTTCCGCGGATATAGTTGGTGATCTGCTGATTCATCTCATTCCACACCTGCCCCGCCAGCCCGCGATTACGCGGCAGCACGCGGCGCACGGCATTCAGCATCTGCTCTTTATCTTTTACCAGGAAAAAGACCATCAGCGGCACCAGCACCAGATATACCGCCAGCGTCAGTAGCCCGACTAACGAAGCCAGCGAATACTTCACCACCGAATCGCCCATGTTAAGCATCCGGGTACGCATGTTTTCCGCCATCGCATCAATAATGCCCGCATCCATCAGCGCCGGATAGCGTCGCGGCAAGGTCGCGGCGAAATCGGACAGTTTATTCAGCATACCGGGCATATCACGAATCAGGTAAATACCCTGCTGCCAGGCAATCGGCATCACCACAAACGCCATTAATAACAGAATGCCGACAAAAAGGATAAGGACAATGGAGGCTGCCCAGCGCCGGGAACAGCCAATCGCCTGCAGGCGCGCCGTCGGCCACTCCAGCAGGTAGGCCAGTACGATAGCGACCAGCAGCGGCGCTAACAGGCCGCTAAAGAAAAAGAGGATGCTAAAACCAGCCACCAGAATGACCAGCAAGGCAATCGCCTCCGGGTCGCTGAAGCGACGGCGATACCATTGCATTAACATTTCGAGCATAAAACCCTTCCCAGAACTCAACTGCGGGATTGTGATGCCGAATTGTATCGAAATGTCACAAAAAAGACTTCGCTTTTTATCGTTGATTCAGGAAACTAAAATAGTGAGTCTGTGCTCATCACAGTTACACTTATGAAGTGTCGGAGCGTGGAACGATATTTCACGACGTTGGTCAAAGGGCTATCTCAAAACAACAGGATAGAGGTTATGTTCAGGCAGTTGAAAAAAAACCTGGTGGCAACCCTCATTGCAGCATTGGCTCTCGGTCAGGTCGCGCCCGCATTTGCCGACCCTGCCGACACGCTGCCCGATATGGGAACCTCGGCAGGAAGCACGCTTTCTATTGGACAAGAGATGCAAATGGGCGACTTTTATGTGCGCCAGCTACGCGGCAGCGCGCCGTTAATCAACGATCCGCTGCTGGTGCAATACATTAACGCGCTGGGTATGCGTCTGGTCTCGCACGCCGACTCCGTCAAAACGCCCTTCCATTTTTTCTTGATCAATAATGACGAAATCAACGCCTTCGCGTTCTTTGGCGGCAATGTGGTGCTGCACTCGGCGCTTTTTCGCTACGCGGATAACGAAAGCCAGCTAGCTTCAGTCATGGCGCATGAAATCTCCCACGTGACGCAGCGCCACCTGGCGCGCGCGATGGAAGATCAAAAGCGCAGCGCGCCGCTTACCTGGGTGGGCGCGCTGGGTTCCATTTTGCTGGCCATGGCCAGCCCACAGGCCGGTATGGCGGCGCTAACCGGTACTCTGGCGGGAACGCGCCAGGGAATGATAAGTTTCACCCAGCAAAATGAGCAAGAAGCCGACCGTATTGGTATTCAGGTACTGCAACGCGCCGGATTTGACCCACAGGCGATGCCCTCTTTCCTCGAAAAACTGCTCGACCAGGCGCGTTACTCCACGCGCCCGCCTGAAATTTTGCTCACTCACCCCTTACCGGAAAGCCGCCTTGCAGATGCCCGCAACCGTGCCAACCAGATGCGCCCGGTCGTGGTGCAATCTTCCGCCGACTTTTATTTCGCCAAAGCGCGCGCCCTGGGAATGTACAATTCCGGACGTAACCAGCTCACCAGCGACCTGCTGGATCAGTGGTCTAAAGGCAACGTGCGTCAGCAACATGCGGCGCAATATGGCCGGGCGTTGCAGGCGATGGAAGCGAGCAAGTACGATGAAGCGCGCAAAACGTTGCAGCCGCTATTAAGCGCGGAACCGAATAATGCCTGGTATCTTGACCTCGCCACCGATATTGACCTCGGGCAGAAAAGAGCCAACGACGCGATTAATCGCCTGAAAAATGCCCGCGATCTGCGCGTTAATCCTGTGCTGCAGTTAAACCTCGCCAATGCGTACCTCCAGGGAGGCCAGCCGAAAGCGGCGGAAACCATTCTGAATCGCTACACCTTTAGCCATAAAGATGACGGTAACGGCTGGGATCTGCTTGCTCAGGCCGAAGCCGCGCTGAACAACCGCGATCAGGAGCTGGCGGCGCGCGCTGAAAGTTATGCGCTGGCGGGACGACTGGATCAGGCAATTTCACTGCTCAGTAGCGCCAGCGCCCAGGCAAAACTGGGTAGCCAGCAACAGGCGCGTTACGATGCGCGTATCGACCAGTTGCGCCAGTTACAGGAACGCTTCAAGCCATACACGAAAATGTAATCGCCGTTTATTAGCCGGATGGCGTCACAAGGAGAACTCATGACCGACATGATTAAAATCTACCATAACCCGCGCTGCTCGAAGAGCCGCGACACGCTGAACCTGCTGAAATCTAACGGCGTGGAACCGGAAGTGGTGCTTTATCTGGATACGCCCGCCGATGCCGCCACCGTGCGGGAACTGCTGCGTATGTTGGGCATGTCCAGCGCGCGCGAACTGATGCGCCAGAAAGAAGATCTCTATAAAACGCTTCACCTGGCGGATAGCCAGCTGAGTGAAGAGGCGTTAATCCAGGCGCTGGTTGAACACCCTAAACTGATGGAGCGCCCCATTGTGGTGGCAAATGGTCAGGCGCGCATTGGCCGACCGCCTGAGCAGGTGTTGGACATCCTCGGTTAACCGTTGAACGCCGCCGTCGCGGCGTATTACAGTTTCAGAATCTCTTTGACAAACGGGATCGTCAGTTTTCGCTGGGCAGTGATCGACGCATGATCGAGCTGATCCAGCGTCATAAACAGCGTGCGCATTTCGCGATCAAGACGTTTGAGTAAAAACCGCCCGACATCTTCCGGCAGTTCAAACCCCCGTAACCGGGCGCGCAACTGTAGCGCCTGAAGTTTGTCTTCATCGGAAAGAGGCTGGAGTTTATAGATTTGCCCCCAGTCCAGACGGGAAGCGAGATCGGGCAAGCCCAGATTTAACTGTCTTGGCGGACGATCGCCGGTGATCAATAACCGCGTCTTACCGGACTCCAGAATGCGGTTATAGAGATCAAAGATCGCCATCTCCCACAGTTCATCGCCAGCGACACACTCAATGTTATCAATACACACCAGCGAGAGGTGTTCCATACCGTCGAGCACTTCCGGCACAAACCAGGTGCGTTTATCGAGCGGGACGTAGCCTACCGCATCTCCACGCTGCGACAGTTCAGCACAGGCGGCGTGCAGTAAATGGCTGCGGCCCGCGCCTTCACGCGCCCAAAGGTAGATATATCCACTATGTTCCTGGCGCAACACGTTTTGTAACGCGGCCAGTAGAGAGGCGTTATCCCCCGGCCAGAAACTTGCGAAAGTTTCGTCGTCAGGAAGATAAAGTGGCAAAGAGAGCTGTGCCGGTGTGTTCAGAGATACCTCAACCCAGGATGACATAAAATCGCGCTGAGTTTACCACATAATTCCCGTGAGATAGAACCGGGCAGCATCGCTGCCCGGCAACCCGTTACTGATGCGGGGGCTCCGCATCATTTGCCTCCAGTACCACTTCTTCCGGACGCAACAGGCTAATCAGTTTAAAAATCAGGCTCAGGCAAATCCCGACGATGGTCGCCAGCGCCATCCCTTTCAATTCTGCCGCGCCGATATGCACTTTCGCGCCGCTCACGCCGATGATCAAAATCACCGAGGTGAGGATCAGGTTTTGCGCTTTATTGTAGTCGACTTTCGATTCGATCAAGACGCGAATCCCCGACGCGCCGATGACGCCGTACAACAGCAGCGAGACGCCGCCCATCACGGGTAACGGGATAATCTGAATCGCCGCCGCCAGTTTGCCGACGCAGGAAAGCAGAATGGCGAAAATCGCCGCGCCGCCGATAACCCAGGTACTGTAAACGCGGGTGATCGCCATGACGCCAATATTTTCCCCATAGGTGGTATTCGGCGTGGAGCCGAAGAAACCGGAAATGATCGTCGACAGTCCGTTAGCGAACATCGAGCGGTGCAAACCGGGATCGCGCACTAAATCTTTTTTGACGATATTCGCCGTCACCACCAGATGACCGACATGCTCGGCGATCACGACCAACGCCGCGGGCAGAATCGTCAGGATCGCGAACCATTCAAAACGCGGCGTATAGAAGGTCGGCAGCGCAAACCAGTGTGCCTGGGCAATCGGCGTGGTATCGACCACCCCCAGCGCGAATGACAGCGCATAGCCCGCCAGCACGCCGATCAAAATCGGAATGATCGCCAGGAAACCGCGAAACAGTACGGAGCCGAACACCGTCACCGCCAGCGTGACCATGGAGATAATAATTGTTTTCGTGTCCGGCGACTGCCCTTGCGCAGGCAGTAATCCGGCCATCCCCGCCGCGACGCCAGCCAGCTCCAGACCGATGACGGCAACGATTGCGCCCATTGCCGCAGGCGGGAACATCACATCCAGCCAGCCGGTGCCCGCTTTTTTAACGATGAAAGAGACCAGACAGAACAACACGCCGCACATAATAAAACCGCCCAGCGCCACTTCATAACCCAGCGGCAACAACAGTAATACCGGGGAAATAAAGGCAAAGCTCGATCCAAGGTAGGCAGGAATTTTACCTTTGCAGATAAAGAGATACAGCAACGTTCCGATACCGTTAAACAGCAGCACCGTCGCGGGATTGATATGAAACAGAACTGGCACCAGCACGGTCGCGCCAAACATGGCGAAAAGGTGCTGTAAACTAAGCGGGATTGTCTGTAAAAGCGGCGGTCTTTCACTCACCCCGATAGCACGGCGCGTCATAGTGTTTTCCTCTAAGTGTGTTTGTTATGAGTGGTTTTATTCAAAAAAAAGCCGACTCTTAAAGTCGGCTTTTAATTATTTATTCACTTATTTGGTACCAAAAATCTTATCGCCGGCATCGCCAAGCCCCGGAATAATGTATCCGTGCTCGTTAAGCCCCTGATCGATAGAGGCGGTGTACAGTTCAACGTCCGGGTGCGCTTTTTCCAGCGCCGCAATGCCTTCCGGCGCGGCGACCAGCACCAGCACCTTAATGCTGCTACAGCCTGCTTTTTTCAGCAGGTCGATGGTCGCGATGACAGAACCGCCGGTCGCCAGCATCGGGTCGACGATCAGCGCCATGCGCTCATCAATGTTCGATACCAGTTTCTGGAAATAAGGTACTGGCTCAAGCGTCTCTTCGTTACGGTACATCCCGACTACGCTGATACGCGCGCTCGGTACATTTTCCAGAACGCCTTCCATCATGCCCAGACCCGCGCGCAGAATCGGCACAACGGTAATTTTTTTACCTTTGATCTGGTCGATTTCCACCGGGCCATTCCAGCCTTCGATGGTGACTTTTTCCGTTTCCAGGTCGGCTGTCGCTTCATACGTCAGCAGGCTGCCTACTTCTGAGGCGAGTTCACGAAAGCGTTTAGTGCTAATGTCGTTTTCACGCATCAGACCCAGCTTGTGTTTGACGAGTGGGTGTTTGACTTCCACGATCTTCATACTCTTCTCCTATCCTCAGATGACTGGCAACCACAAAAAAATCGCCGGATTATACCGCTTTTCCTCTCTGACGCAACACAATGTATGCTTGACCTGGATCAACCAAAAGCGCTGATAGCGGAAAAGTGAGTATAAATCACTCACGTTGAAACAGGCGATAAAGGCTAACAACCGTTTGAATATTAGCAATTTTAAGGGTGAATGACCTGTCCCGACCACCTGTCGTAAACCAAGTGCTGGATATCCTTTTCTTTTTTACCAACAGGGAAATTTTCAAGCAGCGACCGAAACCATGCCAAAAAAATCGTCCGGATATCCAGGGCGCAGACCACGCTCGCAAACGTTTGCTTTCCCTGTTAGAATTGCGCCGAATTTAACTTTTACCGCAAGAAAAAACGTGGGGAACCAGGCAGTGACCGATAAGACCTCTCTTAGCTATAAAGATGCCGGCGTCGATATTGATGCGGGTAACGCTCTGGTTGATCGAATCAAAGGCGTAGTGAAGAAAACTCGCCGCCCGGAGGTTATGGGCGGTCTGGGCGGTTTCGGTGCGCTGTGCGCGTTGCCGCAAAAATATCGTGAACCGGTACTGGTTTCCGGCACTGACGGCGTAGGCACCAAACTTCGCCTGGCGATGGACTTAAAGCGCCACGACGCTATCGGTATTGATCTGGTGGCAATGTGCGTAAACGATCTGGTCGTTCAGGGCGCGGAACCGCTGTTTTTCCTCGATTACTATGCCACGGGTAAACTGGATGTCGATACCGCCGCCAGCGTGATCAACGGTATTGCCGAAGGCTGCCTGCAATCCGGCTGCGCGCTGGTCGGCGGCGAGACGGCGGAAATGCCGGGCATGTATCACGGCGAAGATTACGATGTGGCGGGTTTCTGCGTCGGCGTAGTCGAAAAATCAGAAATCATCGACGGCTCCCGGGTTGCCGAAGGCGACGTGCTGATTGCGCTCGGCTCCAGCGGCCCACATTCGAATGGATATTCGCTGGTGCGGAAAATTATTGACGTTAGCGGCTGCGACCCACAAACCACTCTGCTGGAAGGGAAGCCGCTGGCCGATCATCTGCTTGAACCGACCCGTATCTACGTAAAATCGGTTCTGGAACTGATTGAAAACATCGATGTACACGCTATCGCCCACCTCACCGGCGGCGGCTTTTGGGAAAATATTCCGCGCGTTCTGCCGGAGAATACCCAGGCGGTAATTAATGAGTCGTCCTGGCAGTGGCCCGCCATCTTTACCTGGCTGCAAACCGCCGGTAATGTCAGCCGACATGAAATGTACCGTACCTTTAACTGCGGCGTCGGCATGGTGATTGCGCTCTCCGCTCCGGAAGCGGACAAAGCGCTTGCTCTGCTAAACGAGAAAGGTGAAAACGCATGGAAAATCGGTATCATCAAAGCCTCTGATTCCGAACAGCGTGTGGTTATTGAATAATGAATATTGTGGTGCTGATTTCCGGCAATGGAAGCAATTTACAGGCGATTATCGATGCCTGCGAAGCGAAGAAAATTAAAGGCACCCTCAGGGCAGTATTCAGCAATAAGGCCGACGCGTTCGGCCTTGAACGCGCCAGAGAAGCCGGTATTCCGGCGCAAGCGCTGACTGCCGATCGGTTTGACAGCCGCGACGCCTTCGATCGCGAGTTGATTCGCAAGATAGACGCGTATGCGCCTGATGTGGTCGTGCTGGCCGGTTTTATGCGTATTCTGAGTCCGATGTTTGTCGCGCATTACTACGGGCGTCTGCTGAACATTCACCCTTCCCTGCTGCCAAAATATCCGGGGTTGCATACCCATCGCCAGGCGCTGGAAAACGGCGATGAGGAGCACGGTACTTCGGTACATTTCGTGACAGACGAACTCGACGGCGGCCCGGTCATTCTCCAGGCGAAGGTGCCGGTTTTTGCCGACGACAGCGAAGATGATATCACCGCACGCGTACAGACTCAGGAACATGCGATTTATCCGCTGGTGATTAGCTGGTTTGCGCAGGGGCGTCTAAAGATGCGCGATAACGCCGCCTGGCTGGACGGGCGTCGTCTGCCGCCGCAAGGTTATGCGTCTGACGAATAATATGTCATCGGACAGGACTGCGTCTGCTTGCCGGATGGCGGCATAAATGCCTATCCGGCCTACTCTTTTCCCTTCCTTTATGCTATCAGTTTATTGTCATATTTTTCTGGCGCAGTTGGACATTAACGCGTAATGCTCGCCATAATTATCAGGCAGTGTCCCGTGAATAAAACGGAGTATAGGTAGTAATGGGTCAGGAAAAGCTATATATCGAGAAAGAGCTGAGCTGGTTAGCATTTAACGAACGCGTGTTACAGGAAGCGGCGGATAAATCCAACCCGTTGATTGAGCGGATGCGGTTCCTGGGAATCTATTCTAATAACCTCGACGAGTTCTACAAAGTGCGTTTCGCCGAACTGAAACGACGCATTATTATCAGCGAAGAGCAGGGTTCAAATTCTCATTCACGCCATTTGTTAGGCAAAATTCAGTCCCGCGTGTTGAAAGCAGACCAGGAGTTCGACGGCCTGTACAACGAATTACTGCTGGAAATGGCGCGTAATCAAATCTTTCTGATCAACGAGCGTCAGCTCTCGGTGAACCAACAAAGCTGGTTGCGCCACTATTTTAAGCACTATTTGCGCCAGCATATTACCCCGATTCTTATTAACCGGGAGACGGATCTTGTTCAGTTTTTAAAAGATGATTACACCTATCTGGCGGTGGAGATTATCCGCGGCGACACCATCAACTATGCGCTGCTGGAGATACCGTCCGACAAAGTCCCACGCTTCGTTAATCTGCCGCCGGAGACACCGCGCAGACGCAAGCCGATGATCCTGCTGGATAATATTCTGCGCTACTGCCTGGATGACATTTTTAAAGGGTTCTTCGACTATGACGCGCTTAATGCCTATTCGATGAAAATGACCCGCGATGCCGAATATGACCTGGTGCATGAGATGGAATCCAGTCTGATGGAGCTGATGTCTTCCAGCCTGAAGCAGCGCCTGACCGCTGAGCCTGTGCGCTTTGTCTATCAACGCGATATGCCCGCCGCGCTGGTCGACGTACTGCGGGAAAAACTGACGATCTCCCGGTATGACTCAATCGTACCCGGCGGGCGCTACCACAATTTTAAAGACTTTATTAATTTTCCGAATGTCGGTAAAGCCAACCTGGTCAATAAACCGTTACCGCGGTTACGCCATCTTTGGTTTGATAAAGAGAAGTTTCGTAACGGTTTCGACGCGATTCGTGAACGTGATGTGCTGCTCTATTATCCTTATCACACCTTTGAACATGTGCTGGAACTGCTGCGTCAGGCGTCGTTTGACCCAAGCGTGCTGGCGATCAAAATCAATATTTATCGCGTAGCGAAAGACTCGCGCATTATTGACTCGATGATCCATGCCGCCCATAACGGCAAAAAAGTCACCGTGGTGGTGGAGTTGCAGGCGCGCTTCGATGAAGAGGCAAATATTCACTGGGCCAAGCGGTTAACCGAAGCGGGCGTCCATGTTATTTTCTCTGCGCCCGGGCTAAAAATTCACGCCAAACTCTTCCTCATCTCACGAAAAGAGGGCGATGACGTGGTGCGTTATGCGCATATCGGCACCGGTAACTTCAACGAAAAAACAGCGCGGCTGTATACCGATTATTCGCTGCTGACCGCCGATGCGCGCATTACCAATGAAGTGCGTCGGGTCTTTAATTTTATTGAAAACCCCTATCGCCCGGTCACTTTCGATTATTTGATGGTTTCTCCACAAAACTCACGGCGTCTGCTGTATGAGATGATCGATCGTGAAATCGCCAATGCCCAACAAGGCTTACCGTCAGGGATTACCTTAAAGCTTAACAACCTGGTCGATAAAGGGTTGGTCGACAGGCTATACGCCGCGTCGGGTTCGGGCGTCCAGGTCAATCTGCTGGTGCGCGGTATGTGTTCTCTTATTCCGCAACTGGAAGGCATTAGCGATAATATTCGTGCGATTAGCATTGTGGATCGCTATCTGGAACACGATCGGGTTTATATTTTCGAAAACGGCGGTGATAAGCAAGTTTGGCTCTCTTCAGCTGACTGGATGACGCGTAATATTGACTACCGTATCGAAGTCGCTACGCCTATCCTCGACCCGCGGCTTAAACAGCGCGTCCTGGATATCATTGACATTCTGTTTAGCGACACGGTAAAAGCGCGTTTTATCGATAAAGAACTCAGCAACCGCTACGTACCGCGCGGCAATCGCCGTAAAGTCCAGGCGCAGCTGGCAATTTATGACTACATCAAATCACTCGAGCAACCAGACTAACGCTATGCCAATTTACGATAAATCCCCTCGTCCGCAGGAGTTCGCTGCGGTCGATCTCGGCTCAAACAGCTTTCATATGGTCATTGCCCGCGTGGTTGACGGCGCAATGCAGATTATCGGGCGTTTAAAACAGCGCGTCCATCTGGCGGACGGGCTGGGCGCAGATAATAAACTCAGCGAAGAAGCCATGGAACGGGGGCTTAGCTGTCTGTCGCTGTTTGCTGAACGCTTACAAGGTTTCTCCCCTTCCAGCGTCTGTATCGTAGGCACCCATACGTTACGTCAGGCGCAAAATGCCGCTGATTTTCTCAAACGCGCGGAAAAGGTTATTCCCTACCCGATAGAGATTATTTCCGGTAACGAAGAAGCGCGCCTGATTTTTATGGGCGTAGAACATACGCAGCCGGAAAAAGGCCGCAAGCTGGTGATCGATATCGGCGGCGGGTCAACAGAGCTGGTCATTGGCGAAAACTTCGAACCCAGGCTGGTTGAAAGCCGTCGTATGGGCTGCGTGAGCTTCGCGCAGCTCTACTTTCCCGGCGGCGTTATCAATAAAGAAAACTTCCAGCGCGCCCGAATGGCGGCGGCGCAAAAACTGGAAACCTTAACCTGGCAGTATCGTATTCAGGGTTGGAACGTAGCGATGGGCGCTTCCGGTACGATTAAGGCCGCTCATGAAGTTCTCCTGGCGCTGGGTGAGAAAGATGGCTTCATTACGCCGGAGCGCCTCGATAAACTGAAGTCAGAAGTGTTGAAGCACCGCTCCTTTAATGCGCTCAGCCTGCCGGGTCTGTCTGAAGAACGAAAAGCGGTCTTTGTGCCGGGCCTGGCGATTCTGTGCGGCGTTTTTGATGCTCTGGCTATCCGCGAGCTTCGCCTTTCCGACGGCGCATTGCGCGAAGGCGTACTGTATGAAATGGAAGGCCGCTTCCGCCATCAGGATGTTCGCAGCCGTACCGCAAAAAGTCTGGCCAATCAATACAACATTGACAGAGAACAGGCCAGACGCGTGCTGGAAACCACCATGCAGATGTACGAGCAGTGGCAGGCCCAGCAGCCAAAACTGGCGCATCCGCAGCTTGAAGCGTTGCTTCGCTGGGCGGCAATGCTGCATGAGGTTGGACTGAATATTAATCACAGCGGTTTACATCGCCATTCGGCTTATATTCTGCAACACAGCGATTTGCCCGGCTTTAATCAGGAGCAGCAAATGATGATGGCGACGCTGGTGCGTTACCATCGTAAAGCCATAAAACTGGATGATATGCCCCGCTTTACGCTGTTTAAGAAAAAACAGTATCTGCCGTTAATTCAGCTACTTCGGCTGGGCGTATTACTGAACAACCAGCGGCAGGCGACCACTACGCCGCCAACGCTGCGACTAACGACCGATGACAGCCACTGGACGTTATGTTTTCCGCATGACTGGTTCAGCCAGAATGCGCTGGTACTGCTTGATCTGGAAAAAGAACAGCAGTACTGGGAAGCTGTAACTGGCTGGCGTCTCAATATTGAGGAAGAAAGCTCGCCGGAGATCGCCGCGTAAATTGTGAGCCAGACGCCGCGCCGCGGCGTCTGTCTTTACTGAATCTCAGATAATAGCTGCGGCTCGCCAATTAAATATCCCTGAAGATAGTCGATCCCCAACGAGAGCACGACGCTTCGTATTTCTTCGCTCTCGACATACTCCGCGACGACCTGCATATTTTTCATTCGCGCTAAATGACAAATAGAAGCCACAATCTGATAATCGAGACTGTTTGACACTATATTGCGAATAAAACTGCCATCAATTTTAAGAATATCGGCGTCAACGTTTTTCAGCCGCGCATAGCTGGCGTAGCCAGTACCGAAATCATCAATCGCTATCTGACAGCCAAACTGCTGTAGCTGTCCCAGCGTCAACTGCGCCTGCTCAGCATTGGTGAGAGAGTTGCTTTCCGTTACCTCAAAAACCAGTTGCCAGGGTTCAACCTGATATTGCGTAAGCAACTGCTTAACTTCTGCAGGGAAACGAGCGCGGCATACCGATGTTGGCGACAGATTAATGGCAAAACGATGCGCGGGCATATATTCCCGGCTGGCCGCCATAAACCGCAGCGTGTTTTCAATCACCCAGAGATCGATAGCGGAAGACAAACCAAACTCATGCGCCACGGGTAAAAAATTGTCCGGGTTGATAACGTCGCCGTTGTCATCCCTGAGTCGCAGTAAAATTTCATGGTAAACGTCCCCACGAACGCCGAAAATAGGCTGCGCCATCAGGAAAAAATGATCGTGCTCCAACGCCTGTTGCAGCCGATTCATCATCGCAATTCTGCCCTTCAAATCGCGCTGCAGGTGCATTGCGCCGCGCCGCTGTAAATCCTCCGGCGCGTTAGTCGTCAACGAAAGATCGGAACTGGTGCTTAATTCGCCCAACAGCAGATAAAGGTGGCTAACCGGAGAACGCACGCAGCAGTAGCTCACGCCGACAGGCGGCTGTAGCGGCAGTCCGTCCCAGATAAACCGAAACTGCTTAATATGTTTATCCAGCGCTTCAATACGCTGCTGATGCGACTCTGTATTAAGACGCAGCACCAGGTCGTGCCCTGACATCTGGTAGACGCACTCATTTGAGGCCAGCATCGGCGTAATCCAGTGAGAGAGCTTTTGCTTATACTGGATGCGTAACATGACGCCATAATTTTTACCCAATAGCTCCAGGCCCGGCACGTGTAAAAAACAGATCGTAGACCAGGGCGCATTTTGGAGCGCGCGGTTTAACGCACGTAAATTGGGAAGATGTACAACCGGGTCAAGATAGGCCAGCCGCCGTGCGCGACCACTCACTACGCGCTGACGCGTGGCCAGTACAGACATATAATTAACAATAAAAGAAAAAACCAGATAGCTCGAAGAGGTAATCGCTAATTGCGTATCATAACCTGAATACCAGGGCATATAACGCTGATAATAATGAATCGACGTAATTAACACGACGGCCCAGATAATTGAAATAAACTTATAGCCATAGCGCATCGCGCCCCACAGCATGACCGGCAATAATAACGAAAGTGTATAGTTAGTACTAAATATTGAGCTATTATCAGTCAATGGCATACACAGTATAAACATTAGTGTAGTCAATACGGCCAGCCAAATAACGATCTCTTTTTTAGTGGCCTTACTATCAATCTGTAGCTTTAATTGCTGATAATACCCCCGCAGGTGCAGCGGATTGCGGAGAGTACGAATAATAAAATAGCACAATGGCACGCCGACAAGGTTACCGACCAGTAACGCCTGGTAATTAATCAGCGTGTTGATATTAAAGGGCATTACCCCCATCAGGCTGGCTTTGCTTTCGTACATGCCAACAAAAGCGGCAAACTGGTAGATGACAAGAAATAATGTTGCAGAACAAAATACCTGCCAGAATATTCGTTGAAACAGCAGGTGGGCGTCGCCGTGGGAAACATTGTTTCGCCGGGGGGAAAAGACACGATAGCCGCCCCAGCTTAGCACGATAGTAATGATAAAGTGCATCGTCACGGAAAGGGTTTCATACAGCCCTGTCTGCGGGTATCTGCGCCAGAAGATAGCAAGCACAATGCCCGGCAGTGCTGCCCAGCCGAAAAAGAGCATCAGGCTAAGCATAAAAGCTAACGGCAGGTAAAAAAGAACCACATTTCCAGTGCTGGTAAGCGCATAAGTATTTGCGCTACTTAAAACAGGCAGTAAAATCGAAGGGAGAATGAGCGGTAGTCCCCACCATTTATCTCTGATATTTATATAAGTTTTATTTAGTTTCATAGATGCTCAGCAGAACCCCCCAATCCCAAAGGGGCGTTAACAGACAGGCATCCCACCTGACTTTAAATTGATGATGCGATATACATCACACGATAGTCATCGATTGTAATTATTAAACAAAAGTAACATTTGATTTAAGTCAATTATTACCTTTCTCCTGCAGCCTTTATTCGCCTTTTTATTCTTTGTTATCATTAATTTATTATTAATGTAAATACTAAAATTATCTTCCATAACAATATAAGATAAATCAACTGACGCAATTTTACATTAAGAGGAATTGACCATCGGTTCGCAGTATGCCTTAATGTAGAGTGAACGCAGGCTTGTTACGTTCTTCGCCTTGATAATACCCTTGAAGAACCCAGCCTGATCCCGCCCATACCGCTGGGCCAACGTTAAGGAACCCTTTGTGAGTCAGGCCAACAGTATGCGAAAACGACATCGATTTAACACTCGCATGACCCGTATCGTACTGCTTATCAGTTTTCTCTTCTTCTTTGGACGTTTCGTCTACTCTTCTATCGGCGCCTGGCAGCACCATCAGGATAAAAAAGAAGCGCAACAGTCATCGCTTTCTGTCACCACACCGGGACAACGTTAAGCTGTTATCCGTTAAAAAGCCCGCGCAAGAAAAAGAAGCTTTAGCGTTAACGCAAAAAGACAATCCCACTCAATGGGTTCAGGCCATGATCAGACGCTTAAAGAGCAACCGCGGGATATCCAGCCTGGGTGATAAGATCACATGCGCGGTTACTAAGATTCCCTCGACCGAATACAAAACCCGATAGCCTTCAGCGTGGTTAAACTCCCGGTAGCTGGCACAGCCAATTTTCAGCAGTTCAGGGCAACCAGTTCTACCTACGAGGGGTAAACCTCGTGGGACAACTCCAGTAACATTAATTGCTTCTAAGTACATCAGTAATTGGTTGAACTATAAACTGCCACCTGGGATCAGATTACCAACGTTGACAGGCAAAACTATCAACTCATTACAGCTAAGCTCAACGAATAATTTAGGTCGTTTCGTTGGTCGTAATGTACCCTGGCTCGGTTGGGTTATGACATTCACTACGATTTATGATATCCAGCGTAATATTAAAGATACATTTAATCGTGTGGCGGTTCCTAAAGATCGCATTCAGTGGACGTACTTCTAATGAGAGATATTGAGAAAGAAATTATCGATTTTATCGATCAGGAATATAACACTAAAAAGTACTTTCTCTGTGGGCCAAAGCGAACCATCACGCTTGATATCAGTATTAGGGATGATCTAAAACTCGTTTTTGAAGATAGTGAAGAACTTCTACAAGAGTACTTCAAGCGTTGGAATGTAGATTCAGAAGGATTTGACATACTCAACTATCTGAATCCAGAGTACTTTGGAAGTAAAGAGCCTGATCCGCGTAAGCCACTAACAGTTGGTATGCTCGTTGAAAGTGCTAAAACTGGACGTTGGTTATATAGTTGAAGAATAAAGTTATTATATTTTAAATACCCCTTATTTGGGCTGAATCGCCACGGATAACCTGGACACTTCTGAGTCGTTGGTAGATCTTTTTCTTTATCCGCTCACGCTTCAGTAGCTGGAAAAAGCTTTCTGCAACCGCATTATGACAGTTGCCACGACGGCTCATACTGCCCTCCAGTCCGTGCGATTTCAGCCATTCATAGCGGGTGTACTGACTACCCTGATCAGACTGAACCAGCACCTGTTTTTGGGGATGACGTCGCCACACGGCCATCAGAAGCGCATTCAGAACAATGTCTTTTGTCATTCGTGGTTGCATTGACCAACCGATAACTTTGCACGAGAACAAATCAACGACCACGGCAAGATACAACCAACCTTCGTGGGTTCGTAATTACGTCAAATTTGCCGCCAGGAGCTGTGCGCTACACAGAAAACTCATCTATGCACATAAATAAAAACCCTCTGCAAAAACAGAGGGTTAAATTCACTTTTACCTGTTCATGAAAACACAGGAAGGATTATCGGCTTATTCCCACTCAATGGTAGCCGGTGGTTTACCGCTGATGTCATACACCACACGGGAAATCCCGTTGACTTCATTGATGAT
Organism: Salmonella sp. SAL00672; assembly: GCF_046552175.1. NCBI lineage: Bacteria > Pseudomonadati > Pseudomonadota > Gammaproteobacteria > Enterobacterales > Enterobacteriaceae > Salmonella > Salmonella sp. SAL00672. Next base: position 124,387 of record NZ_JBGDUQ010000007.1, on the reverse strand, counting down.
GCGGTTGGAAACACGACCCAGGAAATCATACGGCAGATGCGCCCAGTGCGCGGTCATAAAGTCGATGGTTTCGACGGCACGCAGGGAGACCACCCAATCGTACTTACGACCATCGCCCATGACGCCAACGGAGCGTACTGGCAGGAAGACGGTGAACGCCTGGCTGACTTTGTCGTACAGATCCGCCTTACGCAGCTCTTCAATGAAGATAGCGTCCGCGCGACGCAGCAGGTCGCAGTACTCTTTCTTCACTTCGCCCAGTACGCGTACGCCGAGGCCCGGCCCCGGGAACGGGTGACGGTACAGCATGTCGTACGGCAGGCCCAGCTCCAGACCAATCTTACGCACTTCGTCTTTGAACAGCTCTTTCAGCGGTTCAACCAGCCCCATCTTCATCTCTTTCGGCAGGCCGCCGACATTGTGGTGAGATTTGATGACGTGCGCTTTACCGGTTGCAGACGCCGCAGATTCGATAACGTCAGGGTAGATGGTGCCCTGCGCCAGCCATTTCACGTCTTCCAGTTTCAGCGCTTCTTCGTCGAACACTTCCACAAAAACACGGCCAATGATCTTACGCTTGGCTTCTGGATCGTTTTCGCCAGCCAACGCGGACAGGAAGCGCTCTTCCGCCGGAACGTGAACGATATTCAGGCCAAAATGGTCGCCAAACATGTCCATCACCTGCTCGGCTTCGTTGAGACGCAGCAGGCCGTTGTCGACGAATACACAGGTCAGATTTTTACCGATGGCGCGGTGCAGCAGCATGGCGGTGACGGAAGAATCCACGCCGCCGGAGAGACCGAGGATCACTTTGTCGTCGCCCACCTGCTCGCGAATGCGCGCCACGGCGTCGTCGATGATCTTCGCCGGCGTCCACAGGGCTTCACACTGGCAGATATCACGCACAAAACGCTCCAGCATGCGCATACCCTGGCGGGTGTGGGTCACTTCCGGGTGGAACTGTACGCCGTAGAAGCGTTTTTCTTCGTTGGCCATAATGGCGAACGGACAGCTCTCGGTGCTGGCGACGGTCACGAAGTCGGACGGAATCGCCGTCACTTTATCGCCGTGGCTCATCCACACGTCCAGCAGCGGTTTGCCGTCTGCGGTCAGGGAATCTTCAATACCGCGAACCAGCGCGCTGTCGGTCAGCACTTCGACCTGCGCGTAACCAAATTCACGCTCATTAGAACCTTCTACATGACCGCCAAGCTGCATCGCCATGGTCTGCATCCCGTAGCAGACGCCAAATACCGGCACGCCTGCTTCAAAGACATACTGCGGCGCGCGCGGGCTGTTTTCTTCGGTGGTGCTTTCCGGGCCGCCGGAAAGAATAATGCCGCTTGGGTTGAAGTCACGAATTTGTGCTTCTGTCACATCCCACGCCCACAGTTCGCAGTAAACACCCAGCTCACGCACGCGGCGTGCAACCAGTTGAGTGTACTGAGAACCGAAGTCCAGAATGAGGATGCGATGCTTATGAATGTTTTCCGTCATTGACGCTTATTCCGAGGCAAGTGAAACAGATTAAATAAATCGCCCGACGCGAAGGTCGGGCGAAGAAAATCAGGAGCCCAGACGGTAGTTCGGGGACTCTTTGGTGATGGTCACGTCGTGAACGTGGCTTTCCTGGATACCCGCACCGCTGATACGCACAAACTCCGCTTTAGTACGCAGTTCGTCGATGGTAGCACAACCGGTCAGCCCCATACAGGAGCGCAGGCCGCCCATCTGCTGGTGAATGATCTCTTTCAGGCGGCCTTTATAGGCTACGCGGCCTTCGATACCTTCCGGCACCAGTTTGTCGGCGGCGTTGTCGCTCTGGAAGTAACGGTCGGAGGAACCTTTGGACATCGCGCCCAGCGAGCCCATGCCGCGGTAAGATTTGTACGAACGGCCCTGGTAGAGTTCGATTTCGCCCGGGGATTCTTCCGTACCGGCCAGCATAGAGCCCACCATTACCGCGCTCGCGCCTGCGGCGATGGCTTTGGCGATATCGCCGGAGAAGCGAATACCGCCGTCAGCGATAACCGGAATTCCGGTGCCTTCCAGCGCTTCAACTGCGTCGGAAACAGCGGTGATCTGCGGAACGCCCACACCAGTCACGATACGAGTCGTACAGATGGAACCCGGGCCGATACCCACTTTCACCGCGCTGCAACCGGCTTCCGCCAGTGCGCGAGCGCCTGCGCCCGTCGCAACGTTGCCGCCGATGATTTGCAGGTCAGGATATTTAGCGCGCGTCTCACGGATACGTTGCAACACGCCTTCTGAATGACCGTGAGAAGAGTCGATCAGCAGGACGTCAACGCCTGCCGCCACCAGCGCGTCAACGCGCTCTTCGTTGCCCGCGCCTGCGCCGACCGCCGCGCCGACACGTAAACGGCCCTGCTCATCTTTACAGGAGTTTGGTTTACGTTCCGCTTTCTGGAAATCTTTTACGGTAATCATGCCAAGCAGATGGAAGTTATCATCAACGACCAGCGCTTTTTCTACGCGTTTTTCGTGCATTTTTGCCAGCACGACTTCACGGGCTTCGCCTTCACGAACGGTCACCAGACGCTCTTTCGGCGTCATGTAAACACTCACCGGCTGGTTCAGGTCAGTCACAAAACGCACGTCACGACCGGTGATGATACCCACCAGCTCGTTATCTTCAGTCACCACCGGATAGCCCGCAAAACCGTTACGCTCGGTCAGGGCTTTCACTTCATGCAACGTGGTGGTTGGCAGGACGGTCTGCGGGTCGGTCACTACGCCGGACTCGTGTTTCTTCACGCGGCGAACTTCTTCCGCCTGGCGCTCAATAGACATGTTTTTGTGGATAAAACCAATGCCGCCTTCCTGGGCCAGGGCAATTGCCAGGCGCGCTTCCGTCACGGTGTCCATCGCCGCAGAAAGCATAGGAATATTCAGACGAATAGTTTTCGTCAACTGCGTGCTGAGATCGGCAGTATTCGGCAAAACGGTGGAGTGAGCGGGAACAAGGAGGACGTCGTCAAACGTCAGGGCTTCTTTAGCGATACGTAGCATGGGCAATATCTCACCTGGGAGGTTAATAAATATTGCCGCGGCATTATACAGAACGTAATCGGTTGCATCTACATTTTTTTGCAAATAGTGCTTGCGATCCCCCGTGAGCAGGTTACTATCGATTGAATAACCTGCTGATTTAGAATTTGATCCCGCTCACATGTTATCCTCTCAAACTTCCTCAATTTTTACCGTAAGCCGCCTTAACCAGACGGTTCGTCTGCTGTTAGAACAGGAGATGGGACAGGTATGGATCAGCGGCGAGATTTCTAATTTCACGCAGCCTGCGTCGGGCCACTGGTACTTTACGCTCAAAGACGATACCGCTCAGGTGCGCTGTGCGATGTTCCGTAACAGCAACCGCCGGGTGACGTTCCGTCCGCAGCACGGGCAGCAGGTGCTGGTACGCGCCAATATCACGCTGTACGAGCCGCGCGGCGATTATCAAGTCATCGCCGAAAGTATGCAGCCCGCGGGCGAAGGCTTGTTGCAGCAGAAATATGAGCAGCTAAAAGCCAAACTCCAGGCCGAAGGCTTGTTCGATCAGCAGCATAAACAGCCGTTGCCCTCCCCGGCCCACTGCGTGGGGGTGATCACTTCGAAAACCGGCGCGGCGCTGCACGATATTCTCCATGTGCTGAAGCGTCGTGACCCATCCCTACCCGTTATTATCTATCCGACGGCGGTCCAGGGCGACGACGCGCCGGGGCAGATCGTTCGTGCTATCGAACTGGCAAACGCGCGCGGCGAGTGCGACGTGCTGATCGTCGGGCGCGGCGGCGGTTCGCTGGAAGATTTGTGGAGTTTTAACGACGAACGCGTGGCGCGGGCTATTTTTGCCAGCCGTATTCCGGTGGTCAGCGCCGTCGGTCACGAAACCGACGTCACTATCGCCGATTTTGTCGCCGACCTGCGCGCGCCGACGCCATCAGCAGCGGCAGAAATTGTCAGCCGCAACCAGCAGGAGTTGTTGCGTCAGATCCAGTCCGCCCAGCAGCGTCTGGGCATGGCGATGGACTACTACCTCGCCAACCGCAGCCGTCGTTTCACGCAGATTTTTCACCGTCTGCAACAACAACATCCGCAACTGCGTCTGGCCCGTCAGCAAACCGCGCTGGAACGTCTACGCCAACGGATGGGATTTGCGCTTGAGGCCAGGATTAAGCAGGCCACTCAGCGTCAGCAACGCGTAAGTCAACGCCTGAGCCAGCAAAATCCGCAGCCGCGCATTCACCGCGCGCAGTCGCGCATCCAACAGCTGGAATATCGTCTGACGGAGAATATCCGCTCACGGTTAAGCGAACAGCGCGAACGTTTCGGCAACGCGGTCACGCATCTGGAAGCGGTCAGCCCGTTGGCCACGCTGGCGCGCGGCTATACGGTTTCGACGACAACGGACGGCAAGGTGCTGAAAAAGATCAAACAGGTCAACGCAGGCGATATCATGACCACGCGGCTGGAGGACGGTTGGCTTGAAAGTGAAGTCAAATCCGTCACGCCGGGCACGTAATCCAACACTCCCTCACTCTTTGCAGCGCGATGTTGGGTTTCGACTTCGCCTCAGCCAACCTACGCGCCACGTCGGATAAGGTGTAGCCGCAATCCGACGATCAACCGGTTTGTCATTCGCCTCAAAACCGGGCGGGGAACACCCGCCCGGTTTTGTCTAACTTACCAGTTATAGCGCAGATTGAGGCTACCGTTCAGATCGCCAAAATCGTTGCTGCCAGTCTGCCCGGCAACCTGAGCGCGAACGCTCCACTGCTTATCGATATCTGCCTGCAGACCTACTTTCAGCTCCGCACGGTTAGCCGGAAGATCCTGTTTCACCGTGGCATCATCAAACGATACCGACACATCATCGCTGGTGTGCAGCCAGTTAGCTTCAGCAAACGGCTGGATAACCGTACGGCTGCCTTTGTACAGCTTGCCGTCAACACGCAGACCCAGACGCGTTGTCCAACTGTCGCCATCCTGACCATCGATCCGGGTGCCGTAGTTATCCTTCACGCTATCCGCTGAGTAATTCTGCCAGACAACCTGCGCCTGCGGCGTCAGACTGACAGTATTACCGTTGCTAAGCGCAATATCGTAGCGATAACCAGTTTCCAGCGAGACGGCGTTAGCGGTTGAATCATAAGATTCAGATCCCGCATCACCGCTCTCTACGCTGTTGTTGTAGAAACCATATTGGTACCAGCTGTCGACATACGCGCCGCTATGCGTTTGGGCATCGGCAAACCAGGTGGCATAGACGCCAAGGTTATAGCCGTCTACGTTGCCGCTACTGGTGAACTGGCTACCGTCCGCGCCACGGTTACCGGTGCTGTCGGTATCGGCGTTGATGTAGCTCGCCATGACGCCAACGGTAACGCTCTGCTGGCCGTTGCCCCAGGCCAGAATGTCGCCGCCTAACTGGAACTGGGAGTAGTTGCTGTCCATATCGATATTGCCGCTGACAGCCTCGGATTCCGCTTTACCCGCTTTGAAGCGCGCCCATACGCTGCCATCTGCGTTACGATACTGGCTGCCCTCGCGGTCATAGAGGGTCTGCATTTGCAGGTTGCGCGCCATCCACTGGTTGCCCATGTACGCGCCGATATCCGCACGGTACTGCGGTGCGACATCGCCGCCATCGTCCGGAGGCGTGACATTACCGCCATCGCCGCCATCGTCCGGAGGCGTGACATTACCGCCATCGTCACCGCCATCCGAAGGCGTGACATCACTGTCATCACCACCGCTGTCGTCATCATCAGACTGTGCTTTTGACGCCAGATACCAGTCGTTGTCACTTTCATTCCAGTACAGACGGTAGGTATACAGACTGGCGTTAACTTCATTTTTTAACACAAACGCATCGCTGGTCGATACGCCGCCAACATCCACCACTTCAATACCGTTAGTGGTCTGTGCTCCATCGCCGATGCCGTTGATGTACAGATCGGTGGTGCCGGAGGCATCGCCGGTAATGACTAACTTATCGGTCGCCGAATCATCGTCGCCCAGGACGGTATTCAGGTAAAGCGAGCCGCCGTTGCCAGTGTAATTGCCATCGACATAAAGCGTATTGCCCGGCGTGCTGGCACTGCTACCGCTGGTTATTGTCCCCATGTTGATCAGATCGCCATTGAGGGTGAAGATGGCGCCTGTTTCCTCGCTGTCGCCAAAGACCAGCGTCCCTTCGTTGGTCACCTTACCGTTAACGGTCGTACCATTGCTGCCGCCGAAGGTCGCCCCGGAAGCGACGTTCACCGCCTGCTGGCTGCCCATTTCGCCAATCGAGCCGTCTCCGGACAGCCACAGCGTGCCTTCCTGTACGTTAGTATCGCCGGTGTAAGTGTTCACGCCGCTCAGCGTCAGTTTACCCGCGCCCAGTTTGGTCAGCGATTTACCGTCCCAGTCGCCGTTGCCGGTTTTATCGCCCAGTACGCTGGTGACTTCAAAACTGTCGCCTGCGCCCAGGGTAAACGTGCCGTGTGCTGGCGTCGCTGACGTGGCGGTCGCATTCCAGCTCAGCCCTTCGGTAAGCAGATATTCTGACGCATCTTCAGGATTGATTGTTCCGGTTACGGTCAGATAGTCCGGCTTGTCGGTGAGGTTCATCGTCAGGCTGGTAAAGTCGCCGCTGATATCGCTGTCCATATCGATCAGTTTAAAGGACTGGAACTCCGCGTCGGAGGCGCGCGCTTGCAGGCTGGCGTCGCTGACGACCAAATCACCGCCAAGCGTGGCGCTGCCACCGGTAATCAGCGGTTGCACTGAGTCACTATTCAGCTCAACGTTCAGCGTACTGCCATCTTCCTGAATTAACGCGCTGTCGCCGAGATCCAACGAGGTGCCGAGCGCCAGTTGGGTCGTCGCGCCGCTATGAGTGGTGATGCCGCCCGCCGCGCTGACTTCACCGTCTGCGTCCAGCACCAGCGTGGCGTTATTGTCCACCAGACCGGTGCCCAGCGCCGTCGTGCTGGCGGCGACCAGCGTACCTTCATTGATTGTAGTGCCGCCGCTGTAGTCGTTGTCGCCGGAGAGGATCAGCGTGCCTGCGCCTTCTTTGGTCAGCGACTTACCGTCCCATGTGCTACCCGGATCCAGCGTATCGTCAACGTCTGTCAGTGTAGCCGCAACGTTAAAGCTGCCGTCAGGGTCACTTAGCGTAAAGGTGCCGTGGGCGTCGGTAGAAGCGTTGTCTCTGTCCGCATACCAGGAGAGGGAGGCCGTCAGATCATAGTTTGTGCTGTCTGCTTCGTCGACTTTTCCGTCGATGGTCAGGAAGTCAACATCTTCGCTATTCATTCCCGCGACGGTCAGATCATTGAAATCGGTCGTAATGGCGCTGTCGCTGTCAATCAGCGTGTAGGTGTATGCCTCAGGCGTCCAGCTGTCTGTGACGTTGCCGATCCCCGTAATGTTGAGCGCACCAGCCAACGAGACGCTGTCGGCGGTAATGGCGCTTTCACCATTAGTCTTACTGAGGTCAATATTCAGCGTACTATCGGCTTGCTGAGTCAGCGAGTCGACGTTGAGCGTCGTACCTTTGGACAGCTCAGTCGTTGCTCCAGACTGGGTCGTGACATTCGCAAGGTTGAATTCGCCCTCCGCGTCCAGCTTCAGCGTACCCGCGTTATCGACATCACCGCCGCCCAGCGCGTTAACGTTGGCGGCAATCAGCGTACCGCCGGAAATAGTGGTGCCGCCGGAGTAATCGTTGTCGCCGCTTAACGTCAGCTCGCCCGTGCCGGTTTTCACCAGCGAACCGGTGCCGGAAAGCGTATTTTTCAGCTTGCCCTCGCCGACCTGAAGCACGCCGCTGTTAGCAACAGCGCCAGTGCCCAGCGAATCTGCATGGTCAGCCGTCAGCGTACCGCCGGAAATAGTGGTGCCGCCGGAGTAATCGTTGTCGCCGCTTAACGTCAGCTCGCCCGTACCGGTTTTCACCAGCGAACCACTGCCGGAAAGGGTGTTTTCCAGCTCGCCTTCGCCGACCTGAAGCACGCCGCTGTTGGCAACAGCCCCGGTACCCAGCGAATCTGCATGGTCAGCAATCAGCGTGCCGTCGGAAATAGTGGTACCGCCGCTGTAGTTGTTATCGCCGGTCACGATCAGCTCATCGCTACCGCTTTTGACAATTTGGCCCTCGCCGGTCACGTTGTTATCCAGCGTGCCCTGGCTCAGCGCAAGCGTTGCGTTTTCTGCAATGGCCACGTCGCCGCTGCCGAGCGCGGCGGCATCATTCGCAGACAGCGTACCGCCGTTAATGACGGTGTCGCCGTAGTCGTTCGCCGTGTTGCTGAGGATGAGCGTGCCATCGCCTTCTTTGGTCAGCGTTTCGCCGTCCCAGCCGCCAGGTACGGGGGAAACCTTACTCAGCTCGCTGGTAACTTCAAACGTTTCATTATCGCCGAGGGTGAAGGTGCCGCTCGCTTCGCTAATGGAAGTCGCGTTAGCATTCCAACTGAGCTGCTGCTCCAGAACGAAGTTGGTGTTATCGTTAGCGTCAACGTCGACGCCGAAGGTCAGGTAATCTGGCAGTGAGTCGGTGTCGATATTCGTTGTCAGACTGTCAACATTGGTGCTTATTGCATTATCAGAATCAATCAGGGTAATTGACTTGAACTGTTGATCCGATGTCGGGTCTCCAAAAGCCGCTGTTGAATCGAGATTTAAGGTCAGTGAACCATCAAGCGTGGCGCTACCGGTGGTGATAACCGGGGAGTCAGTGGCAGATAGCGTGATGTTCAGTTGGCTATCGTTTTGTAGCGTGAGCGCGTTGGTGATTTGTAATGTTTTTGCCGAAGCGCTACCGTCTCCGAGGGTAATTTCGCCATAGCTGGTCAGGCTTCCGAGCGCCGAACTGCCGGTCATGGTCCACTGGCTGTCGGCGTCGAGTGTTAATGAGCTATGAACGCCGTTGACGCTCCCTTGCAGTGAAGAATTGGTCAGTGACAAGGACGATGCGGTGATTCCCGCGTCAACGTTGCCATCAAGCGTTGTACTGTTAGTAGCCTTTACGGTCACAGCGCTGTCCAGTTTGATGGCGGTCGGGCCGGTCAATGTGCTGTTGTTGAGCTCGATAGGGTCGTTAATATTCGTTTTGCTGTCAACGTGCAGCGCGGCGGCGGTTTTGGAAGTGACGTCCGCATTATTGACGGTTAACGCGTTAGTATCATCATACCAACTGCTTTTACCTTTGCTGGTTATAAAGATGCCGTCGCCGTCGGCGTTGATGGTGGCGCCGTCAATGTCCACGCTGGAGGCAAGGATTTTAATACCGATGCCTTTGGAGTTGACGCTCATCTGACTCTTATCATCACCGAAAACGTTCAGCGTCGACGCGCTTGAGGCCTCAATGGCGGCGCCTGTGGCGTTATTGTGCGTGACGGAAGAGTTCTTGATATTGAGAATACCCCGGTTGGCGGCAACAACCGTACTATTCGCGCCCGTAGAACTCACCGTACTATCGCTCACATTCAGGAAGGCGTTACCGTTCGTGTCGCCAACCACACGCAGTTGTCCGCTCGTGAGCGTGATGTCACTCCCGTCCGTGATGTTCAGCGTGCTGCCTTGCTGCGACACTATGCTGCTAGTTGTTTCCGCCGTTGCGGTGACCTCGGTGCCAATCAGGGTGGCTTGTGAATTATTATAGAGCATCAAAATGCCATAATTACCTTCAACCTCGAGGCTTCCTCCATTCAACCTTATTTTACTTTGCTCGTCGAGGCTGATACCGGCGGTATAGTTCCCCTTCGTATAAATTTCTGCCTCGGTCAGTTCAAGTGTTGCTCCCCGATAGAGCGAAACCGCTGTAGCCACCGCATCACTGCCACTCGAAAGGGGGGCCCCGCCGCCGTCCGTTCCAATCTCGATATTCGTGCCAGTGGCTGAAGTGGGCTGCCAGCCCTGGCCTTGAGTGGGTAAGCCTTCGAGATACAGCGCGGTGCCTTCACCAGTACCAGAATAGGAAATTGGCGGCGTTTCTGCGCTCAGATCGTGGTCGACTCCGTCAATGTATGACACCGGATTATCGGCGATGGCCAGCGGGCTGGCAAAGCCAAGCGCGGCAACAATTGCCAGGGCCAGCGCATGGTGTCTTGCCCATCCTGAATCAGGCTTTTTAATAGAAGGGGCGACTTCATTAGCGTGCGCCTGTATTTTAACTTTGCTGTGGCTTCGCGCCAGTTCTGAAGCTACGACATACATATTTCGCACGGCGCTCCAGACGATACTGTAGGTCCTGTTCAATTTTTAAATTTCCTTTTAATAATGTTCACGAAGCAAACTTGATTTGATTGGCTGCAAATAGCTTTTAAATGGTGTATATAAATGAGTTAAATAATAAATAACAAAAATATGATTCTATGAATGGTTGCTGTTATCTGTAACAATGTATTATCAAAGCCAAATTATTAACTAATTTCAAGCCTTATTTCAATGCCAGGTCAGCTTCTGGTTAATTTATAATTAATATGAATATATTCATCTATTTAATAAATATTTATATTATGAATAACATTTAATGATTTCATATATTCAGATAAATAGATACGTGAGATAAAAGGTGTGATTATCATGCGACACCTGGTGTTATTTTAAATATAGGTAGCGCCAGATGCCGGGTTGCAGAAGGGAGACGGCGCTTTTACACACGCGCGGCAAACGGTGGTGGCGCCAATTAGCAGAACATATACTTTTCAATGAATGCTCCGATCGCTTTTTCATGAAGCTCAATTGAACGTGAAAAGCAGATTATTTTCGTGCCAGACGCGTAATACGTTACTCCACGCACGTCGCATAACCTGCTGTACTTGCCGGCTGAATGGCGCAGTTTTGCTGCTTAGTATTCTCATCCACGCCGCAATACATGCCGCCGCTCGAGGTTGATTTAGATAAATAGGGATAGCCCTGCGTCGGCCAGCCTAACGAGCTAATTGAATGATACAGCGTCAACAGGTCGTTATTATCCAGTGCTTTGCTAAGGCTACCGCACTGTTTGGCAATATCCCATTTCGTGTTGTCCACCGTATGCGCCATCGCCCAGTACTCGTTATTTGCATGCACTCCGTTGGTAAATACTGGCGTTACGCCTGACAGCATCTCAGCCTGAAGCCACGGACGATGCAGCGTTTTTCCGTTGACGGATGTCGTATCCGACATATTTCCCCAGAACAACGCTTTATCCGTATCCGGGCTGGTAAGTACCATAAAAATCACATCCAGCGATGCGTGAAGAGTCGTATTGTCCGTCACTTTCACCGTGAGTGGCGTTTTCAACCCCAGGCTTTTATCCTGATTAAGCGTAAACGTTGCCGTACCGTCGCTGCCGGTAGTGCCGGTAAAGACAATCCCGGTGGTGGTCATACTTTGGCTGGCGCTTGCGGGAGTCAGCTCTTTAAGCATGAGATCGTCTGCTCCGGCATCCGCTGCCACGTCGCCATCCGTTATAACCATACCTGCCCGATTTTTCGAATCGCCACGTGACAACGTAAAACCGACGTTGGCGACCGGGTTACCGCTGCTATCTTTTACCGTCACCGTTAACGGCATCGCACTTCCCTTCGCCACTACCGCCGCATTTTTCGCGCTGTCCATCGCCGTCGAGGTCAGCGTAATACTGGCAGGAGTAGAAGTACGCGGCTCGACCAGACACACCTGAGCGCCGGTGGCAGTCGATGAACTGGCGGTGCCCTTACCGCCGCTATTCAGGTTTATAAATTGGTAATATCCGGTATTCGGCGCACGATCCGCCGCCCACCAGGATTTGTTCCCCGCCACCGGCCAGCCGTAATTTGTACCGATTGCGCCGTTAGGATTGTCGCTATACAACGTTTGCAGATCGCCCGACAACGGCTGGTATTCCGCATCACAGCCGGTTGCGCCCGCTTTTTCAGTGTTCGCTGCGGTGACTAAGGGCCATGTTTCATTGTTAACCAGGTAAGTACCGCTATTCGACGTCATCTCCGCCGCCAGCAGCGGACGCCGGAACTTCACGCCCGCGCTGTTGGTCACGGTTTCCGGCATGTGTCCCCAGTATTTAGCTTTATCACTGTCCGGGCTGGTCACTACGGTAAAGATTGCGTCTTTGCTGTCTGTCAGGTTGCTGCCGTCCATCGTGGCGGCGCTGATAGTGGTTTTTAAACCGGCGGTACTGTCCTGCGCAAGGGTAAATGTCACCTGTCCCTGGGCATCAGTTTGCGCATACAGATATTTCGCCGACGTATCCAGCAGGTATGTCGCCAGGCCGGACGGCATCACATTACGCAGCGTAATATCGTCTGTGATGCTTGAGGACGATGTGGCGCTGTTGGCGCGATTGTACGAAGATCCGCGGCTGATTTTCACCATCACGTTTTTCATCGGCTGACCTGCGGCGTCTTTCACGTCGATGGTGGCGGCCATCTGCTCGCCCTTCTTCGCCTTTGCGCTTCCGGTGGTTTCATCCTGGCCTGCCAGCGTCAGCGTCAGGCTGGCGGCGGCGCTGCGCGGCGAGGCAAGACAGGTCTGCATGTAGTACATCGAGGTGCTGGTCGTCGTTTTGACATCATTGCCGTCGTTAAACAGGTTGACCGCCGCGTAGAGCGACTTCGTGCCGTCTGACGATATCACGTAATCCCCCGCCCACCAGTAGCGGCTGACGTTGTTGTTGCCTGAACTGGTCATCGGCCAGCCGTTACGGCTGCGCATGGCGTTATCAGGCCAGGTACTGTACAGCGTCTGGAGGTTGCTGACGGTGGGCAGATAATTGCGCCCGCAGCCGCCGCCGGCGCCGACGCCGTTCCAGGCTTTATCGACGGTTATCATGCCCCAGGTTTCGCCTTTGTCGTAATAACCGTTGGCGATGGTCAGCGATTTGCCGGGCGTGGCGCTGAACTCGCTGGCCAGCAACGGGCGCTTGTACACCACGCCGCTGCTGTCGGTCAGCGTTTCCGCCATATGGCCCCAGTAGTTGGCTTTCGGCGTGTCCGGGCTGGTGACGACGGTAAAGATGACCGGTAGCGGCGCGCTCGTTACGCCGTTGTGCTCTATCGCCGCCGTCAGCGGCGTTTTAAAGCCCGCGCCGCTGTCCTGGCTGATATTCAGCGTCAGCGTGCCGTCAGCGCCGGTGGCGGTGTAATATTTAACGCCGCTGCTACGCCCGTCGCTGTGGTTTATCTGTATCTCCGCCGCCGACGCGCTATTCACTTCCTGATTCGCGCGCCCAACGCTGTCGCCGCGCGTAAAGATAACCGGCGTGTCGGCGGCCAGGTTGCCCTGGGCGTCCCGCGTGGTGATGATGACCGGGATGGTCTCGCCGACTTTCGCTTTGGCGAATCCGTCGCTGTCGTTATACACAGGCGAAGTGAGCGTTATCTGCGTCGCCGCCGGATGGGCGTTTTGCAGGCAGACGAAATAGAGTTGTTCACTCCACGCCAGTGAGCTAATACCGCCGTCGCGCAGATTAATCGACTTAACGTAGCGGTTTTCCGTACTCCTGCTCAAATCAGCGGTGCTGTTCTGGTAGTTTTTACCATCCAGCGGCCAGCCCTGCTGCGTATTCATGGCGCCGCCGGGCCTGGCGTCGTACAGCGATTGCAGATCAGCAAGTGTCGGTACGTATCCCGCGCCACAGGCGTCGTTCGCCACTTCAAAATCGACGATTCCCCAGGCTTCGTTGTTTTCCGTATTGTCGCCGTGGGTAAAGCCGCTGGCGATTTCAGCCGATAATAGCGGGCGCTTAAACACCACGCCGTTGGCCGCCGTGGTCGTTTCCGGCATATGGCCCCACATTTTGGCTTTGTCGCTATTAGGGCTGGTGACCACAGTAAAAATAGTGTCGATGCTGGCCGTCGCGCTGGCGTTATCGTACAGCGCCGCCGTAATCGCGACTTTCGTCCCGTGGGCATCCGGGCGGGTGACGTTGATGATTTTGCTGCCGTTTTCACCGGTCATGCCGCCGATTTTGGTGGCGGTGTCGTTGAGCGAATCGCCGTCAATCACTACCGCCGAGACGATGCCGTCGCCGCTGCCGGCGATATGTTTTTCCCCCTGACGGGTGTAGCCGTCGCCGCGGCTGAGCACAAACGGCGCTTGCGGCAGCGGATTGCCGCTGGCGTCTTTTACCGTCACTTTAAGCTGGAGCGTATCTCCCCTTTTCACCTTCACCGCGTGTTCGCTGTTCTCGTCATACCACAATGACGTATTCACCGGCTCAATGGTGATGGAGGCTGCCGTCGGATTTTTGCTGACCAGACAGCTCACGTAGTCCGACGCATCGCCGGAAGCGGTATAGCCGCCCGCAGCCAGTGATACCGCCTGCCATGTAGCGGCGCTGGCGAAGGTGGAAGACCAGTAGTCATACGTCGTCGGCCAGCCGGATACGGTGTGGATTTTATTGCCGTCGCTGGAGGCATACAGTGCGGCAAGCTGATCGGCGCGCGGCAGATGGCCGGCCTCGCAGCCCCCGGCGTTGGGGTTATTCAGCGCGTCGGCGTGGCTGACGCGCGCCCAGGTTTCGTTATCCTGCTCCTGGGTACGGGTGGCGGCAGTCGCTTCCGCCGCCAGCTTTGGCCGCTGGAATTCCATATCACTTACGGTGAGCGTGTCCGCCATATGGCCCCACATCTGCGCCTCCGGCGTATCGGGGCTGGTGGGAACGGTAAACTTCACGCTGCGGTTAACGGGGGTGGTGATCAGCGAGTTAACCGGCAGTACGGTCAGCGGCGTCAGCAAGCCGACGCCCTGCGGCTGTTCAATGACCAGCGTGGCGTTGCCCTCGGCATCGGTCATGCCCTGGTACGTCATCGACGCCTGGGAAGAGCCGAAAGACGTTCCGCCCATCACCAGCGCTCCGTCGCTGGGATCGGTAAAGCCCGTGGTGGCGTTGGCGCGATTTTTACCGTGCGACATGGTGACGGTAAAGCTGGCGTTGGGCACGCTTAACCCGTTCAGCGCGTTGACGGAATGGACGTTCATCGTAATTTTTTCGCCCACTTTGGCTACCGCATTACGTAACGACTCGTTGCCATCAAAGTACACGTCCAGGCTGGTCACCAACTCGTTACCGGAGCAGGAGAGATAGTTCGGTTCAGCGCCGCTGAACAGGCTGTCCGCGCCGGTCGCCAGGTTAACGTGCGCAGTGGTGGAACCATCGGTATCCGCCGCAATATAGCTATGTTTCTGTGTCGGCCAGCCGTAAGTCGTTTCCATCGTATTGCCGGAATGGGCTTCATACAGCGTATCCAGCAGCAGTTGTCCCGGCACCTGGCCTGCGCCGCACTGGTTTGTCGCCGCCGTCACGGAGTTAAACGTGGCCCAGTATTCGTTATTCTCAAATTCGGAACCGGTATCCTGCGCGGCCTCTTCCGCCAACAGCGGGCGTTTGTAAATATTGCCCGCTTCCACCACGCCCTGCATATGGCCCCACATACGCGCCTGCGTCACGTCCGGGCTGGTGACGACGGTAAAAATCACGTTCTGCGTCGCTTCCGTGCCGTCGAACAGCACCACGCGCACCGGGGTTAATACGCCAGCGCCCTTGTCCTGGGTCAGCGCCAGCGAAAACTGGCCGTTGGCATCGGTGACGCCGTGATAGTGACCGTCGCCGCCGTCCAGATTGGTGATAACTACCGGTTCATCCGTCCACTGATGCGCGGCATCAAGATCGGCGTTCTTCTGATTCTGGCGATTTTGCTCGTCGCCCAGGTAGACATTAAAGTAGCGATAAGGCAGCGGTTTATTGGTGGCGCTGTCGGTGACGGCGATCTTCATGTTGATCTCTTCGCCCACCTTCACTTTCGCCGCGTTGACCGTCGAATCAAAATTATCGGTGCTAATCACTAATTTCGGCGTGACCGCAGGCGAGGCTTTATCCACACAGCTCACCAGCGATTGCGTGGCGTCCGGCATCTGCGTAAGGGCGCGGCTGCGCATATCAATGCTGATGTGGTCAGTTGCGCTCGCCCCCTGTGAGGAGGACCAGTACTCTTCGTCACCGGATGTCCCCCCCACCGGCCAGCCGAGAGTGGTGGCTAAATCGCCACGCTCGATTTTTAACCCTTCCAGTTGGCGCGCATCCGGCAGAATATCGCAGTGCGTGTCGGCATGGCCCCAGGTGAACTGCGCCCAGGTTTCATTGTTGATGCTGGCGGTACGGTCTTCGCCCTCGGTTTCCGCCGCCAGTTTGGGGCGGTCAAAGGTGTAGCTTGCGCCGTCCACCGTGGCGGTGGAACTGTCCGCCATATGGCCGTACATGTTGGCGCTGCTGCTGTCCGGGCTGGTGAGGGTGGTAAAAATCACATCCGCGCTGGCTTTCAGCGCAGGCGCGCCCGACGGGTGCGCCATCAGCGGGGTTTTAACGCCCGGCCCGTTAGCCTGGGTGACGGTCACCGTCGCCACCCCTTCCGCGTTGGTCGTGCCGTGGTATTCGGTGGCAGTGGTGGTGAGTTCGGTGTTGCCGACGCGTACCGGCGCGGTATTGTTCACCACGCCCTGGCGGTTTTGCGCATCGCCGCGGGTAATCACAAACGCGATATTGCCCGCTGGCTCACCGTTACAACCTTTGGTATTCACCGTCAGCGTGATGCTTTCGCCCGCTTTCACCTTCGCGGCGTTAAGCGACTCATCCAGATGATCGGCGGTAAGGGTTACCGGGTCACCCACGGCGGGCGCGATATCCACGGCAAACTTTTGTTCAAGCACTTCGACCGCCGTGTTATAAGGCACGCCGGTGCGGGTAAGCAACCACAGCGGCGGCATAGCGGTTGAGGTATCCAGTTGCGACCAGACTACCAGATGGCGGCCTGCCATATTTTGCTCACAGAACGTCAGGTTTGCCGACGGCTGCGGAGACAGCGGCGTCTCCGGCGTGGCGGCGTCGGCCCATACCAGCGTGACGGAGGGTATCCGTTCACTCTGCCAGACCAGCGGCGGCTCGGCGAAAATATCGCCTTCGGCATCGCGCGGATTGGTTAAGGTCAGCGCGCTGCCGACATCACTGGTGCTGAACTGGCTGGGTTTCGCGGAATAATCGACGGGATTCGCTGCATCAGATCGCAACTGAACGCTGCCCTGATAAACCGGGATCGTCACGCCATCAGCCAGCGGCGGCGTGCCGTTAATGGCGGCAGTTGAGACGTCAGGCTCCTGCCATGGGGTGCAGCTTTGCGCCGCCTGGGCAAAAAAAGCGGTAACACAAAACAGACATGCCTGTAGCCCGGATAAAAGACGGGTATTCGTTTTCAGTTTCAATGCAGCACCTGGAATACATCCCTTTCTGACTATTCATTCCATCGGCGGTAAAAATGCGAAACGTTTCACTACCGGTACCAACGACAATTTACCGAAACCCAACCATCCCGATCACGGCTGTACAAGACAGGCGGCATAGCCTATCGTGAAATCGTTGTTGGTGGTCGGGCAATGTGTTGTGCCCCCTTTCGCTAACGAAACCCGGCAATAATTATACGTCCCAGGCGTACTGCTAACATAAGGCAACGAGATTGTCGGCCATCCGTTAGCGACTGCTATCTGCTCATCGCGCATTTTTTCCAGCACGCCTTTTGCCGGGAACCCGGCCACCCCGCCACAGTTCTTGCTCATATCATAGATAGTGCCATCGGCTTTCGTATAAACCGAAACCCAGGTTTCGTTATTTTCTTTCCGGCTATCCGTCGCGCCAGCAGGCGCTTCTTTCATTAACAAGGGTCGATGCAGCGTCACGCCATCAACCGTCAGCGTATCCGGCATATGCCCCCAGAACTCCGCGTAACTGGAGTCCGGGCTGGTAATCACGGTAAAGATCACGCCCAGCACGGTGTTGGTTGATTGCGTGACATCCCCCGTCGCGCTGGCCGTCAGCTCGGTTTTTAGCCCCACACTGCCGTCCTGGTTCACCGTAAACGTTGCCGTCCCGTCTGCCCCCGTGACGCCGCTAAACACATTGCCGGAAGCCGTCATTGATTTCGTTGTCGGCGACGGCGTCAGTTCCTGCAACGTCAAATCGTCTGCTGTAGTATTCCACGTATATTTAATGTCGAGGCGATCATTCGCATCGCCCCGTTTCAGGGTGAACGGTTCATTCGCTATGGGAACGCCCGCGCGGTTTTTCACCGTCACCGTCAAGGGAATAGCCTCGCCTTTTTTCGCCACCGCCGCGCCTTTCGCCGCATCCATCGCCGTCGAGGTTAGCGTAATGGAGGCAGGGACATTACGCGCATTGACCAGGCAGGCCTGCAGGCTGGTGGAGGTTGGCGCCGATATCTGACCGGTTTTCAGGTTTATCGCCTGGTGTGCTTTCGAGCTATTCAGATCGGCAGACCACCAGAGTTTACCGGTTTTCACCGGCCAGCCGAATTGATCCTCCAGCGCGCCGTCAGGATACAGTTGCTGTAGCGCCTTTAAGTCATTCATCAGCGGCATATACTCAACGTCGCACGCAGACTGGCCTGCCGTATACGTCTGTACGCCGGTCGGCGCCGCCCATTTTTCACCGTTCACAGTGATGTAGTTGACGCCCGACGGCGCTTCCGCCTGCAAATGCGGGCGCTGGTAGCGGAGGCCGTCCGGCCCTTCCACGGTTTCCGGCATATGCCCCCAGTAGTTGGCGCTGGCGGCGTCCGGGCTGGTAAGGACGGTAAATATCACGTCCTTACTGCTCGTTGCTGAAATGTCATTCGCAACGGTGACGCGGATGGGCGTTTTAAGACCCATGGTATTATTTTGCGACACGCTAAACGTTATTTGCCCCTGGGCGTCCGTTTGCGCATACATATAGTTATCCACCGCACCCAGCGAGTACGTCGCCGTACCGGAAGGCTGGATATTACTTAAGGTAATATCGTCCGCGTTGTTGGCGGTGTACACGCTCCCCGCACGCGTCAGCGCATCGCCGCGAGTGATTTTCACCGTCGCGTTGCTAACAGGCTGCCCGGCAGCGTTCGTCACCTTCACCGTCATGGGGATCGTTTCGCCTTTTTTCGCCACGGCCGCCGATTTGTCCGCGTTCCAGGCGTCCGTAGAGAGCGCGATATTCATCTGGCGCGGTTTGGTCAGGCAGAGCTGGTAATAGTAATTACCCGGCGTTCCCGACATGGAGTAATCTAAGCCCGTATTGAGATCGATATATTGCCAGTAAATGACTTGACCTTGCAGCCGGCTGTCGCCCGCCCACCATTTCTTCTTGACGGGTAAGCCTATGTCGGTCGTGACCTTGCCGCTGGGGTGATCGCGGTACAGCGCCTTGAGATCATCCAGCGTGGCCATCTGATTTATCGAACAGGCGCCATAATTACCGGTATCAAAATTATTCACCATAGACCAGTTTTCATTTGTCTCGAGATAACTCTTCACACTTGACGACGACGATACTTCGCTATACAGCCGCGGGCGCTCGAACTCCGCGCCGTTGCTGGCGGTGAAGGTTTCCGGCATATGGCCATACATATTGGCCTGCGGGCTGTCCGGGCTGGTCACGGTGGTGAACACCACCGGCAGCGTCGAGGTTACCGTCGGCGTGTCGCTCAGGGCTGCGGTTACCACGTTTTTCGCCCCCACCCCTACGCCCTGCTGCTCCGGCGTGAGCGTGAAGGTCGCCGTGCCGTCCGCTCCGGTTGCACTGTAAAGAGTGGCGCTACCATAGAAGAACTCTTGCGCCGAACCGGTGGGCGGCACCAGCACCATGCGGGTGTTGCCGGTAAAGGTATAGCTGGTGTTGCGCGCCGTCCCGGCGTCGCGTGCGAGCGAAAATGGCGTATAAGGCGCGGGGTTGCCCGCCGCATCGGTAGTGGTGATCACCAGCGGAATCGATTCGCTGTTTTTTACCTTCACCGCCTGGATATCGCTATCCGTCGCCAGCGTAGAAGTGAGCGTAATCCGCCCGGCCAGAGGCTGCGGCGTCGCGGAGCAAATCTGGTATTGCCTTTCGCTATCACTAATATTGGAGACCTTCCGGTGCGCATCATCATTCAGATCGACCGTGTAATAGTCATAGGGTGGCGCGCCGGGGGTGAGCGTCCCGGCGTTTGTGCCGCTCCAGTAAGAACGGATGATCGGCCAGCCCTGCGCGGTTTTTATCGCTCCGTTCGGGTATTTGCTGTACAGCGAATCCAGTTGCTCAACGGACGGAAAATACCCCTTGGGGCAGGCTTCCGGGCTAACGGTTTTGGTCGTATTCGGCCCATAGAACACTACCCAGCGTTCGTTGTCTTCCGGGTACTCCGCAGCACCGGTCTTGCTGGCCAGTTCATCGTAGAGCGACGGGCGCTTGTACACCGCGCCATCCGCCGCCGTCAGCGACGGCGCCATATGTCCCCACATGCGGGCGACACTGACATCCGGGCTGGTGACAACGGTAAAGATGGTGTCGATGCTGGCGCTCACGGCGGCATTTTCATACAGCGTGGCGGTAATGGCCGTGCGGGTGCCGTGGGTGTCCGGGCGGGTGACGCTGATGATGCGGGTGCCGTCAAGGCCGGTCTGCGACCCCATTTTGGTGGTGGTCCAGGCCAGCGATTCGCCGTCAATCACCACGGGCGTCACGATATTTTGCAAATCGGAGCCGTCCTGGGCGGTGTACTTTTCCCCTTTGCGATCGTAGCCGTCGCCGCGGGTGAGCACAAACGGCGCTTCCGGCACCGGTTTGCCGCTGGCGTCCTTCACCGTCACCTTCAACTGTAGGGTATCGCCCTTTTTCACTTTCAGCGCATGGACGCCGCTGCCATCGTACCACTGCGACGCATCGACCGGTTCAATGGTGATGGCGGCTGGCACCGGGTTATCGCTGGCCAGACAACTGGTGTAAACCGAGGTGTTGCTGCCCGGAAATTCACTACCGCTCGCCAGCGCGATCAGTTTCCAGGTGGTGGCGCTCTGGTAGGTGGACGACCAGTAGTTAATTAAGGTTGGCCAGCCCTGGATGCTTTTGATCGCGCCGCCGCTGTTGGCGCTGTATAACGCTTCAAGCTGGTCGATACGCGGCAGGCGGTTCGCCGCGCAGCCACCCGCATCCGGGTTGCCCGCGGCGTCGATATGGGCCACGCGCGTCCAGGTTTCATTGCTCTCTTCCTGAGTACGCAGTGGGCTATTTACTTCACTCGCAAGCTTAGGCCGCTCAAAGGTCCAGTCGCCGACGGCAATAGTGTCGGCCATGTGGCCCCACATTTTGGCTTTTACCGTGTCCGGGCTGGTGGCGACGGTAAACTTGACGCTGCGGGAAATCGGCGTATTGATTAATGAATCGACGGGGGCGACGCTTAGCGGCGTCAGCAGCCCCACGCCCTTATTCTGGGTGAGGATAATGGTCGCATCGCCGTTGGCGTCGGTGATCCCGTGGTAGACCTGGCCGGCAACGTAGCCCACACCGTCAAACTGCATCTCGCCGTTGCTGGGGTCGGTAAAGCCGGTCGACTGCCCGTCGCGCCGCTTGCCGTTCGCCATGGTGATGGTGAAGTCGGTATAGGCAATCGCCATGTCGTTAAGGGCGTTGCGCGAATGAACGTTTAGCTTAATCTGTTCGCCGACTTTGGCGGTTACATCAGCGTTTTTGGTCGTTGGGTCGTCGTTGAAGTAGACGTCCAGCACCGCCACCATTTCATTGGCCGAGCAGGTCAGGTAGTTCGGCTGATTGGTAAATTTGTTGCTGTCGCCGTTTGCCAGGTTGACGTGTACCGTTCCCGAGGCATCGCTGTCCGCAGCGATGAAGTAGTCTTCGGTCGGCCAGCCGTGTTCGCTTTCCATCTTGCCGCTGGGGTGCTCGCTGTATAAATGCGCCAGCGATGACTGATCCGGCACCTGGCCGACGCCGCACTGCGCGGTGGCCGACGCCACGGAGTTAAACGTCGCCCACTCTTCGTTGTTTTCGCTGAACTGACCGTCTTTATGGCTGGCTTCCACCGCCAGCAGCGGGCGCTTATACAGGTTGCCGGCATCCACCACGCCGCGCATATGGCCCCACATGTTGGCGCCGTCCACGTCCGGGCTGGTGATTACGGTGAAAATGACGCTAAAGGGCAGCTCGACGTTGCCGCCTTCATCGTCCGGCATCACGATGCGGATGGGCGTCTCGACCCCCATGCCGCTGTCGTGCTGTAGCGTCAGGTGCGCCTGACCGTTGACGTCGGTCACGCCGGTATAGTGTTCCGGCGAAGAGGCGCGCATATCTTCGGAGCTGACGGTAACCCGCTGGTTATCCCACGCGTCCTGATGCTCCCCTTTGCGGTTTTTCGCCGGGTCGATAAACAGCTCCATGTAACGGTAAGGCAGCGGTTTTTGCGTGTCTTTATCGACTACCGTCATGACCAGATCAATCGATTCCCCCACCTGCGCCTTATAAGGCCCCTCCGGAGAGAGGGTAATCTGCGGGTGCGCCGCAGGCTGGGCTTTATCCACACAGCTAACCAGCAGCGTATCGCTGTTGGGCGCTCTGACGACCGACGCGCTGTTCATATGCACGGCAGCGTGGTAGTTGCTCATCTGATCTTTGGTCGACGACCAGTATTCCGCATCGCCCGACGCCGGCCAGCCGGTGTACGTTGCCAGCGTACTATGCGCATGTCTTAGCGCCACCAGTTGTTCGGCGTCCGGCAGAACGTCGCAATGGTTATCCGCGCCGCTCCAGGTAAACTGCGCCCAGGTTTCGTTAGTATCGTTGACGCTTTTGTCAGCGTTGCCCGCCTCCACCGCCAGCTTCGGTCGAGTGAAAGTGTAGGTCGCGCCGTTCAGCGTGGCGCTGGCGCTCTCCAGCATGTGGCCGTACATGTTGGCCTGGGCGGTGTCGGGGCTGGTGATGGTGGTGAAAATAACGTCCACGCCGTCCGTCAGCGTAGGATAACTTTGCGAAGCGACGATAAGATGCGTTTTTACGCCGGGGCCTTCATCCTGCGTCACCACCACTGTGGCTTTACCCTCGGCATCGGTGACGCCGCGATACTCCGTTTGCACGGTCGTTAGCTCGGTATCGCCAACGTGCACCGGGTTAGTGTTATTGACCACACCCTGACGGTTTTTGGCATCCTCACGGCGGATAACAAACGGCGCATTTTTCACCAGTTCGCCATCACACCCTCTGGTCGTGACGGTGAGGGTGATGCTCTCTCCCACTTTCACTTTTGAGGCTTCAAAGCTGGCGTCAACATGATCGCCGCTGACCGACACGGGATGGCCGACGGCCTGAGCAATATTGACAGTCACTTTCGGGCTGAGCAACGGGATGGCCGCATTATTCGGCACGCCGGTGTGGGTATAGAGCCACAGCGCGGGGACGGTCGTTTCATCGTCTGGCTGCGGCCAGACAACCAGTTTCCGTCCGGCCAGGTTCTGGGCGCAAAAGGTCTGGTTAGGCATCGGCTGCGGCGAAAGCGGCGTGTCGGGCGTGGCGGCATCGGCCCATAACAGGCCCACGCTCGGCGGCTGTTGATTTTCCCAGGCAATGGTCGGCGGATCGCTAAAGAGATCGCCTTCGGTATCGGTGGAATTGACCGCACGCATCGAGGTTGAGGTGGCATCCGCGCTAAAATCGCGCGGCATGGCGGTAAACGCAACATCGTAGGTTTTGGTCGGGTCAAGCAGCATACTTCCCTGATACACTGGAATAATCGCGCCGTCGGCGCGGGGCACGGTGCCGTTAACTGCGGCAGTGGCTGAGTTCAATTCTTGCCAGGTCCCGCCTTTCAGTAAGGCCTGCGCAGGCGCGATCGACGCTACAAACATGATCAGTAATGTCAGTAAGAAATGTACAACTTTATTCACTTGCCGATTCCTGTCCATGAGCGATAGCCACCCGTTTTCATTCTCTGTCGTAATTCAACCCACTTTGCTTAGCGCGCGGCTAAGCAAAGTGCGCGGAAAATACCACTCCCCGCGGGGAGTGGTATGTTGAGGACAACTTATTTGCGTTTGTAGTCGATGGACAGACCAAAGCCCTGGACACCGTCGCTACCCACGGTAACGCCGCCTTCCGCACCCTCGAACGCCGCTTTCGCGTCGGCGTTGGTGACAGGGATAACAAGGTCTTTATCGTTCCAGTTTTCGTTGACGATACCGCCA
Organism: Salmonella sp. SAL00672; assembly: GCF_046552175.1. NCBI lineage: Bacteria > Pseudomonadati > Pseudomonadota > Gammaproteobacteria > Enterobacterales > Enterobacteriaceae > Salmonella > Salmonella sp. SAL00672. Next base: position 100,339 of record NZ_JBGDUQ010000007.1, on the reverse strand, counting down.
GTGCCAGTACGTGCAATTGCGCTGGTGCCGACGAATTTCCAGCGGTAGTCATACTGGCTGGTAACGTCTTCACCGGTATCATAGGTACCGTTGCTGTTCTTATCGCTCCACAGCAGCACTTTATAGGTGGTGTCGGTTTTGAGCGGAGTAGAGGTACCCAGCAGGTTGGTGGTTGAGCCAGACTCATAGATAACAACATGGACGTTTTCATCCACCACCGGACCTTCCGGAATGTCGTCGCCATCCGCACCACCGCCCGCATCGGTCGACAGGTCTTTCAACAGCAGTTCGGTTGCCACGGCTGGGTCACCGGTGGTGGTGGTTGGGGTGATTTTGATACCGATATAATGGTCTGCGTCACCCGCCTGAATTTCATAGGTATCGCTGCCTTTGGTGCCAATCTCTTCGGGATTGCTACCATTCTGGTCGCTGTATCTCATCCACTGCACCGTCAGTTTCGTGGCGGCGTTGTCGACATCCAGGTCGCCTTCCGTATCGCCAATCGCCCAGTTGACCGTGACCTTATCGCCAACGTGGAACTGCTTATCGCCTTCGGTCACAATTTTACGATCGCCGCGATCGATAGTTACCGTTACGTGATCTTTGTCGGTATCCGCAGTTTTATCCGCCGCACGGGTAATCCACGGCACCGTACCCTGAATGGTGCCCGTCTGTTCAGAGACAATCTGCCACTGCCCCGATTTCAGATTACCGTTTGCCGCCACCGCCGGCGCGGCGCAATACCCGGCAACTACTAATGCTAAAGCGACCTTCGTCAGCCGCCGTTTTACTGTTGCTTGCATTCAGACTCTCCTTTTTCTCAAAATTCAGCGGCTGGCTGGTCAGCCACAACGCTGACGCTATTTCTGACTATACGTAACGCGTATGCCGTAACCCTGAACGCCATCTTCCACATTGGCGGCAAACTTCTGCGCCGCCTCTTTATTGGTTACTGGCAGAACAAGATCTTCATTTATGGTGTTGGCCAGCGCGCCGGTATGTCCGTTTGTACTCTGTCCGGTAAACTCCCACTGGTAGTCGTACAACGCCATCTCTTCTTCCGTGAGCTGCTCGGACATCTGGAATACGCCGTCTTTATTTTTGTCGCGCCACAGCAGGAAACGGTAGGTGTTATTAACCGTAGGATGTTTATCTTCTTTACCAATGAGATTGACGGGGTTGGCGGCTTTGACCTGATAAATCACCGCATTCAGCGCGCTCAGGTTGTCGCCGATAAAAGTGACATCAACGTAGTTACTGTCGCCATAGGCGTCTGCTTTCGCCTTCCAGCGGAAAGTGCCCGGCAGGGAGCTGGAAAGCGTCACCGTCCCCGCTTCTTTGTCACGGCTGGCAATAAACACGCAAGGGGTTTCCGTGGTGCAGGGCGTCTGGGCCAGCGTGACTTTTTTATCATTGCTGTCGTACAACACGGGCATCATGGCATCGTCCACCAGTTCGTTACCATTGCGATCCGTGGAGTCGCCAAAGGAGTCGGTGATCAGGAGATCCATCACCACGCCGTCTTCGCCATCGGCCAGCGCGCTGGCTTCATGGCTGTGATCGCTACGATCGGTATCGGCAATGTTGTCAACGATCAGCTCAATTTTGCGATCCTGCTGGACGGTGATTTCCACCACACCGGAGTTCTGCTTATTGCCCTTTTCGTCTTCCAGCGTCATGCGTACTTTCCAGGTGTTCAGGGCGGTGCGCTGCTCTTCGGTATCGGCGTTAACCCAGGCAGGAAGCACCAGATTCCAGCTGTTATTGTTGCCTTCGGTCAGCGCATCTGCTTTTACCACCGGCATCACCAGAGTACGGGCGGCGTTGTTTTTCGCCTGCCAGGAAGCAGAAATAATTTTGTAATGGTGGTTAATCAGCGCGTTGACCGTCCACTTACATTTCTCCAGCCCCACCGCGGCCTCAGGCGTATCTTCAATCACGCATTCCGGGTGTTCGTTGGTGGCGTCGGCCTTCAGCCACAACGTGACGTCCAGCGGATCTTTCTCGCGGTATTCGAGAATGATGAAATTGTTACGATCGACAAAATCGGTGCGGCTGCCCATTAAAGAGTGCTGGATTTTGACGTTTTCCGGATCGAGTTGCGCCGCCAGCGGCGTTCCTATCTGGTAGTTCACAGTCGCTTTAACGCTAAAATCGTTATTATCGCCAGTACCGGCTTTGTAATCCGAACCAACCGTAACCAGCGGTACCGGCGTATATTCCAGCCCCAAGGTAACGGCATGAGGATCTTTTTGTAGGTTATCGGTGCCAAACAGCGCCACTTCATCGCCGTAGTACTGTTCGTAAACTAATTTAGCGCCAAGCTGCGGATAAAAGGGCAGCCAGCTTTCCATGCGGATATCCCAACCGCGCGCGGGTCGTTCTTCATAAAAGTCGAAATCTTCGGAATCCTTCCAGTCAGAAAGAGGATGGTAATAGTTGCCGGAGAATTTCAGGTAATCCGTCCAGGCTTCGGCTCCCAGACCTAGTCGACGGTGACCGCGCGTAAAATCGTAGTCATAGAATGCGTTGCCGCCAAGCAGCCAGTTGCCGACGTTCTGGCGCACGCCAAGCCCAAAGTTACCAATGGTGCGGTCTTCTTTACGTTGGGCTGAGAGTTGGCTAAAAAGTAAGGTTTTTTCGTTATCATACCAGGGAACGAAATAATCCAGCGAACTGCCGTCCAGATCGCCGCCTTCGCCTACGGAGAGGCTGGTACGGATCTTGCCATAAGGTGACATTACGCCTTCAAGATATGACTGTGCTGATGAAGTGATTTGGTTTTGCAAATAGCTACGCGCCTGGGATTCCAGCGCTTCCGGGGTGAGATTATCAAAGCCCTGGGTGGCGGAATTAATAAAGTAGTCAGCGCCCTGTTCTTTAAAGGACTTTCCTTTATTTTCCTGTTCTTCTTTTTTCGCGGATTCGCTGGCTAAATCAGGCAGGGAGGAGTGGCTTTCATCGTTTGCAGGTACAGAGTTACCTGCGCCGGAAGCCGCAACTGATACTCCAGACACTAATAGCAAAACCAGAATGCGAATCCTTCGCACCATATGATATCCCTGTTGTTAAATAAACACGCTGCTATGAGACGATATTATATGGATGATTCATAGGGAATCATAACTAACAGGCCTAAATATATTCCTAAAAAGAAAAGTTTAATATGAAACAGACTTATAATATTGATATAATAAATAAAAAGAAAGATGTTATTTATTTTTAATATTGATTTTCGGGAATAATATTCCCTATAAATAGTTGAATCAATAAAAAGAATAAAATAGCCGCCGGGCAGGATACTATGCTGATATTACGGGAGTATCGAATAACGCTTTTGCCCTTAGCCGGATAAGACGTCGGCGCCTCTGCTCTGCGGCGCAACGTCGACAGCGGTTTTATTGATCGGAAATGACGAAATTAACCCGTTTTTTTGAAATTAAACCATGACCGTTCTGGCAAAAATAGTCCACTGCGCCGCAGGCTTTCAAAACCTGTAACGGCTGGCGGCAGTCAGGACAAAGTGCCTGTAACGAGAAATCTTTAGCGCATGTCTCGCAATGCGCAGTATCGCCATTGCGCTCCAGCGCGTGATGGCAAACGGGGCAGGTTATTTCCATAACATTCTCCTCAGGCGCATGACTCACTTTTACTTGAAAGGCCTGATAGCGCAGCGCTTGTCAGGCCTGGAATATTACTGAAAAAGCATTACTTGCTTTTCTTGATATGTTTCATCAGACGCTTACGTTTGCGCATTTGCGTTGGCGTCAGTGTGTTACGCTTGTTCGCATACGGGTTCTCCCCTTCTTTAAACTGAATGCGAATCGGCGTACCCATCACTTCCAACGACTTGCGGAAGTAGTTCATCAGATAGCGCTTATAGGAGTCTGGCAGATCTTTTACCTGGTTGCCGTGAATAACCACAATCGGCGGGTTATAGCCGCCAGCGTGGGCATATTTCAGTTTCACACGGCGACCGCGCACCAGCGGCGGCTGATGATCTTCCACCGCCATCGTCATGATACGGGTCAGCATCGCAGTGCTCACGCGGCGAGTGGAACTGTCGTAAGCCTCGCGTACGGACTCAAACAGGTTGCCGACACCGCTGCCGTGTAGCGCAGAGATAAAATGAACGCGGGCAAAATCAATAAAGCCCAGACGGAAATCCAGCGTCTCTTTCACCTGCTCTTTGACTTCCTGGCTCAGGCCATCCCATTTGTTGACTACGATAACGAGTGAGCGCCCACTATTGAGGATAAAGCCCAGCAGAGACAAATCCTGGTCGGAGATCCCCTCGCGCGCATCGATAACCAACAGTACGACGTTAGCGTCTTCAATCGCCTGCAATGTTTTAATCACCGAGAACTTTTCTACCGCATCGGTGATTTTTCCGCGCTTACGCACCCCCGCCGTGTCAATCAGCACATATTCCCGTTCGTCGCGTTCCATCGGGATATAAATGCTGTCGCGAGTGGTGCCCGGCATGTCGTATACCACCACGCGCTCTTCACCGAGAATACGGTTAGTGAGTGTGGACTTACCTACGTTCGGGCGACCGACAATCGCCAGCTTTATCGGCAGGCTTTGCGGGTCAAAATCATCTTCCGGCGCTTCTTCACCATTTTGTTCCGCCTCGAACTGCGCCCAGTATTCCGCGTCTTCATCCACCTCTTCCTGCGGCGCGACATCATCCATCCACGGCAGAAGCACATGTTCCAGTAGGCTCAATACGCCGCGACCATGTGAGGCGGCGATAGGGTAAATTTCGCCTAATCCCAGCGAGTAAAAATCGACAACCGCCTGATCGGGATCGAGACCATCCGTTTTATTCGCCACCAGGAAGGTCGGTTTTTCACGGGAGCGCAGATGTTTGGCAATCGCTTCATCCGCCGGCATCAGACCAGCGCGCGCATCTACCATGAATAACACTACATCCGCTTCTTCAATCGCCAGCAGCGACTGTTCCGCCATCCGCGTTTCGACGCCGTCTTCGGTGCCGTCAATACCGCCAGTGTCGATACAGATAAACTCGCGGCCTTCAACCTCCGCACGACCGTACTTACGGTCACGAGTCAGACCCGGGAAATCCGCAACCAGCGCATCTCGGGTGCGGGTCAGACGGTTAAATAGCGTGGATTTTCCGACGTTAGGGCGCCCGACAAGCGCGACCACAGGTACCATGTTTAAAGCCTCATTAAAAAAATCATCAGACAACGCGCGCATTTTGCGCCATTGTTAAAAACAGGAAAACGGCCCCTACACCAGGAGCCGTTTTTTAAAACGCACAACCGTGACGATTAACGCGTAATCGCGTAGACCGTACCGTCTTTGGCCTGGATGAGCAGTTTACCATCCGCCACCGTCGGTTCGGTCAGAAAACCGGAACTGTCTACTTTTTGTTGGGCCACAAAACGCCCGTCATCAACATTAATCCAGTGCAGATAACCTTCGCTATCGCCGACGACTAAATCACCATTATACAGAACCGGGGAGGTCAGCAAACGGTGCAGCAGATCGCTTTGCGTCCACAGCGTTACGCCGCCGTCAGTGGTCAGCGCCAGCACGCGATCGTTCTGATCGACCAGGTAGATACGGTCGCCGTCGACGATAAAGTCATTGACCGAACCCAGCTCGCGTTTCCACATAATCTGACCACTGCGCAGATCCAGCGCCGTTAAGTTACCATTATACGCCAACGCGTAAACAACGCCGTTTACCACAACCGGCGTGGTATCAACGTCGCTCAGACGGTCAATTTCCGTTGGGCCAGTGGCCTGGGAGATACGCTGTTGCCAAATCATCTGGCCTTGTTGCATCAGCACGGCGCTGACGCGGCCATTATCACCACCAACAATAGCCGCGCCGAACGCGGTTGCCGGCGCAGATTCGCCGCGCAGCGACAGCGAAGGCATATCCAGGTTCACCGTCCATTTAATGGCGCCATCCGCCTGATTTAGCGCCTGCAACTGACCGTTGCTGGTATGGATAAGGACGATTCCATCACTGACAACCGGACGAGACAACGCTTCGCCTGCGACCTTCGTCTGCCATGCTGTAGTGCCGTCGCTGGTATTCAGCGCATAAACCTCGGCCTTTTCACTGCCGATATAGACGTGACCGCCCGCAACAGTGACGCCGCCGGACAACAGCGCGGACGAACGAGAGAACCAGCCGTCTTTCTCGCCCAGATTCACAGACCAGATCTCTTTGCCATCATCCGCATTGAGCGCTTTTACCACGCCCGCGCGATCGGCTGCATAGACCACGTTATCTGCCATTACCGGATGAAGGTTAGAATAAAATTCGCCAATTCCGTTACCGACAGAGGTGCTCCAGACAGTGGTCGGGGTAAACTGGTTTTCAACCTGCGGTAATGGAGACATCTTGACGACATCTTCTTCGCCGCTAAACAGTGAACAGCCGCTGAGCAGGGTAACGGAAAGCAACCCTGGCAGAAGTAATTTACGCAATTGCATCGGGTCCCTCTCAGATGGACAAATTATTGATTTTCATCTGCATCATTTCGCTCAACGCCGGAGAAGCATCGCTATTGACGCCCGCTTCCCATGCGCTGCGCGCGCCTTTTTTATCACCCTTACTCAGCAACGCTTCGCCGCGCAAATCAGCGACAATGGCTGTCCATCCTTCGCCTTTAACGGCATCCAGAGTTTTCAGCGCGGCGTCGGCTTGCTTAAGCTGCAACTGAACGCGAGCGAGACGCAGATTAATCACCGCTTTGAGATTTTCATCGCTGGTGGCCGCCAACCCCTGCTGCAACTGGGCTTCGGCTTTTTTAAGTTCATTCTTATCCACAAACTGCTGCGCCAGTTCCATAGACGCCAGCGCACCATAGGTGTTTTTATTCTCAGCCGCGAATTTTTCAGCGGCGGGAATGCTATCCGGCTTATCGGCGCTTACCGCCGTCACCGCATTTTGATACGCCAGAGAAGCAGCACGCGCGGACTCCGTCTGATGGCTGCTCCAGTAACGCCAGCCAACCAGCGCGCCACCCCCTAAAATCACTCCGACAGCCAGCGCTTTGCCGTTTTCGGCAAAGAAGCGTTTAATCGCATCCACCTGGTCGTGTTCGTTCTCGTAAATTTCCACGCTGTCCTTCTCCTTAGCCCAATAAAGTGCGCAAATGCGCGGCGACGCTGTCCTGCGCCACTGCCGTTTGCTCACCGGAGCGCAAATCCTTCACTACAACAGTCCCATCGGCGACTTCAGATTCGCCAAGAACCAGTGCAATACGGGCGCCCCACTTATCGGCGCGGGCAAACTGTTTCTTAAAGTTGCCGCCGCCGTGGTTTGTCATTAGCTTCACGCCTGGCATTTCATCGCGCAGCCGCTCCGCCAGCGTCATTGCCGCAGACTGCGTTTGTGCGCCGGCAGCCACCAGGTATATATCGACAACAGGAGAGGCAATAAATTCCGGATTAACTGCCTGAACTAACAAAACAAGTCGTTCCAGGCCCATCGCAAAGCCCACTGCCGGGGTAGCGCGACCGCCCAGTTGTTCCACCAGACCGTCATAACGACCACCCGCACAGACGGTGCCTTGTGACCCCAGACTGTTTGTTACCCATTCAAATACGGTGCGGTTGTAGTAATCCAGACCGCGTACCAGACGCTGGTTGACGGTGTAGGCAATTCCCGCCGCGTCCAGCAATTTACACAGGCCGGCAAAGTGCTCGCGTGAATCGTCATCGAGATAGTCGCCGAGAGCGGGCGCGTCGTTGAGCAGCGCCTGCACGTCCGGATTTTTTGAATCCAGCACGCGCAGCGGATTGGTATACATACGGCGTTTGCAGTCTTCGTCCAGCGTCTCTTGATGCTGTTCGAGGAACGCGACCAGCGCATCGCGATAGTTCGCACGCGCCTCTAAGGAACCAATAGAGTTCAGCTCCAGGCTAACGTGTTCAGAGATGCCCAGCGCGCGCCACCAGCGTGCGGTCAGCATAATCAGTTCCGCGTCGATATCCGGGCCTTGTAAGCCAAAGACTTCGGCACCTAGCTGGTGGAACTGACGGTAGCGGCCTTTTTGCGGACGCTCATGACGGAACATCGGCCCGATATACCACAAACGCTGTTCCTGATTGTACAGGAGACCATGTTCGATGCCGGCGCGTACACAGCCCGCCGTACCTTCAGGGCGCAATGTCAGGCTATCGCCGTTACGATCCTCAAAGGTGTACATCTCTTTTTCAACCACGTCAGTAACTTCACCGATCGCGCGTTTGAATAACGGGGTCTGCTCTACAATCGGCAAGCGGATTTCACTGTAACCGTAGCTGCCGAGCACGTTTTTGAGTGTGCCTTCAATGCGCTGCCAGATGGCGGTTTCGCCAGGCAGATAATCGTTCATGCCGCGAATGGCTTGAATGTTTTTTGCCACGTTTATTCTCTTTCTGAATATAAAAATGAACCCTCAGCGCTTCCCCGAACGAACCGGGAGCCATGCGGGTTCAATCATACACGGGAAGCGCGCCGCTTCCCATCACGTTCTTATTTTTCAACCTGCAACACGTCAATCCGACGCGCTTCATCAAGTTGACTTGCTTTCGCGCGAATACGGGATTCAAGCTGCGCGATCATATCGTCGTTATCGAGTCTGTCCTTACGCACGCCGTCTTCATACAGGCCACTTTTCTTATTGCCGCCCGTCACGCCCAGCGTCGATACCAGCGCTTCGCCCGGCCCGTTCACTACGCAACCGATGATCGAGACGTCCATCGGGGTGATGATATCTTCCAGACGCTGCTCCAGCGCGTTCACCGTGCCGATAACGTCGAACTCCTGACGAGAACAGGTCGGGCAGGCGATGAAATTGATGCCGCGCGCGCGAATGCGCAGCGACTTCAGGATATCAAAACCGACTTTGATCTCTTCCACCGGGTCGGCGGCCAACGATACGCGCAGCGTGTCGCCGATGCCTTCCGATAACAGCAGACCTAAACCGATCGCCGACTTGACCGCCCCGCTACGCGCGCCGCCCGCTTCGGTGATCCCCAGATGCAGCGGCTGATCGATCTGTTTAGCCAACAAACGATAAGACTCAACGGCAAGGAATACATCGGACGCTTTTACGCTCACTTTGAACTGATCAAAGTTGAGACGATCGAGATGATCGACATGGCGCATGGCTGATTCCAGCAACGCCTGCGGCGTCGGCTCACCGTATTTTTCCTGCAGATCTTTTTCCAGCGATCCGGCGTTTACGCCGATACGGATAGGGATGTTTTTGTCGCGCGCGCAGTCCACCACCATACGAATACGTTCTTCGTTACCGATATTGCCGGGGTTGATACGCAAGCAGTCAACGCCGTATTCCGCCACCTTCAGCGCAATGCGGTAGTCGAAGTGAATATCGGCAACCAGCGGAACTGAAACCTGCTGTTTGATAAGTTTAAACGCTTCGGCGGCGTCCATTGTCGGTACAGAAACACGAACAATATCTGCGCCAACGCGTTCCAGCGCTTTGATCTGATTAACCGTCGCTTCCACGTCAGTGGTACGCGTGTTAGTCATCGACTGGACGGCGATGGGGGCGCCATCGCCAATCGGCACATTCCCAACGTAAATACGTGTCGATTTTCTACGTTGAATCGGAGCCTGGTTATGCATGAAAAATCTCCCGCGTTACCCGTCTGTTACTGCGCCGGTGTCGGTTCGGCATTAAGGGTCAGACGCGCAACCTGATTAGTTCTGATAAAGCGGCTCAGATCGACAGGTTTTCCTTGATACTGGATCTGCACCGCGGCCGGCGCGCCAATTTTAAGTTTATAAGGCGCCTGACCGGTTAGGTTTAAATTACCATCTTTACGCTGCATACCGCTAAACAGCTTCTTACCCGTGGCGTCAGTGACTTCGAGCCAGCAGTCAGCGGTAAAATTCATCACCAGCGCGTTCGGATCGGCAGCAGGCGCCGCTACGCCAGCCTGACTGGTCGGCAGCGCGGACGGCGTCTCCGTTGCCGCTGGCGCGGCAGATGTCGCAGCCGTATCGACATTCGCCTGCGAAGGCGCGACTACCGTATTTTGCGTCGCCGCCGCCGTTGGCGCTGGCGTTTGGGTCGCCGCCGTCGAATCAACCGGCGTCGCAGGCGCCGGAGCCGTTTGCGCTGGCGTCGTATCCTGGCTTGTCGCGGCACCGGTGTCCAGCGGTACGCTTTGGCCGCTGTCTTTATCTGCGTTCAGTTCAGCCGTGCTTTGATCGGCCATTGTCGTGATCTCTTCCTGCTGCGCCTTATGGTTCTGCCACCACCAGGCGCCGGTCAGCCCTACGACCACAAACAGTACCAGCCAGGTAAAAGACATTAACCAGCCGTCGCGTTTTTTACGACGCTTTCCTAATGAGAAACTCTGCATCGGGGCGACTTTAGCGGCGCGCAGCGGGGCCTGCTTTTCCAGCCCCGGCAGCAGTTCCTCTTCTGGAACATGCACCAGACGCGCATATGAGCGGATATATCCGCGCAGGAAGGTTGAAGCAAGATCGGACGGCGCCTTATCTTCTTCAATATCGCGTACCGTAGAAACCTTCAGGCAAAGTCGCTCAGCGACAGCCTGCTGGCTGAGTCCGAGTTGTTCACGGGCATTGCGCAGACGAACGCCGGTGGTTTGTGCTTCATTTTGGTCGTGCGTGGCTTCAGTATTCATTCGCTACAGCTACAGGTACGTGTAAATTAGGATTCAGGCGCCGACGAGCCGTAATGCCCGCCCACACCGCGAAACATCAGGTTAGTTAACCTTAGTCAGACAGTATAAGCCTGTCAGGCCGCAGATGACAAAACCGCTAAGACACAAGGCTAAACTCTTGTTGCACCATTACATACTGCCTTAAAGTCGACAAAAACGCACCGTTATTATTGACCAGACAAGTACAACGCCAGACATTATTCAACTGACATTGCGCCACGGTATAATGAATGCCCCGTGGCGCAACTGCTATCAAATAGCCTTGATGTCAATCACCTCTCCCTGCATACGCTTACGCAGGGTACGTTTAGTACGGTCAATCACATCGCCTGCCAACTGTCCGCATGCCGCATCAATGTCATCGCCACGCGTCTTGCGTACGATGGTCGTGAAACCATAACTCATCAAAACTTTAGAAAAGCGATCGATACGGCTGTTAGAGCTGCGGCCATACGGCGCGCCAGGGAACGGGTTCCACGGAATCAGATTAATCTTACAAGGCGTCTCTTTTAGTAGCTCCGCCAGTTGATGCGCGTGTTCAGTGCCGTCGTTGACGTGGTCAAGCATCACGTATTCAATCGTCACGCGCCCCTGATTGGCGTTGGATTTCTCCAGATAGCGGCGAACCGCGCCCAGGAACGTTTCGATATTGTATTTTTTGTTGATCGGGACGATTTCGTCGCGAATAGTGTCATTCGGCGCATGTAAGGAGATAGCCAGCGCGACATCTATCATATCGCCCAGTTTATCCAGCGCAGGCACCACGCCGGACGTTGAGAGCGTGACACGACGTTTGGACAGGCCGAAACCAAAGTCATCGAGCATAATTTCCATCGCCGGTACGACATTGGTCAGGTTAAGCAATGGCTCGCCCATCCCCATCATGACCACGTTGGTGATCGGACGCTGGCCGGTGACTTTGGCCGCGCCGACGATTTTCGCCGCACGCCAGACCTGACCGATAATTTCCGATACGCGCAGGTTGCGGTTAAAGCCCTGCTGCGCAGTTGAACAAAACTTGCACTCCAGCGCGCACCCTACCTGTGAAGAGACACACAGCGTAGCGCGGTCGTCTTCCGGGATATAGACCGTTTCAACGCGCTGATCGCCGACAGCAATCGCCCACTTAATGGTGCCGTCTGAGGAACGCTGCTCTTCAACGACCTCCGGCGCGCGGATTTCCGCGACCTCTTTTAATTTGCCGCGCAACACTTTGTTGATGTCGGTCATCTCATCAAAATTATCGCAGCAATAGTGATACATCCATTTCATCACCTGATCGGCGCGGAAAGGCTTTTCACCTAAGTTTTTAAAAAACTCGCGCATCTGCTGACGGTTGAGATCCAGCAGGTTGATTTTTGTTTCGTTGTTAAGAACTACCGGGGTACTGCTTTCAGGTGTGACAATTTGTTCAGACATATGCTATTCCGGCCTCGTTATTACACGTTATGGCCCCTGGAGGGTTGAAAAAAGAAACGCCCCGGTAAGCTTACTGCTCGTCCGGGGGCGCTGCATTGTACAAATTCTGGCGTAAGGATGCCACGTCTGCACGCGGCATTAGCAAAAATAATATTTGAACCGATAATTTATCGCCAACGCATTTACAGCGTGAAAGACGAAGGAGATTAACGGGTGCGCGGGCACACTTCGCCTTCACCGAAGAAAAAGGCGATTTCGCGCTGCGCGGATTCCAGCGAATCCGAACCGTGGGTGCCGTTTTCAGTTAAGCTATCAGCGTAGTCGGCGCGCAGCGTACCCGCCAACGCGTTCGCCGGATTGGTGGCGCCAAGCAGATCGCGGTGACGCTGTACCGCATTTTCACTTTCCAGCACGGATACCACGATAGGGCCAGAGGTCATGAACTCCACCAGACCGTCAAAGAACGGCTTGCCGTCGTGCTCAGCATAGAAGCCGCGCGCCTGCTCAACGGTCAGGTGCAGCATTTTAGTGCCAACAATTTTGAACCCTGCAGCTTCAAAGCGCGCAAAGATGCTGCCAATAACGTTTTTTGCCACCGCGTTGGGTTTAATGATGGAAAAAGTCCGTTCAATAGCCATGTTTACCTCTGAAATATGTTCTGTTGTTATGTCAGGCGCGGATTATAAAGAGCATCCCATCAATTGCCTATGGATGCAGGTAACATTTTTTTAAAATAAAATGAGCATTAGCAACAAAAGTTAAAGGCGCACAGCAAACTCAGGGGACTGACACAGCACGCAGTGCGTGTGTTCAGGCGTGAGAGCATGGAAAGTACGTTTGCAGATGTCGCAGGTGAGCGTATGCACCGCACTATGCCGCGTTGAGGCGGGTTCCACGTCAAACCGCAGCCGCAGCGCCTGATGCGGACATACCGCCGCACAGCCGCCGCATCCCGTACAACGCGCCGCCGCTATCGTCAGCGTGTCGTCGTCAAACTGGATAACGTTTTCCGGGCAGCTTCGCCAGCAGGCGCCGCACATCCTGCACTCTTGCGGACTGATTTCGGGTACGCATTCGCTGAACGCGGAAAACGCCTGTCTGAGACGCCGTTTCCCCGGCTCGACGGCGCACGGGGTAATGGCGTCGCGCGGAACATGAAACAGAGTGCGCCGCGAGGCGTTAATCTCCGCGCCGACAACGTGTTTGAAAGACCAGCCCGGCTCGCCGTAGCGGCGCAGCGCTAAATTTAGCCCCGCCAGTGCCATCAGCCACTGCGCCGATCGCTCCACCGCAATATCAATAAAGCGAATACCGTACTGGCTGTGCCAGAGAAGCAGTTCATCGACCGTTGGCGCCTGTAGCGAAAACGGCCCCACCAACGTATCCCCCTGCACAAAGCGTTTAACCGGTTTGATACCGATAATGGCGTCAACAGGACAGACAAACAGACAGTCGCCACAGGCTATGCAGCGCGTCGTATCTATGCTGACCTGCCCCTGCGCCAGCGAAAACGCCTGCGCCGGACAAACATCGGCGCAAGCGCGGCAGGAAGAAAAACGAAAGCGACGACGGACGCAGGCCTGCGTCACGTCTACCGCCGGATCGATCGTCAGGTTAACCATCAGCCAATACTAAAGAAGACGTAGCGCAGCATAATCTCGCCGAGAAGCAGCAATACGCTGCCCGCCACCAGAGTCCCTCTGGCGTTTCGCAGACCGCCTGCGGCAAAGCAGAGCATTCCCGCCGCTGAGACACACCAGCCGAGAAGATAGACGTCGCGCAACTGCGCCAGCGCCTGTAGCGGATGATGCGGGAAAGTGACTACCGTCGTATCCACCGCATTAATATCCGCCAGCCATAGCGGCTGCATGATCAGGCGAATCAGCACCATCAGTGCGACCACCACCACAGCGCAGCGCATTGCGGCGCCAGCGTTGCGCAGATAAGCCAGCGCAATGACTACCGAGCCGATAATGCCTGACGAGCCAAAGAACAGCGCCAGCGTGTTGCTATGCTGCCAGGTCGCCACCGAGGCATGGATATAAACCTGCGCCATGCAGAATACATCCACCAGCCCAAACGCTGCCGCCAGCGCCAGCAGCGGCTGCCAGCCTGGCTTTCGGAAAAACAGCAGCACAACCCCTAGCCCCAGCGCCGCCAGATAAAGGCTGGCAAAGACGATTTCGCGACTCAGCCACGAACTGGCGACATGACGTAACGCGTTTAGCGCATTCAGGGGATAGCCCATGTGCAGCGCTGAAGCAAGCAGCCCCACGCAGGCCAGTACAAACGCCCCCGCCATCGCGGGAAGCGCGCCGCGCGCAGGTACGCGTCCCTCTACGGCGTACTGACGGCCCAGCGCCAGCCACAGAGTCACGCCCACAGACCCTTGCAAGCAGAGCGTAAAAATCAGCAGCGGTAACTCATGCATGGCGTTTACCCTCTTTTTCTGCGCCCTGATGCGCTTTTACAACCAGATTAGGTTTGGTTATGGATGAATCTGGCAGCCCGTTAACGTCGCATACGCTACCGTACTTCGCGCGCAGTTCATCAATCGGACCAAACTTGATGGCCTCCAGCGGACAGGTCGCAACACAGACGGGCGGTTCACCTTTCGCCAGTAAATCAACGCACATGTCGCACTTGGACATTTGGCCGGTCTGCTCGTTAAGCTGCGGCGCGCCGTAAGGGCAGGACCAGGCGCAATAGCCACAGCCGACGCATTTGTCGGTATCAACGCGCACAATGCCGTCACCCGGGCGTTTATGAATAGCGGTAGTCGGGCAATTTTTGGTGCAGACAGGGTCTGCACAGTGGTTGCAGGAAATAGAAAGCGTATAAGCAAATACGTTATTGCTGACCCCGCCCTGCCCGGTCGGGATGAAACTTCCGCCCTTGACTTCATAGACGCGGCGGAAACGACGGCCTACTTCCAGATTGTTTTTGTCTTTGCAGGCCACCTGGCAGGCTTTACAACCGGAGCAGCGTGAGGAGTCGATGAAAAACCCCAGTTGTTTATCGCTCACCGGCGGGTAATGTGTAAACTGACTCATGCTTTAGCCACCTCCACCAGCATGGTTTGATGTGAATTTCCCTTCGCCAGGGCGGTAATACGGGCCGAGCTGAGGACGTTCGCACAGCCGCCTTTATCAATACCGTTCTCATCCGGCTGCCACCAGGCGCCAGCCTGCATCGCGACAACGCCGGGAATAATGCGCGGCGTCACTTCCGCCGGGATTTCGCAAATCCCGCGTGAGTTATGAATACGCACCATGTCGCCATGCGTAATGCCGCGCTTTTGCGCATCCTGCGGGTTGATCCACAATGTCTGCTGCTGCACTTCAATCAGCCACGGGTTAGCGTATTGTGTTGAGTTGGCGCGGTTTTTTCCTTTCCACGTAATTAACTGGAGCGGAAAATCTTTCGCCAGCGCATCCTCCGGGCCTTCATGCGCGGGAACGTAGTGCGATAACGCCGGGATTTCCGGATGCTGCATGTCATACAGACGCTTCGAGAAGATCTCTATTTTCCCTGACGGCGTCGGGAACGGATGATTTTCCGGATCGCGAATATTGTCTTCAAAGGCGATAAATGGCGCGCTTTTGAACAGATGCTGACGGGTCTTTTGCAGCGTGGCGAAATCCGGCAGATTTTCGTCCGGCATCGCCAGGCGCGTCTGTTCCCAGATGTGTTCAATCCACGCTTTCTCATCGCGCCCCTGGCTAAATTCATTCTCAATGCCTAATTTCGCCGCCACCTCACGTAGCCAGTCGTAGTCGGAGCGACGCTCAAATTCAGGCTCAATCAGTTTTTCAGAGAGTATCAGGTAGCTTGCCGTGCCCCAGGTTTCACCGATGTTCCAGCGTTCCATAAAGCTGGTTTCCGGCAGCAGTAGATCAGCGTATTTCGCGCTCGGCGTCATAAACAGATCGCTGGCGACAATAAACTGGATCTTTGATTCATCCTCCAGTACGCGTACCGCCTGGTGCAGATCGGGGTTCTGATTCGCCAGATAGTTCCCGGCCAGCGAGAACAGAATACGGATGTTACTGTCCAGCTTATCGGCATCTTTCAGCCCCATATCCGGCGTCACTTTGCTGGCGTCGTCTGCGGCCTGCACCCAGTTCATCACCGAAATTTTGGCTTTTACCGGGTTATCCGGCATCTCCGGACCCGCGGCGAATTTACGGTTAGCGCAGCCGCCGTAACCCGCAGCCCAACCGCCTTTGATGCCGACATTACCGGTAATGGTCGCCAGTAGAGTCGAACCGCGCGCGGTGCGCTCGCCGCAGTTGTGGCGCTGTGGTCCCCACCCCTGAATCAACGCGGCGGGTTTGGTATTCGCGTAATCACGCGCTAACTGGCGAATGGTTTGCGCCGGCACATGGGTGATCTTTTCCGCCCACTCGGGGGACTTAACGACACCGTCTTTGGCGCCGGTCAGATACGCCACCAGCGATTCGTTAGCCGGTACGCCTTCCGGCATTGAGTCTTCATCAAAACCGATAGCGTAACGCGCAATAAATGCGCGATCGTGCAGATTCTCGCTGATGATGACGTACATCATCGCGTCCATCAGCGCATTGTCGGTGGTGGGCAGCAGCGGGATCCACTGATCCGCCAGCGACGAAACGGTGTCGGAATAGCGCGGATCAACCACGATAAACCGCGTACCGTTCTGCTTCATCTTCTGCAAGAAATAGTTGGTATGACCAAAAATGGTCTCCGTCGGGTTATGGCCCCACAGAATCACCAGTTTGGTGTCCAAAAGCGTATCCAGTGAACTGCCGCTGGCGGCAATGCCGTAAGTATAAGGCGTCGCGGCCGCCGTGTTGCCCATACTCACAGAATGGTAGCTTTCGAGATATCCGCCGGTCAGATTCAACAGGCGACGTGCCATTTTATCGCCGGAAAAGGTGCCGCCGGAAACGGCGGTACCAACATGAACATAGCGCGAAGCCGGGCCATATTTTTCAGTAATCGATTTTAAATTATCGGCGATTAAGGTTGTCGCTTCATCCCAGGAAATTCGCTCAAATTTTCCTTCACCGCGTTTTCCTACGCGCTTCATGGGATATTTAAGTCTGTCAGGATGATAAACAAATTTACGGTATGCGCGTCCACGAACACAGGCACGCATCACCGGCATTTGCGCATCCAGCGCATTATCCGGTCGCGTTGAAATTCGCGTCACGATACCGTCACTAACATGCGCCCGAATATCGCATTTGCCCCCGCAGTCAAAAGTGCTGCATGTCTGAACGACTTTTTCCGCAGGCCTGTTTTCAGTTGCCGTCACAGCGCGCGCCTGAGCGGTAGCTGGCGAGGAGACAAACGGTAACGCAATAAGCGCGGAGCTGGCCTGGATAAAGTGGCGGCGAGAAATAGCGGGCTGTTCGCCATTTCCCTGGCTTTTTATATTTTTCATGATCCGACTCGTCAAATAAAAACCCATTCTCACGTTTTTATGCGCTGGTTCTCTTGATATTTATCAAGCTCCCTCATTAAGGGTAATTCCGGAAAAATTAATAATTCTCATTAACTTTAAATTAAATGAAATTCATAATTTATTCTGAAGAGTTGTTAACGTATTAATTCAAAATTAACCGCTGCAACCTGACCGGACTCATCCATTACGACAAGTTGATAACGTCCAGCGATATTGAGTAATAAAGAAAGGCGATTATTTTCGCCATTAACAGGTTCGCCATTTAAAAACCACCAGCGACGCCCTTTACCGCCGGTAGTCGAGACGGGCAGCGTAACGTTTTCCTGGCCTGGCAATTGCCTGATCACCGCGCCATCCCTCACTCCTGACAGCATTAACGGCGCGGCATCACTGCCCTTTAGCGGCGGACAGTGGTCGGACGCCGCGGGCAAGCGGGCGCTACGTCTTTCCGCAGGCGGCAGCCACGGCTCCAGCGGCCGCGGCCAGACGATAAACGTATGCGCACGCGCCAGCGGACAGTCGGCAGCGACACGCTGCCCCGTATCATCCAGCCAGACCGGGAAACGAATACCGTTGATGTCTTCCTGCTCAGGTAACAGCAGCGTGGGCGGCTGGCTGTCATCGAGAAGCCATGTCGCCAGGCGGCGGCGACAGTTGCTGTCTCCGGCAGGCAGAGTCTGTCCGCCCGGCCAGCAAATGACGCCGCGGCTTACCGCCTGCGGACGCGGATCTTCCGGCAGGCGTCCCGTATGCGCCAGTAACAGATTATTGACCTGATTAAGCAATGGCACCGCGCTGGCAAAACCAAATTGCCCCACCACAGGCGTGCCGTCGGGTCTGCCTGTCCAGATGCCGATGATATAGCGCGCGTTAACGCCAATAGCCCACGCATCGCGATAGCCGTAGCTGGTGCCGGTTTTCCATGCCAACGGCACAATGCGCGGCAGCGCATTATCCGGTAAGGGTTGCGCTTCATCCGCCATAATCCGCCGAATGATCCACGCCGCTCCCGGCGACATTAATGGTCTTTCCGACAGCGGATCGTCCGGCTGTAACCGTAGTTTCGCCGCTTTCCCATGACGAGCGAACGCGCTGTATGCCGCCGCCATCTCGTCAAGCCGCGCGCCCGCGCCGCCCAGAATCAGCGAAAGATTGGGCGCCGCGCCAGCAGGCAAATATAGCGGCAGGCCGACGTTACGCAGTTTTGCCGCAAATCGTTTCGGCCCATAGGCTTCAAGTACCTGAACGGCAGGCAGATTCAGCGAGCGTACCAGCGCGTCGCTCATGCTGACCGGGCCGTGAAATCCGCTGTCGAAGTTTCCCGGGCGGTAATCTCCGGTGCGGCGCGGAACGTCCTGTAATAATGATGCGGGATGGATCAAGCCGTCATCCAGCGCCAGACCATACACAAAGGGTTTGAGTACCGATCCCGGCGATCGGATCGCCGTTACCATGTCGACATGACCAAAACGGCTGTCGTCATTAAGGTCTACCGATCCGACCCAGCCGCGCACGCTCATATCGGTATGATCGACGACGATCATCGCCAACGAACTGCGTGCAGGCAGCCGCCCTTTCCATGCCCGCGCCAGATCTTCCAGTTGCCGCTGCAATCCGGCGTCCAGCGTGGTCACAATTTTGTCGTTCTGGCTTTTACTCAACATCATTCGGGCAAAAAGCGGCGCCAGTTGCGGCATTTGACGCGGCGCCAGCCAGACCGGTTCTTCACGCGACTCGCGTACCGTTTCGGCAGGCCAGACGCCCTGCGCCGCCATCCGATCCAGCACTTTATTTCGTGCCGCTTCGGCTCTCGCAGGCCAGCGGTCGGGGCGTAACCGGCTCGGCGCCTGCGGCAATACGGCCAGCAGCGCCGCGTCAGCGTAGCTCAGGCGCGCGGGCGGCTTGCCGAAGTAGGCCCAGCTTGCAGCGCCAATACCCTGTAGCGTGCCGCCGAACGGCGCGCGGTTCAGGTACAGCGTCAGGATATCGCGCTTGGACAAATGCCATTCAAGCTGGAGGGCGCGCCAAAGCTGGCGGATTTTACCGCCGAACGTGCGCGAATGCGGGTCCAGCAGTCTCGCCACCTGCATAGTCAGCGTACTGCCGCCGGAAATAACGCGCCCGGCGGTAAGATCCTGCCATGCCGCGCGCGCGACGGAGAAAGGGTTAACGCCAGGGTGCCGCCAGAACCAGCGATCTTCGTAATTGATTAAGGCCTCCAGGTAGCGGGGAGAGACCTCTTCAATCGTCACCGGATAGCGCCAGATCCCCCCGGCGTCGGCAAAGCGCCACAGCGGCGTACCGTCATGGGCTACCACGACCCGCGCAGGATGGACCTCATTGAGCGGCAGCGGCCAGAGTTTATCCGCTGCCCATAACGCCAGGAAAATAAAAAGCGGCGCGCCCGCCAGCCACAGCCAGCGGCCACGTTTACCACGCCAACCGTTCATTTAAGGCGTCACAATCAGCAGCCCCTCGCTCGCGCCGGTTGCCCGCCACTGAGGCGCGTACATCGATTCCACCTGCGGTTGCGCAAGCTGGTACGTCCCCGGCGTTACCGCGCGCGCCAGGTAGACCAGCGTCACGGGCTGGCCCTCATTGACAACGACGGCAGCCACAAACCGATCGTCGCGGAATTCCATATACTGAATATCCGCCTGCTGCATCTGATTAAGCAGATTTTGCACTTCGCTACCGCTCTCCGGCAGGCTGGCGCTGCTGTCAGCCAGATTCTGGTTTTCCAGCTCCAGCCCGGCCGGGAGCAGGTCCACCACCAGCGCATCCGGCACATTGCGATCGGCCACTACCGTTAACCAGACCAGCACCAGTTCGCCGCTACGCAACGAGGACAGCGATTTGCGCTGACCATCGGTCCCCAGTATTTGTCGTTCAATCTGCAAAACGTTGCTGGCAGGCTCAGGCGCAGATGAGGGATAGCCGCTGCTATCCAGACGCAGCCATAGCGGCTGGCTACCGGTGTTCGTCACCTCAAAGGCGCCCAACTGGTCAGCATCCAGATTACGGGTCAGCGCCTTGTCGCCCGACAGCGGCTGCGCCTCTAACGAGGTCTGCGCCTGCCAGGCGCCCGCGCTGGCCTGTCGCGAATGCGCGGCGAGGAACAAGGCATTGTTCTCCTGGGTAGAGAGCCAACGCTGACCGAAGGCCTGCTCAGAAAGCGAGCTTAATAGCGCGTTTTGCACGTCCGGTCTGAGGTTGTTCTCTTCCAGTAGCGACAACATCAGAGCGTTATCGCGCAGAGAACTGCCGTAATCCGCTATCCATTGCCGTTCGTCCTGACGCGGCGTATTCAGAGCCAGCGTAATGGCCTCTTCGCCGCGTCTGGCATCGCCCATCGTGTTTAACGCGATGCCCAATTGCATCAGCGGCAGTCCTGAAGCCGCCTGACTACGGCGCTCCCAGATTTCGCGCAGCGCGCCGAGCGGCGCTTTCTGCTGACGCGCCAGTACCAGCGCGGCGTAAGCCTGAGCGGCAAAAGTACTGGCCTGGGTATTATCGCTATAACGAATCAGCATCGTGCCGGGATCCTGCAGATAGCGCAGCAGTCGCTCATTGCCCCGGTTAATGGCCTCCGGCGGGACGCTATATCCCTGCTCGCCCGCGCGAATGAGGAAATCCATTGCGTAGGCCGTTAGCCAGGGCTCTTCCGCCCCATTTTCATCCCATAGCGCAAAACCGCCGTTATCACGCTGCATCTGTAGTATGCGGGAGATGCCGATATCCACCGCGGCGCGCCGTTTTTCATCGCTATCGCCGGTAATACCGAGCGACTGCAATTGAGCGGCATTGGTATACAGCGCCGGGAATAACCCGCTGGTGGTTTGTTCCAGGCACCCGTACGGATATGCTTTCAGCTCGCGAATGTAGCGCGCCAGATTGAGCGGCGGTTTTCCGCTTAACAGCAGTTGTCCCTGTAACGTGGCTGGCGAGACGTTTGCCAGATGCTGCTCTGGTACATGCCAGCTCTCTCCCGGCGCCAGCGCAATGCCGCTATTTACCGTTTGGGCAGACCAGGCCGGACGCACGCCGATTTGCCACTGCTTATGCTGCGCGTCGAGGGTTTCTCCCGGCAGATTCAGACCGCTAATGGTCGCCTGGATTTCGCCTTCGCCAAAACCTTCCAGCGCGCGTACCGGAACGAATAAGGTAGTGCGCACGCCCGGCGCCAGGTTGACCGGTTGCGGCTGCTGGCTAAGCAGTTCCAGTAACCCACTGGCGGCGAGCGCAATATTCAGCGTCTGCGGGCGGTCGGTCAGATTGGTGACGTCCAGCACCAGTCGCGAAACATCCCCTCCCGCCAGAAAACGCGGCATATTCAGCTCGGCAATCACTGGCGCGGCGACAACGACTTTGCTTTCGCCGCGACCAAAATCGTCCGCTGTCCATGCCTGCGCCATAACCCGCAGTTCGCCGTTAAAGTCGCCAATCGGCAGCGTTACGACCCCTTCGCCCTGCTCATTGAGCGTGATCGGCTGCGCCTGCTGCGCGATGATATTGACATGGTTTACCGGCGGTTTTCCGCCGCGCTTAAGGTCGTCGCCATCGCCGCCAAAACGCAACGCCGCCAGCCGCCCCTGCCCTTCAATGACCTGGCCGTAAATATCGTAGATATCCGCACCGTAGCGTTTTTGACCGAAGAACGCCTGCCACGGGTCCGGCGTCGCGTAATCGGTGATATTCAATACGCCGCTATCGACCGCGGAGACCAGCACGTTGATCTGTTTTGGCATTTCGCCGTGTTTAACGCTGGCTTTCACCCTGACGGTGAGCGGCTGATTCGGGCGCATTTTAGCCGGGCTTTCCAGCGCCAGATCGAGGCGGCGGTTTTCATCCCCCAGCGGTAGGTGTAGTAACCCCACGGCGCGTTTTGGCGTCGCGGAACGAGATTTATCGCCGGGACGCACCACCAGCGTACTGAGATAGAGATCGTGGCGATTCCAGGTTTTATCCACCGGAATCGTGAGCTCCAGCCCCTGCGCCGGCACATCGATCGCCTGCCACCACAGCGGACCGTCGCTGGATTCCACCATCGCATAACCTTTACCGGCGACCGGCGCGGCGATATGCAATTTCATGGTGTCGCCTGGACGATAATTCGCTTTATCCAGTTTGAGGGTGACGCGATCCGGACGCGCCGCGCCGCTACCGTCGCTGTTATCCTGCCAGCTATAGCCGGCCCAGAAACGAACGCTGCTGACCGTCTCATTCGGCGCTTTGACCTCCAGACGGTACGCGCCCCATTCCACCGGGAAGCTGACTTTTCCGGTTTCATCCGCGTTCAGATCCAGCGTCTGCTCACCCTCCACCAGATCTTTTTGATCAAACTGCGACTGCCAGCCTTCGCTTTCCGACCAGTTCCA
The DNA here is from genome assembly GCF_046552175.1 of Salmonella sp. SAL00672. Lineage (NCBI taxonomy): Bacteria > Pseudomonadati > Pseudomonadota > Gammaproteobacteria > Enterobacterales > Enterobacteriaceae > Salmonella > Salmonella sp. SAL00672. The sequence goes on along the minus strand of NZ_JBGDUQ010000007.1, from coordinate 77,399 downwards.
GTAATAGTCGCGACGCTCGCGGATGAGCCGCACCTGTAAACCGGACACCGCTTTTTTCTCGCCCTGCGCGTTGGCGTAAACAATATCGAATGCGGCGTTGCTGTCTTCGTCGACAATCGGTTGATTAACGGTGGTATCCGTACGGTAGTCGTATACCGCTTTGGCGGCGAACTGTGGACGAATTCCCGGTAACGTATCGGCAGGCCAAATCGCCTGCTCTACGCGACGAGTGACCGGACGACCGCCAGACTCCAGCAGGCTGGCCTGTAGAATTACCTGCAGCGGCGAATGCGCTTCTTGCCACTGGCTGGCAGCACTCACTTCACCACGTCCGCCTTTATCCAACGTCAGTTGAACTTCGTCCAGGCTGCGCGAAAGATTCTCTTCAGCAATATTGCCGAACTGGAAGCCAGGCAACGCCGCGACAGCGTCGCGCAGCGGACGCAGGAAAAGTTGCCCTTGCAGGGTATTGCCGTTAGCAGGCGCGCCATACAAGTAATAGCCGACAACGGAGAATTTCACCTCATCCGCAGGCGCCAGCGGTGTTTTTTGCGCCGTCAGGTTGAGCGCCATCCGCTCCGGCATAAAGTCTTCCACGTGGAAATCCCAACTCCGCAGCAAATTATCGCCGGTGTTGGCGCGGACATGCCACAAGCCGGTCGGCGCGTTGATATCCAGCGGATAATTCAAACGGTATAGCCCGTTTTCCGCCTGGCTGACGACGGTACGCATCACCTGTCCGTCTGGTTTTACCACTTCCAGCTTAACGGGTTGATCGGGCAGCGTTTTACCGTCGCTATCGCGCAGTAATCCGTTGAGGATAACCGTTTCGCCCGGGCGGTAGAGATCGCGCGGGCCGAACATAAAGAACTGCTTGCTGTAGCCGGGCGCGCCAGCGACATTAAATTCCGACAGATCCAGAGCCGGAAGCGTGAGATCGAGCAGCGTGGTCTGCTCCTCTTTACGCGCCAGTAATAGCGCCGCCGCTTTATCAGCCTCCAGTTGTACATGTCCCTGCGCGTCGCTCGTCGCCTGCGCCAGCGTCTGACCTTTATCATTCAGAAGAACGATCTCAATTCCCGACTGCGCCGCGCCGTTTTCCAGGCTTTGCGTAAAGATATCCAGCCGATTATGGTAACGGTGCGCGGACACGCCGATATCGCTAAGGGTAAACAACGTAGCGGCATTACTATAGTTGTAGTGTCCAGCCTGATTCATTACCGCCACATATACGCCCGCCTGTTGCAGCGGCTTAATATCGCTTAATGGCAGCAGCAGTTTCTCACGCGTATTGCGCGCCGGATTAAGATCAAAACGACCGGTATAAACCAGATCCGCCATTTTCAGCAGATTGTCGGACTCCCAGTTAGAGAGAGAACTACGGTACTCCCACTGGCTGACAAATGACGCCAGCGATCCGGGCTTAACGCGGAAAAAGTTCACATCAACGTGGTTGACGTTAAGCGCCATGACCGGCAGTCCTTCCGCGATTTTCCCCGGTAGCAGCGATCCCCGGCTGGCAAAGCCGACGCTGGGCTGGACATCACGCGTGGTAATCGTTTTTTCATAAGACTTGCCGAAGGTGGCGTTATTCAGCGCCTTAACGGCGGGATCAACCGTGACCACCAGCACGCGCTCAGGTTCCAGATGACGTAACCTTAGCTCTTTTAAATTTGGCGCCAGCTCCCATGCGCCGTCAACGCTGCCGCTTTTCTTATCAACCACGTGAACCACACGGGAGAAATCCTGTTCAGGATCTAAAGGAATTGAAAACGTCAGCACCAGCGTCGCCGCGCCGTCAAGCTGCGCTTCGGAGGCGTCTAATAGCGTGAGCGCTTTGCCCTGGCTTTGCTGCGCCAGCTTTTGTAGCTGTGCCGGGTCTTGCGCGGGCGAGGGCTGCGCTACGGCTGGCGCTTCGCTTTTAGTCGTCGGGGCGGTTTTATCGTTGTTATCGCATCCCGCCAGCGCCAGCATGATCATGCAGGCCACCACGCGTAAATGTTTCATCTTTCATCCCTGGCCTTAACGGCCTGTCAGCAACGGTTGATGAGATATTATGCGCGAGAAATTTTATTGTGTAAGTCCGTATTACTGTGATGATGCGAAAATTTTACGCAGAAATGTGGTTTCGCCAGCCAAAACAGCCTCTTCTACTTGTCCCTTTTCGGGAAACGTCCGACAATTTGACCATAATCAGGTAACAATGGAGATGCCCATGACCACCGCCTTTTTTGTCGCCGCCGACTGGCTTGCCGAACATATTGATGATCCGGAAATACAGATTCTTGACGCCCGTATGGCGCCGCCAGGACAGGAACATCGTGATATGGCGGGCGAATATCGCGCCGGACATATTCCCGGTGCGCTGTTTTTTGATATTGAAGCGCTCTCCGATCGCGCATCGCCGTTGCCGCATATGATGCCGCGCCCGGAAGCGTTTGCGGTAGCCATGCGTGAACTGGGTGTTCGTCAGGATAAACACCTGGTCATATACGATGAAGGCAATCTGTTCTCCGCTCCGCGGGCATGGTGGATGCTGCGCACGTTCGGTGCCGAGAAAGTGTCCATTCTGGCGGGCGGACTGGCGGGCTGGCAGCGCGACGAATGGCTATTGCGCGAAGGCGAGGAAGCGCATGAAGGAGGCGAGTTTGAGGCGAAATTCGCGCCGCAAGCCGTGGTGCGTCTCACCGACGTATTGCTGGCAAGTCATGAAAAAACCGCGCAAATCGTTGACGCGCGTCCGGCGGCGCGTTTTAACGCTCAGGCTGATGAACCGCGTCCGGGACTGAGGCGCGGACACATTCCTGGCGCGCTAAACGTCCCGTGGACGGAACTGGTGTATGAGGGCGAATTAAAGACCACTGACGAACTGAATGAGGTTTTTTTCAGCCACGGCGTGAGTTTCGACAGACCGATTATCGCCAGCTGCGGTTCCGGCGTGACGGCCGCGGTCGTGGTGCTGGCGCTCGCCACGCTGGATGTGCCTGACGTCACGCTTTACGACGGCGCGTGGAGCGAATGGGGCGCGCGTACCGATTTACCGGTTGAACCCGCTTAATATCCGCCATGCCGGATGGCGCTCACGCTTATCCGGCCTACCGTTCAGGCTGATGTAAAACGATCTACAGACATTGTTTTTATTCCGCTCTTTTCCGCTGTCCTGCAAACGGGCATTATTTTCTCTTAATAAAATCCTATTTTTTATCGGTAAATACTTTACGTCCGGTATAAGGAGTATCATTACCGCTGTTTTTGTTTTCACCGGAAAATAACTCCTGTAAATATAATTTTTTAAGGATGGAAAATGGATATTTCACTCACTAATTTAATTGAGTTGGTTAAAAAGGTTAACCGTAATAAGGTACCTACTCCTATGTCTGCCGAGGAAATAAGTCGTCTGCGAGTGCGTAAGTATCGCGATCCGCAAAATACGGAAACCACTGAGTTACCTGAAAGCCTGAAGGCGCTACTGGCCTACGACCGCGATCTCCTGAGCAATTATAATATGCCTGTGATTGAAACATTACAAAAATCTATTGATAACGAGGGAGTAATTCATTCTTACTCCCCTGATGAAGAGGCGTATTACGGCGTTGGCATGGATAGCTCAGGTATTGATATTGAAGATCTGATGCCTGTCTGGAGTAACGATCCCCGTCTTCCGGCATTAATTCGTATCGATCATGTCGGCGATCAGGCCATTTTTATCTATATCACAGAACGGGATGCCAACGGCGAATACCCTATTGCCCGCATGGAACGTAATGAATTCTGGCTGGCGGAGTCTTCCCTGGTGGAATATCTCTATAATATTATTTCGGGCGCTAAAGACATTGGCTTTACCGAAGAGGATTTACATCTTCCGCAATGGAAGGCACAGCAAAAAATGAATGAACAACGCGATGCCGCTTTACTTGACCTGGAGGATTATCATGAGGCGTTTTGGGCAAAACTGGACGCGCTCGTCGATTAATCGACATGATGTCGGGTGGCGCTCACGCTTATCCGGCCTACCGTTCAGGCTGATTTAAAGCGAATCTACATAAATTCTGTTTAAGCAGGCCACAAAAAAACCGCTCAATTGAGCGGTTTTTTTGTGCTGGTCCGGTTCGCGGCCTTTCCAGCAGGCTTTGTTGCCATAGCAACGCAGGCACACCGTAGGGGATTAATACTCCCTTTTAAGGGAGCAAATGTCAATATGATTTACCGGGAAACTATTCAATATTTGAGGTATTATCTTTCCCGGCCCTTTCCGCCGTCTCGCAAACGGGCGCTGGCTTCAGGAGAGGATAACCCATGGCCGTAAGCGCAGGCACACCGTAGTGCCTGCTATCACGGCATTATCGCCAGCGGTGCTGCCGTGATGCGGTCTTCGCAAGGACCGCAACATGAAGGTACGATGCTTTTGTGTCGTGCTTCTTGTTTCTGGCACGTTGTGTCTTCACGCAGACAGAAGCTACCCAGGTAATTCTGTTCCCGTAACGCTCAACGTCCAGAGCAGGTAAGCCAGGAGGCCGCCCTGTTGGGCGGCTTTCTTTTCTTCAGATGATGCGGTTCTGTTTAAAATCGCGCAGGAACCCGCCCCAGCGGCGCTCGTAGAACGGCGCGATATGCTCGGTGATAAAGTGGCTGATACCCTGCTCGCCCTTCCTCACCTGACAAATATCGATCGGTTCGTCACCCGGTAACGTGTCGGTCGCCACATTGCCCGCTGCGTGAATGATCTCTTCAATTTCGCCGTCAGCCTCAATGCCAATCAGCAGATTGGGTTGGGCGTCCGCATGTTCTTTAATCGCGCAGAGAAACGCGCGTTTCACCGGTTTGATGGTTTTAAACAGCGTAGTGAGGGAATCAATCATCTGCGACGGCGGCTCGGCCACTTCGGATAGAATAAGCGACTCGCCGCCTTCCAGCACTTCCTGCGTACTTAACGGACTGCCTTCCTCAGCGAGAAGCAGGCTGATTTCACGCGGCATAAACTCTTTGCCGGTCGGCAATTTAGCGTTGAGGAATAGCGTTTCGCCAAGCGTCATTTCAAACAGCGTGCGCGCCGGCATCACCACAAACGCCTGTTCGTCTTCCACGGCCTGCTGCAGCGCCTCCAGAGAAGTAAAGAAGGGAATGACGGTCGTGCCGTCTTCTTTTTCCCAGTGCTGCAAATCCAGAGCGCTGTCTTCCACAATCGCCTCGCCTTCGGCAGCGCTGCCCGGCACCCAGACGGTGGACTCCAGTAAGGTACGGAAAAATGCCGGACGATGCGCGGGCTCAGTCGCCGCTTTCTCCAGCAAGATTTCTAATTCATTTTTAGTTTCGGACATAGGAATCACAAATTATGTATATGGGTTGTAGGCCTGATAAGACGCACGGCGTCGCCATCAGGCAAAATGCCGGGTGGCGCTTCGCTTACCCGGCCTACAAAAACACCGTTCAGGCGGTCAGCAAATTCGCGATGGTGCGCACACCCAGACCGGTTGCCCCGGCAGCCCACTGCTCAACCGGCGCTTTGCGATAAGTGGCGGAACAGTCAATGTGCAGCCAGCCTTCGCGGTAATTTTCAACAAAGTGCGACAAAAAACCCGCGGCGGTGCTTGCCCCGGCGGGATAAGCCGCGCTGCCGGTGTTGTTCAGTTCCGCAAAGTTAGACGGCAGCTGGTTACGGTGGAACTCCGCCAGCGGCAGACGCCAGAACGGTTCATTTTCTTGCGCCGCGCTGGTCAACAAGCGCCCCGCCAGCGTATCGTCAAAACTGAATAGCGCATGGTAGTCGTTACCCAGCGCTGTTTTCGCCGCGCCGGTTAACGTCGCCATATCAATGATTAGCTGCGGGTGTTGCGCGCTGGCGTCAATCAGGCCATCCGCCAGTACCAGTCGCCCCTCCGCATCGGTATTCATGACTTCGACATTCTTACCATTACGGTAGCGAATAATATCGCCCAGTTTAAACGCATTGCCGCTGATCAGATTATCGGCGCAGCACAGGAACAGTTTTACGCGTTTATTCAACCCACGGGTAATGGCGAACGCCAGCGCGCCCGTTACTGTCGCCGCGCCGCCCATATCGGATTTCATTGAGTCCATAAAAGCGCTTTGTTTGATACTGTAGCCGCCGGAGTCAAAGGTGATACCTTTACCGACCAGGCAGGCATAAACCGGCGCATCTTTGTCTCCCGTCGGGTTGTAATCCAGCGCCAGCAGCACCGGCGGACGCTCAGAACCACGGCCTACGGTATGCAACCCCATATAGTTCTGCTCGCGCAGATCTTCGCCTTTGGTGATACGGTAAGTGACGCTATCGCACGCGACGCTGCACAGCAGATCCACTGCGCGCTGCGCCAGTTGCTCCGGCCCAAGCTCTTCCGCCGGAGCATTAATGGTGTCGCGCACCCAGTCAATAATGGTCAGGCGGTTATCCAGCTCCTGACGTTGGGCATCGTCTAAATCCGGCCACATTACGGTACGGACGCCTTTTGGTCCTTTGTAACCCGCCCAGAATGCCCAACAACGCTCGGTATCCCATCCTTCGCCTGTCAGCGCGACCTGTTTTATTCCCAGGCCGTCGATTTTACGCGCCGCACGCTGGATCAATCCCAGATCGTCTTTACCGTTAAGATGCAAGGTAATACCGTCGTTATTAATACTGTAAGTGGCTTTATCGCCCCAGCGCGCATCGGCAGGCTGCGTGGAAAGCGTAATTTTCATGGCTTCTGTCATTGTTATTTTCCTTATTAGCAAACGGGCCGCCGTAGGGCAGCCCGTTAGATCTTTTGCTAAATGATTCGCGTTGCAGGAAGGCGGCAAGTGAGCGACAAATTCGTCGGGAACGAATTTGCACAGCCAAAGGCTGCCTCTGGTGAGGGACAAGGATGTCCCTCATCATCCCCGGGAGCATAGCAAACTATGTGACTGGGGTGAGCGAACGTAGCCAACGCACCTGCGGCGAGGATCATGACGCAAAAATTACTCTGCTTCATCCAACCAGACTAGCAGAATCGCCTCCAGAATTTTTTCATTGGATGCGTTAGGGTCGTCGTCAAAATCGTCCAGTTCGCAGATCCACTGATGCAGATCGGTGAAACGAACGGTTTTAGGATCGACATCAGGATATGCGTCGTATAACGCTTCGCCGATCTCGCGGCTATCGGTCCACTTGAGTCCCATACTACCCTCTGTTAATGCTCACGCGCATGGTTGATTGTGTAACGTGGAATTTCGATAACCAGATCGTCGTCGGTAACGCGGGCCTGGCAGCTCAGTCGACTTTCCGGCTCCAGCCCCCACGCTTTATCCAGCATATCGTCTTCTTCTTCCGAACTTTCCGGCAAGGAGTCGAAGCCTTCACGTACAATACAGTGACAGGTGGTGCAGGCGCACGATTTCTCACAGGCGTGTTCAATCTCGATGCCGTTGCGCAGCGCAACGTCAAGAATGGTTTCACCGGTCTCAGCTTCCAGAACTGCGCCATCCGGACAAAGATCCTGATGAGGCAGAATAACAATCTTCGGCATGTTAAACCTCGTCTACGGAATGGCCTTTCAACGCGCGACGAACCGACTGGTCCATGCGGCGAGCGGCAAATTCCTGGGTTTGTTTATCTACGTTTTTAATGGCTTGTTCTATGGCGTCAACATCATCGCCTTGTGCGACCGCGCTTAAATGTGCGGCGGCATCATCAATGCATTGACGTTCTGCGGCGCTTAACAGCGCGGCGTCGGCAGTTAGCGCGCCGGTCAAACTTTCCAGCACGCGCGCGGCTTCGACTTTTTGCTCCGCCAGCATACGCGCTTTCACGTCCTGCTCGGCAAAACTCATGGAATCCTTGATCATCGAGGCGATTTCGCCATCGGTCAGGCCATAGGAAGGTTTGACCTGAATGGAGGCCTCGACGCCGGTGGATTTTTCCATTGCGGTGACGCTCAACAGGCCATCGGCGTCTACCTGGAAGGTCACGCGAATATGCGCCCCGCCCGCCGGCAGCGGCGGAATCCCGCGCAGCGCAAAGCGCGCCAGCGAGCGGCAGTCCTGCACCAGTTCGCGTTCGCCCTGCATCACATGGATAGACATCGCGGTCTGGCCGTCTTTGAAGGTGGTGAAATCCTGCGCGCGCGCCACCGGGATAGTGGTGTTGCGCGGAATGACTTTTTCCACCAGGCCGCCCATCGTTTCCAGCCCAAGAGAGAGTGGAATCACGTCCAGCAGCAGCATTTCGCTGTCCGGCTTGTTGCCGACCAGAATATCGGCCTGAATCGCTGCGCCAATAGCGACCACTTTATCCGGGTCAATAGCGGTTAACGGCGTGCGGCCAAAAAATTCGCCCACCCGCTCACGCACCAGCGGTACACGGGTCGAACCGCCGACCATGACCACTTCCAGAACGTCCTGGGGCTCAACGCCGGCATCTTTCAATGCGCGACGGCAGGCCAATAGCGTGCGCTTAACCAGCGCGGAAATGAGATCGTTAAACTGCTCGCGAGTGATCTCCCCCTGCCAGCCCGCAACGTTAACGCGAACGGTATCGGCATCGCTTAAGGCGATTTTCGCCGCAATCGCGGCATCCAGCAGTTCGCGCTGAACGCGATTGTCGCTACGATCGGCAATTCCCGCCTGCTCACGAATATAGTCCGCCAGCAGATGGTCAAAGTCGTCGCCGCCGAGCGCAGAATCACCGCCCGTCGCCAGCACTTCAAACACCCCGCGGCTCAGGCGTAAAATAGAGATATCGAAGGTACCGCCGCCGAGATCGTAAACAGCAATAACGCCTTCTTTGCCTGAGTCCAGACCGTAGGCAATCGCCGCCGCCGTCGGTTCGTTGAGCAGGCGCAGCACATGCAGGCCTGCCAGCCGCGCGGCGTCTTTCGTTCCCTGACGTTGGGCATCATCGAAATAGGCGGGAACGGTAATCACCACGCCATCCAGCTCGCCGGAGAGCGATTCGCTAGCCCGCGCGGCCAGCGCTTTGAGAATATCAGCCGATACGCGCACCGGATTGAGCAATCCAGCCGCCGTGTCAATCATCGGCAGCCCATTAACGCTTGCCTTAAACCGGTAAGGCAGATGCGGATAGCGCGCCTGGATATCCGCCAGCGAGCGTCCCATCATGCGTTTCACAGAGCTGATAGTGTTGGCCGTATCCTGCGCGGCATTGTCACGCGCAGCGTAACCGACCGTATGGCCCTGCTGCTGATAGTGAACCACTGAAGGCAACAGGTGGCGCCCTTCGTGGTCAGGCAGAGTTTCCGCCTGGCCGCTGCGAACCGTCGCAACCAGAGAGTTGGTAGTGCCTAAGTCGATGCCCGCCGCCAGACGACGCTGATGCGGCGCGGCGCTCAGACCAGGCTCACTAATTTGTAATAAGGCCATGTTAGATTCCAGTTAAAAATCGAGCAGCTTTTCTTCGAGTTGTTCTGCGCTGCTTCGCAGTTTATCGAGAAACCGCAGTTTGCGCACCGTATCCGCCGCCGCGTCCCACGCGGCGTTGTCCAACTGTTCCACCATTTGCTGAAGACGAGCATCAAACATCTTTTGTACGCGTTTGATGAAGCTTTCCAGCCGCGCGTCGTCTTTTGATTGTTCGATATCGTCCAGCTCTTCGCGAAGCGTGAGTTGTTCCATCAGAAACGCGGTGTCGCGTACCGTATGTTGCTCGCTGGCCAGATCGAACCCGTGTAAGGAAAGCAGATACTCCGCGCGCGTCAAAGGGTGACGCAGCGTTTGCCAGGCCAGGTTGATCGTGGCGGATTGCTGGACGGCGGCAAGCTGCTGCGCCTGGGTGCCGTTGGCAAATTTGTCAGGGTGATACTGGCGTTGCAGATCCTGAAAACGAAGGCTCAGCGCCTGGGTGTCAATCTGATAACGGGCTGGTAAGCCAAAGAGGGTGAAGTAATCCATAACATTCTCAGGGATAGCCTGTCAGAACAAACCCCACACGCAGGCGACCACGGTGGGGTTATACCTTCTTACTTCGCGCCGCAGATGCGTTGTCTGCGCGGGTTCCCCCAGTCATTTACTCAAGTAAGCGCCTGGGGATTCACTCGCTTGCCGCTTTTCTGCAGCACGAATGCTCGGTATAACAGCGGAACACGGTTACACGTGGAAGCTTTCGCCGCAACCACACTCATCTTTCACATTCGGGTTGGAGAATTTAAACCCTTCGTTCAGACCTTCTTTTACGAAGTCCAGCTGTGTACCGTCCAGAAATTGCAGGCTCTTGCCGTCAACCACTACCTTAACGCCTTTGTCTTCAAACACGGTGTCTTCCGCCGTTGGCTCGTCAACAAATTCCAGTACATAAGCCATACCTGAGCAGCCGGAGGTTCTCACGCCCAGACGCAGACCAAACCCTTTACCACGGTTGGCCAGGAAGGTATTAACTCGCGCTGCTGCACTGTCGCTAAGTGTAATCGACATAACAAAACCTCAATGTTAACGTTCTATTTTATTTCGCTTCGCGTTTGCTTTTGTAATCCGCAATAGCGGCTTTAATCGCGTCTTCCGCCAGAATAGAGCAGTGAATTTTCACCGGCGGCAGCTCCAGTTCGTCTGCAATGTCGGTGTTTTTAATCGCCTGCGCTTCGTCCAGGGATTTCCCTTTCACCCACTCCGTTACCAGAGAACTGGAGGCGATAGCGGAACCGCAGCCGTAAGTCTTGAAGCGCGCGTCTTCAATGATACCTTCATCGTTAACTTTAATCTGCAACTTCATAACGTCGCCGCAGGCCGGAGCGCCAACCATGCCGCTTCCCACGTTATCGTCGTTGTTGTCAAACGACCCTACGTTACGCGGGTTCTCATAGTGATCGATTACTTTTTCGCTGTAAGCCATTATAAATTCTCCTGATTCCGATACCGATTAATGATGTGCCCATTCGATGCTGTTCAGATCCACACCCTGCTTGTACATTTCCCACAGTGGAGAAAGGTCACGCAGACGGCCAATGGATTTACGTACCAGATCAATGGTGTAGTCGATCTCTTCTTCAGTGGTAAAACGACCTAAAGAGAAACGGATAGAGCTATGCGCCAGCTCGTCATTCATGCCCAACGCGCGCAGCACGTAGGACGGTTCCAGACTGGCGGAGGTGCAGGCGGAACCGGAAGAGACAGCCAGGTCTTTCAGCGCCATGATCAGCGACTCGCCTTCAACGTAGTTAAAGCTCACGTTGAGAATGTTTGGCGCGCCCTGCTCAAGGTCGCCGTTCAGGTAAACTTCTTCAATATCTTTGATGCCGTTCCACAGACGGTTACGCAGACCGCGCAGACGGGCCATTTCGGTCTCCATCTCTTCTTTCGCGATACGGTAAGCTTCGCCCATGCCGACGATCTGGTGGACAGGCAGAGTACCAGAGCGCATACCGCGCTCGTGCCCGCCGCCATGCATCTGCGCTTCAATGCGAATACGCGGCTTACGACGCACATACAGCGCGCCAATGCCTTTCGGACCATAAATTTTATGACCGGAGAAGGACATCAGATCCACTTTCAGTTGGCTCAGGTCGATAGGCAGTTTGCCCACGCTCTGGGTGGCGTCAACGTGGTAGATGATACCGCGCGCGCGGCACATTTCGCCGATGGTCGCGATATCCTGCACCACGCCGATTTCGTTGTTCACGTGCATGATGGAAACCAGAATGGTGTCGTCACGCATCGCTGCTTCGAGCTCGTTGAGATCGATGATGCCGTTGCGCTGGGGCGCCAGGTAGGTCACTTCAAACCCTTCGCGCTCAAGCTGACGGCAGGTGTCCAGCACCGCTTTGTGCTCGGTCTTGCTGGTGATGATGTGCTTGCCTTTTTTCTGATAAAAGTTGGCAGCGCCTTTGATCGCCAGGTTATCGGACTCCGTCGCCCCTGAGGTAAAGACGATTTCACGCGGGTCGGCGCCGACCAGTTCAGCAATCTGGTTGCGGGCGATATCGACGGCTTCTTCAGCCTGCCAGCCAAAACGGTGTGAACGAGACGCCGGGTTCCCAAAGGTTCCGTCCAGGGTCAGAAACTGCATCATTTTCTCGGCAACACGCGGGTCCACCGGCGTGGTTGCGGAGTAGTCGAGATAAATCGGTAATTTCATTGCTCTTAAACTCCGTACATCACTCAATGCAAGGAATCAGGCAACCGGCTGGATGTACGACCGTGTTGACGGGACGTCCGCGTCCCGGCCTGATTCTGAATTCTTTTTTACGCTTCATCCTTCAGACGACCGCGGCATTCACCGCATGAGGCCGCCAGAAGAGATGGCGTAATATTTTAATTAAGCGCGTAATTTAACGTCGATAGCGTCCTGCGCACGACCGCTGGCGCGCGGCGCGTCATGCGTGTGCTGGCGACCAGACACATCCAGAACTTCCTGGTTATTCACCAGCTCGCCTAAAGTAATATTGTTGAGAAAACCGGTCAGACGATCGCTTAAATCACGCCACAGCGCATGGGTCAGGCATTTATCGCCGCCCTGGCAGCCGCCTTTGCCCTGGCAACGGGTCGCGTCAACGGATTCATCAACCGCGCTGATCACTTCGCCGACCGCGATACTGCCAGCATCTTTACCCAGCAGATAACCGCCGCCCGGCCCGCGTACGCTGGAAACCAGACCGTTTTTACGTAAACGGGAAAATAGCTGTTCCAGATAAGAAAGGGAAATCCCCTGACGTTCAGAAATATCAGCCAACGGTACCGGGCCCGCTTCGGAGTTGAGCGCAACGTCTAACATTGCGGTCACGGCATAACGCCCTTTAGATGTCAGTCTCATGTCTTACTTAACCTCAAACTCGCCCCTGCCCGGGGTTTTTTATTGTAAAATGGGGTATTGCATAGCAGGGACAAGTCTGACATTCCCGAGTAATTTGGTCAACTATTTACTTGAGTAAATTAGTCAGGTATTTAGCGTTCCGTGCGGTATTGACGCGGTTACTTGCCTTTATTCTGCTGCTCAATAGACGCCAGAATCCCACGCAGAATATTCAACTCCTGGCTTTCCGGGCGGGCGCGGGTAAACAGACGGCGCAATTTATTCATCACCTGCCCCGGATGGTTTTCGCGAATAAAGCCAGTGGAGAGCAACGTTTGCTCCAGATGGCCGTAGAAGCGTTCAAGATCGTCCACCAGCGGATACGGCGTCTCTTCATGATCTGCCGCGTCGCCGTTTTCCTGCGTCGCCAGCCAGGCCATGCGGACTTCATACGCGATGACCTGTACCGCCATCGCCAGATTCAACGAGCTGTACTCCGGGTTAGCGGCAATAGCGACGTGATAATGGCATTTTTGCAACTCATCGTTAGTCAGCCCGACACGCTCACGACCAAAAACCAGCGCAACCGGCGTATTTGCCGCTTCCGCCACGCTTTTTAAGCCGCACTCGCGCGGATCAAGCATCGGCCACGGCAGAGTGCGGGAGCGGGCGCTGGTGCCGACCACCAGGCTACAGCCAGCCAACGCTTCATCCAGCGTATCGACGATCTGCGCATTACCGATCACATCGCTGGCGCCTGCCGCCAGGGCGATGGCCTGGGAGTCCGGTTTCACCAACGGGTTTACCAGCCACAGGTTAGTTAAGCCCATGGTTTTCATAGCGCGAGCCACGGAGCCCATATTGCCGGTGTGGGAGGTTTCCACCAGCACAATTCGAATGTTTTGCAGCATTGTCTTTCTTCAGCTAAAGATTATTCTGACATCTTACCATAAAACCAAGACAGATTCCGATCTCGCTGCTATACTCTGCGCCGTTTTCCCGTTCTTTAACATCCAGTGAGAGAGACCGATGCATCCGATGCTGACCATCGCCGTGCGCGCAGCGCGCAAGGCGGGTAATGTAATTGCCAAAAACTATGAAACTCCGGACGCTGTAGAAGCGAGCCAAAAAGGCAGTAACGATTTTGTGACCAACGTAGATAAGGCCGCTGAAGCGGTAATTATCGACACCATTCGCAAATCTTACCCGCAACACACTATTATCACCGAAGAAAGCGGTGAGCACGTTGGCACAGATCAGGATGTTCAATGGGTTATCGATCCGCTGGATGGCACCACCAACTTCATCAAACGTCTGCCACACTTCTCCGTTTCCATTGCCGTACGCATTAAAGGCCGTACTGAAGTGGCTGTCGTTTACGATCCGATGCGTAACGAACTGTTCACCGCCACCCGCGGTCAGGGCGCGCAACTGAACGGCTACCGTCTGCGCGGCAGTACCGCGCGCGATCTGGACGGCACTATTCTCGCTACCGGCTTCCCGTTCAAAGCCAAACAATACGCGACCACCTACATTAATATTATCGGCAAGCTGTTCACCGAATGCGCCGATTTCCGCCGCACCGGTTCCGCCGCGCTGGATCTGGCCTATGTGGCTGCAGGTCGTGTCGATGGTTTCTTTGAAATTGGCCTTCGTCCGTGGGATTTCGCCGCGGGCGAACTGCTGGTTCGTGAAGCGGGCGGTATCGTCAGCGATTTCACCGGCGGTCATAACTACATGATGACCGGTAATATCGTGGCGGGGAATCCGCGCGTCGTTAAAGCCATGCTGGCGAATATGCGCGACGAACTGAGCGATGCGCTGAAGCGCTAAGTCTCTTCGGCGGATGGGGCCACTCATCCGCCGTGCCTTTTCAGGCGTTTTTCCTAAACACAGCCTCATCGCTTTACTTGCCTGCATGTTTTTGTACGATCGCTCCCTGCTCCGCTATTGGCATAAAGCGGCAAGGAAGCGAACATGACCCTTCAACATACCCGACGCATCGTCAAATCCCTTTTTATTCTGTTTATCATTGTGGTCTGTATTTATCTGCTACCCCGCGTAGCGATCAATGCCTTTTATTACCCGGACAATAAAGTCTATGGGCCAACCCCTGCCGAAGCTGAATCCATTACCTTTACCGCCAAAGATGGCACGCATCTGCACGGCTGGTTTATTCCCACTGCTTTCGGCAGGCCGGAAAACGCCGTCGCGACGGTGATTCATGCCCATGGCAACGCCGGAAATATGTCGGCGCACTGGCCGTTAGTCAGTTGGCTGCCAGAACGCAACGTAAACCTGTTTATGTTTGATTACCGTGGGTTTGGCGAATCTGAGGGCACCCCATCACAAGAAGGGCTACTGGACGATACGAAAAGCGCGATAGATTATGTGCGGCATCGTGCCGACGTTAACCCCGAGCGCCTGGTACTGCTGGGGCAGAGCCTGGGCGGCAATAATGTGCTGGCCGCCGTAGGCCACTGCGTAGGCTGCGCAAATATGCGCTACGCCGACCAGGCGGGCATACGTGCGATTATTCTCGACTCAACGTTTTTATCCTATTCCTCCATCGCCAACCAGATGATCCCGGGCAGCGGCTATTTGCTTGATGACCGCTATAGCGCGGATCGCAATATCGCCAGCGTCAGCCCCATTCCGGTATTGATTCTTCATGGCACGGCAGACCATGTTATTCCCTGGCAGGACAGTGAGAAATTGTATGCCCTCGCCCGGGAGCCCAAACAAAAAATCTTCATTCCTGACGGCGATCACATTGATGCTTTTTCCGGACGTTATGCAAACCTTTACCGTGATGCAATGATTAAATTTATTCAGACCGCGCTATCCGCTAAATAGCGCGACGCTGTATATATGCATATTTTATGATTAAGAATATATTTATTATACCGATAGTAAAAACCATTTTTTCCCGTTAGCGAAGGCGGTGGATTAGCGCTAGCGTAACAGTAATATTCAACTGATTTTTATAACAATTTATTTTCATTTGTTTTTCCTGAATATTACTGTGGAGTATGTGATGGCTATCAAAATTACGCCTGACGAGTTTAGTTTGCTTATCCAGCGATTAAACAAAAAATGGCGCGTGTTTGCCCCGTCCGCAGAGTTTCGCGGCGGACGTTTTTCCGACACTGACAACATTATTTATCAACGGATTAGCGGCTGGCGCGATCTCATCTGGCACGAGAAATCGCACATGTCGCCGAATACCATTATCGCCCCTATCACCGAAACGCTCTTTTATTTCGATAAAGACACCATTCAAATTGCCGAGACAGACATTTCCCCGATAATCATCTTTGCCCGCGCCTGCGACATTAACGCCATGTCGCGGCTGGATTATATGTATTTATCAAATGGGAATAATTCCGATTACAGTTATCAACTGCTACGGGAGCATATTCGTTTCGTCCTTATTGAGTGTGAAGAAAGCTTCGAAAATTGTTTCTGCGTCTCAATGGGTACCAATAAAACTGACTGTTATAGCGCCGCCATGCGTTTTAGCGATGAGGGCGCGCTTGTCAGCATCCGCGATCCCTTTATCGAGGCGGCGATACAAGGGCTGGGGCAGGAGGCTGACTATACCCCCTCTTTCGTCAGCGAAAACCGGGAAACCGTCGTCACGCCGGACAGCGTTTGCCGCGATCCGCAAAAAATTCGCGACATTCTCACCCGCCACCCGCTATGGGACGCCTACGACAGCCGCTGCATCAGTTGTGGCCGCTGCACTACCGGGTGCCCAACCTGTACCTGCTATAGCGTCTTTGACGTCGCCTATGATGAAAATCCGCAGCGCGGCGAACGCCGTCGCCAGTGGGCAAGCTGCATGGTGCCGGGCTTTAGCGACATGGCCGGCGGTCATGGTTTTCGCGAAAAACCCGGCGAGCGTCTGCGCTACCGCGCCCTGCATAAGGTCAATGACTACAAAGCGCGCAACGGCATTGAACATATGTGCGTCGGCTGCGGCCGCTGCGACGATCGCTGCCCGCAATACATCAAATTTTCTTTGATTATCAATAAAATGACCGCTGCCGTTCGGCAGGCGCTGGCAGAGGAGGCATAACGCATGTCACATTGTTCCTGTCATGATAAACCGCAGCACAGTTTGCTGCCTGCGGCGTACCGCATCCTCAGTATTACTCGCCACACGCCGCTGGAGTGGAATTTCCGCGTGGCCGTCGATTTTCCCGCGCACTGGGGGCAATTTGTTGAGGTGTCGCTGCCGCGCGTCGGCGAAGCGCCCATCTCCGTTTCCGACTACGGCGACGGCTGGATAGATCTGCTGATTCGTAATGTCGGAAAAGTGACCAGCGCCCTCTTTACGCTGAAAGAAGGCGACAACGTGTGGCTACGCGGCTGCTATGGCAATGGCTATCCGGTCGATACGCTGCGCCATAAACCCTTACTGGTTGTCGCAGGCGGCACGGGCGTCGCGCCGGTGAAAGGCTTAATGCGCTATTTCGTTGAGAATCCCCAGGAAATTGGTCAACTGGATATGATTCTCGGCTATAAAAATCGCGATTGCGTGCTGTACAAAGAAGAAATGGCGACGTGGCGCGGCAAACATAATCTGGTACTCACGCTGGATGAAGGCGAGGCTGATGACCGTTACCAGATTGGCCGGGTGACCGATCGGCTTGCCGACATGACGCTTAGCGATATCGACACTATGCAGGCCATCGTCGTTGGGCCGCCAATAATGATTACCTTTACCGTAAAAATGCTGCTGCAAAAAGGGCTCAAGCCGGAGCAAATCTGGGTGGACTACGAACGCCGGATGGCCTGCTCCGTCGGGAAGTGCGGCCACTGCCGTATGGGCGAAGTGTATGTCTGCACCGACGGTCCGATATTTAACTACGCCGTCGCGCAACGTTTTGCCGATTAAGGAGAACATCATGAGCATTGATATTGATATCATTAAAGCCCGTGCGAAAAACGAATATCGCCTGTCAAAAGTGCGCGGCGAAGCCATGATCAGCGTCCGCATTCCCGGCGGTATTTTGCCTGCGCATTTGCTAACGGTGGCGCGTGACATCGCCGAAACCTGGGGCAACGGACAAATTCACCTCACTACCCGCCAGAAGCTGGCGATGCCGGGTATCCGTTACGAAGATATCGACAACGTGAACGCCGCGCTGGAGCCGTTTCTTCGCGAGATTGAAATAGAACTGTGCGACGTCCAGGTTGAGGATACCAAAGCGGGCTATCTCGCTATTGGCGGGCGAAATATTGTCGCCTGTCAGGGGAACCGCATTTGCCAGAAAGCCAACACTGACACGACCGGTCTGTCCCGTCGTCTTGAAAAACTGGTCTATCCCAGCCCTTATCATCTCAAAACGGTCATCGTTGGCTGCCCGAATGATTGCGCGAAGGCGTCAATGGCAGATCTGGGAATTATTGGCGTGGCGAAAATGCGCTTCACTGCCGATCGCTGTATCGGTTGCGGCGCCTGCGTGAAGGCCTGTAGTCACCACGCGGTAGGCTGCCTGGCGCTGAAGAACGGCAAAGCGGTCAAAGAAGAGTCCGCCTGTATCGGCTGCGGCGAGTGCGTGCTGGCCTGTCCGACGCTGGCCTGGCAACGTAAGCCGGATCAGCTCTGGCAAGTCCGTCTGGGCGGACGCACCAGTAAAAAGACGCCGCGCGTCGGCAAGCTCTTCCTCAACTGGGTGACTGAAGATGTGATAAAGCAGGTGATCGTTAACCTGTATGAATTTGAAAAAGAGATGCTCGGCGGAAAACCGATCTATCTACATATGGGCCATCTGATCGACAAAGGCGGCTATCTGCGTTTTAAAGAACGGGTACTGCGCGGCGTTCAGCTCAATCCGGAAGCGATGGTCGCCGAACGCATTTACTGGGCCGAAGACGAATCCGTCGCGCGGATGCATCTCAAACCCGCCGGACACTAATCAACCACGCCATGGCCGCAGCCCGCCCACAGGCTGCGGCACGCTAAACCACATGACCAGCGCCGCGACAAGCAGTATCACCCCTCCGGCCAGCGCCAGCGTTGACCAGCCTACCTGCCGCCATAACGCAGGCGCTTTGTTTCCACTGAGTTTCACCGCCAGAGCACGAAAAGTGTGTACCAGCAACGCCAGCGAGGTAATCGTTAGCGAGGTTCCCGCCGCCATCGCCAGTACCGACGCCATTCCCCAGCTAAAAACGCCAATCACTTTACTGAATAACAGCACCATTATCGCGCCGGAACAGGGCCGCATCCCCATAGACAGTACGATCATGAATCGCGCGCGCCAGTCATCGCCGCTATGCAATTGTTCCTGCGTCGGTAGATGCTGATGTCCGCAGCCGCATTTTTCATGGTGAACATGGCGCGGCGTAAAAGCGATAAAGACAGGTTTACGTAGCAGCGCGCGTAACCTTTTTATGGCCCGCCAGCACAGCAAAATGCCCAGCCCGCCAACTAACGCATAGCTCCCCTTTTCCAGCCAGAAGCCGCTCAGATGGAGCTGCCTGGCCGGAAGTTGCAATACGGTCAGCACGCCCACCACCAACCCGATAGCCACGAGCCCCTGTAATAACGCGGCGGCGAGGGTTAACACGATACTCGATTTCAACTTCGAAGGATGCGTCGCCAGCCATGTCGCGATCACCACTTTGCCGTGTCCCGGCCCCAGCGCATGAAGCACGCCATACATAAAGCTCAGCAGAAGCAACGATCCGCCCGCCCGCTCAGGATGCGTCGCCACCGCATTAAGCAGCGCGCTCAACTGCTGATTTACGTCCCGCTGCCAAAGAGCGCTTTTCAACATCACCTGCGGCCAGGCCTGCCATATCCACAGACCGCCAACCAGCATCAGCAGCAGGAATAACGCCAATGGCCACAGCGAGAGCCAGCGTCGCCCCGGAGTGCGTTGAGAAAAAATTACTGACATTGCAAGGTCACCGTTTGGGCAAACTGTTTACCTAAATCCATATCCTCCGGCGGCGCGTCCTCTTTATCCAGCGACTGGACGAAACGTAGCGTCTCTTCGCCGGGCGCAGGAGTATAAACCTGAATCCGACACTTTTCGCGCAGCGGTTCCGGCATCGTGATATCGCTGTCCTGGTCATAATGCATATCGACATAATAAGAGGGATCAAACGTTGAAAAGGTATAAGTCTGTCCGCTTAACGGCTGCGGTTCAGCCAGCGGTAGCGTAAAGGTCAATACCGCCTGATGCGCGTCACGCGTCATACCGTATTCTGTCGGCCTGTTTTTAAACTTCACTTTCGCGCCATTGCGCCACACTTCTGTAAAGTAGTGCTGCCCAAGTACGTTAGCCATCACTTCCGCCGCCAACTTTTTCCATATTTCTGACCCCGGTGCCGCGTTTCCGGCGTCATACAGCAGATCTGCGGACGTCAGCGCGTCCATTGTCCAGCGCATTTTTAACGCCACAAATTGCTCATTTTCACTGACCACCTGCGTTTGCAGACGGATGAAGCTGTGCGGATGCGCCGCCGCCACGAAAGATAAAACGGCAAGAAATAGTGTTAAGGCGCTGCGTTTCACTGGCTTCATCTGTTCCTCGCGATAAAAATTCTGTGACACTCCTCAGCATTCCTGGCCTAAAAGCACGCTTATCACATTTTTCACACGCAAACTTTAGCTATCCTTACCAGACAAACTAACGGGAGACCTGACAGATGATGCCGACAATTGCCCCACCATCTGTACTTTCCGCTCCCCAGCGCCGCTGTCAGGTATTGCTGACGCTTTTCCAGCCGGAGCCAATTGCCACGGTGGAAATCTTCAGCGCGCTTAATGGCGTTGATGATGATACTGCCCGTGAGGATATCACTGAGACAAGCCTGGAGATCCAGCGCTATCATCGCCTTGCCATCACAACATGCCAGAACGGTTGCTATCGGATCGAAGGTACAGCACTCGATCAGCGCCTTTGCCTTTTACACTGGCTCAGGCGCGGCCTGCGTTTATGCCCGACCTTCGTCACGCAACAGTTTACCCCGGCCTTAAAAAACGCGCTAAAGCAGCGCGGTATCGCGCGTCCGCTGTATGACGATATTAATCTGCACGCGCTCATCAATCTGTGCGCCCGCCGGTTGCAAAAACCATTTGAACATCGCGACGTGCAGTTCCTGCGTCTCTTTTTACAGTATTGTCTGCTACAACACCATGCCGGCATCACCCCGGAGTTCAACCCTGTACAGCAGATTTGGGCGCAGTCGTGCGCGGAATATCCACTCGCCCAGGAAATTGGTCGTCACTGGCAGCGCCACGTGATGCAGGCCGCACCGCTCAATGAAGCGCTGTTTATGGCGTTACTGTTTTCAATGATTCGCCTCCCCGACCCGATTCGCGACACGCATCAACGGGCGCAGCAACTGCGACTGGAGGTGGCGCGGCTGGTGCTGCGCTTTCGAGAAAAAGGGAACGTACGCTTCAGCGACGAACAAGGGCTTAACGATCAGCTGTATGTCCATCTCGCCCAGGCGCTGAACCGAAGTTTATTCACGATTGGCATCGATAATACGCTTCCGGAAGAGTTCAACCGTCTTTATCCGCGTCTGGTTCGCACCACACGTGAGGCGCTCGCCGGGTTTGAAGCCGAATATGGTATCCACTTTTCCGAGGAAGAGACGGGGCTGGTGGCAGTGATTTTCGGCGCCTGGCTAATGCAGGATAACGATTTGCATGAGAGACAGATCGTATTGTTAGCGGATAAAAATGATGCGCTGGAGACGCATATTGAGCAGCAACTGCGTGAACTGACCCTGTTGCCGCTGAATATCAGACGGCTATCGCTCCAGGCATTTCAAAAAGAGGGATGCCCGCGCGGCGTAGCGCTGATTGTTACCCCTTACGCCACGCCGCTACCGCTCTTCTCACCGCCATTAATTCATGCGGATCGCACCCTCACAGAGCACCAACAGCAGCAGATCCGCAAGATCCTGGAATCATGACGCGGCAACCACTTTGGGCCGAAGGAAGATAGCGGGCAATGCCACCAGCGCCATAATCCAGAACACGCCGCCGCCCAGATGTTGATACAGAAAACCGGCAAATACCGTCATAATCGCGATGCTGCCGCCCATCGCCACAGCGGAATAGACGGCCTGCAAACGAATCACCTCGCTTCCCTGACGCGCAGCGATATAGCGCATGGCGGCCAGATGGCAAACGGTAAACGTGCCACAGTGCAGGATTTGTATCACAATCAGCCACGGCAACGCCGTACTCCAGCCCATCAGTCCCCAGCGTACCACGCCGCACACAGCGGAAAGCAACAGCAAGTCGCGGGCGCTAAACCGGCGAAATAGCTTTTTACTCAGGGCGAAAATGATCACTTCCGCCACCACGCCCAACGACCATAAATAGCCGACCGCCGATGCTGAATAGCCAGCCCCCTGCCAGTAGATGGCGCTAAAACCGTAGTAGGCGGCGTGCGCCCCTTGCAGCAAACAGACGCAGGCGAGAAAACGCCAACTTTGTGCCACCAGCGTACGCCAGGCGGGCCAGCCTGCGCTCTCCTGCTGACGGCTTTCCCCTTGCGGCGGCACGCTGGGACGTAACAACATACCCAGCAACATCGAGGCGACGCCGAGCGTCAGTAGCGCCAGAATCGCCTGGTAATCGTATAAACTCACCAGCTTACCGGTCAGCGCCGACCCTATCACGAAGGCGATGGACCCCCACAGCCGCACCCGACCATAGTCCAGGGTAATTTGCTTTTGCCAGGTATTGGCCAGCGCATCGGTCAGCGGCACCAGTGGTGAAAAGAAGAGGTTAAACCCAACCATCACCACCATTAGCCACGCGACATGCGTTCCTGCCCAAAATGCCAGCGCAAATACCAGCGTCAGCAATGCCAGTACGCGCAGCGCGGAGATCAACCGCGAAGGATCGCTTACGCGAGGCGCAATGAGCAGACTACCGAGAAAACGCGCGACCAGACCCACGCCCAGCAGAAGACCGATGGTTTCCGGCGTTAGCCCAAGACCTTTGAGCCAGACGCTCCAGAAGGGCAGAAAAATACCGTAACTAAAGAAGTAGGTGAAATAACTGAGCGCCAGCCAGCGCGTGGAATGCAATGCCATGATTCCCTCCCGTTTGGAGGCGATAGTCTGGCGGTAAACGGTTGCGCTGGCAAGGGTAACATAAGATTAACAAGCGGAGGGAGAAGTTCAAACGGCAACGCCGCCGGATAATGACTTCCGGCGGCGTCACGTTATGGCGCATAAGTAATGCCCGACAGACGCAGCGCCATCGGGCCATTTTCACAGCATAAGCGCTTACGCGTAAACCGGGAAGCGGGCGCAGATATCCAGTACTTTCGCTTTCACGCGTTCAATGGTGGCTTCATCATTGATGTTGTCCAGCACGTCACACATCCAGCCAGCCAGCTCTTTCACTTCCGCTTCTTTGAAGCCGCGACGAGTGACCGCTGGAGAACCGATGCGGATACCGGAAGTCACGAACGGGCTCTTAGGATCGTTCGGCACGCTGTTTTTGTTCACCGTGATGTTAGCACGGCCCAGCGCGGCGTCAGCTTCTTTACCGGTCAGGTTTTTATCCACCAGGTCCAGCAGGAACAGGTGGTTCTCAGTGCCGCCAGACACCACTTTGTAGCCGCGGTTCAGGAACACTTCTACCATCGCTTTGGCGTTTTTCGCCACCTGCTGCTGGTAAACTTTGAACTCCGGCTCCATCGCTTCTTTCAGTGCTACCGCTTTACCCGCGATCACGTGCATCAGCGGGCCGCCCTGCGCGCTTGGGAACACGGCGGAGTTCAGTTTTTTGTACAGCTCTTCATCGCCGCCCTTCGCCAGGATCAGGCCGCCGCGCGGACCCGCCAGGGTTTTGTGGGTGGTGGTGGTGACAACGTGAGCGTGCGGAACCGGGTTCGGGTAAACGCCTGCGGCAATCAGGCCCGCCACGTGCGCCATGTCGACAAACAGGTATGCGCCGATGCTGTCAGCGATTTCACGCATTTTTGCCCAGTCAACCACGCCGGAGTAGGCAGAGAAGCCACCGATAATCATCTTCGGCTTGTGCTCTTTGGCCAGCTTCGCCATCTCGTCATAGTCAATTTTACCGGACTCATCGATACCGTAAGGTACGATGTTGTACAGTTTACCGGAGAAGTTAACCGGGGAGCCGTGAGTCAGGTGGCCGCCCTGCGCCAGGTTCATACCCAGAACGGTGTCGCCCGGCTGCAGCAGCGCGGTGTAAACAGCGAAGTTAGCCTGAGAACCGGAGTGCGGCTGCACGTTAGCGTAGTCGGCGCCGAACAGTTCTTTCGCGCGGTCGATAGCCAGTTGCTCTACGACATCAACGTATTCGCAACCGCCGTAGTAGCGCTTGCCCGGATAACCTTCAGCGTATTTGTTGGTCAGCTGAGACCCCTGCGCCTGCATCACGCGCGGGCTGGTGTAGTTTTCGGAGGCGATCAGTTCGATGTGCTCTTCCTGACGTACTTTTTCCTGCTCCATAGCCTGCCACAATTCGGCATCATAATCGGCAATGTTCATTTCACGCTTTAACATCCGCATCTCCTGACTCAGCTAACAATAAAATTTGTGCCTGAAAAGGCAGTCCGTGGGACTTCGGCCAACAGTATAACCGAATCATTCTTCGATAACAGGTCTTGACAAAGGTTTTTACGCAAACGATTACCTGTGCGTCAGATAAGGGTTTCCTGAACGAGAGCCTGACGAATTTCAACGGATTTCTTTTCAGCTTTGTGATGCAGATTTTTCACGTTGTTACATCCATAACGTAAAGCAGAGAAGAACCATTTACAATGCAAGGGTATTTTTATAAGATGCATTTGATATACATCATTAGATTTTCACATAAAGGAAGCACGTATGCTTGACGCACAAACCATCGCTACAGTAAAGGCCACCATTCCCCTACTGGTTGAAACAGGACCGAAACTGACCGCCCACTTCTACGACCGTATGTTTACGCATAACCCGGAGCTCAAAGAAATCTTCAATATGAGCAACCAGCGTAACGGCGATCAGCGTGAAGCCCTGTTTAATGCTATCGCGGCCTACGCCAGCAATATCGAAAATTTACCGGCGTTGCTGCCGGCGGTAGAAAAAATCGCGCAGAAGCACACCAGCTTCCAGATTAAGCCGGAGCAGTACAACATCGTCGGGACGCATTTGCTGGCGACGCTGGACGAAATGTTCAACCCGGGCCAGGAAGTGCTGGACGCGTGGGGCAAAGCCTATGGCGTACTGGCTAACGTCTTTATTCATCGGGAAGCCGAGATTTATCACGAGAACGCCAGCAAAGACGGCGGCTGGGAAGGCACGCGCCCCTTCCGCATCGTTGCAAAAACCCCGCGTAGCGCACTGATCACCAGCTTTGAGTTTGAACCAGTCGACGGCGGTACGGTGGCGGAATACCGTCCCGGGCAGTATCTAGGGGTCTGGCTGAAGCCGGAAGGTTTTGCGCATCAGGAGATCCGCCAATATTCACTGACCCGTAAACCCGATGGCAAAGGGTACCGTATTGCCGTGAAGCGTGAAGACGGCGGCCAGGTATCAAACTGGTTACACCATCACGCCAGCGTAGGCGATGTGGTACATCTGGCTGCGCCGGCAGGTGACTTCTTTATGAATGTCGCCGCTGATACCCCCGTTTCGCTGATTTCCGCTGGCGTCGGCCAGACGCCGATGTTAGCGATGCTCGATACGCTGGCGAAAGAACAGCATACCGCGCAGGTGAACTGGTTCCACGCGGCGGAGAACGGCGACGTCCATGCGTTTGCCGACGAAGTGAGCGAGCTGGGCCGTACACTGCCGCGTTTCACTGCCCATACCTGGTACCGCGAACCGACCGAGGCCGATCGCGCCCAACGCCTCTTTGACAGCGAAGGACTGATGGATTTAAGCCAACTGGAAGCCGCAATCAGCGATCCGGCAATGCAGTTCTATCTTTGCGGCCCGGTAGGCTTTATGCAGTTTGCCGCAAAACAACTGGTTTCACTTGGCGTGAATAACGAAAACATTCATTACGAATGCTTCGGCCCGCATAAAGTGCTGTAATTGCAAGAAATCCTCTGAAAAAACGGGCGTTATCGTTAAGGCGAACGCCCGTTTTCCTCCCCGTTCCCCTGCTTATTGCGCTGCTTTTTATGCCTTTCTTTTACAAAAAAGGGGAATAAAAAAAGTCTGTGCAAATCGTGTTATTATTAACGTTTGACTTAGCTCGTTAGGGCATCTTTTTATGCAGCAACCTGTTGTACGCATTGGAGAGTGGCTGGTTACACCTTCTGTTAATCAGATCAGTCGTCAGGGACGCCAGATTACTCTTGAACCACGGCTGATCGATCTTCTGATGTATTTTGCGCATCACCCGGATGAAGTGTTAAGCCGGGATAACATTATTGATCATGTCTGGATGCGCACCATCGTGACCAACCATGTTGTCACCCAAAGCATTTCTGAACTACGCAAATCATTAAGAGATGGCGGAGACAGCAATGCTGAATACATCGTTACCGTACCTAAACGCGGCTATAAGCTGACGGCGCCGGTTATCTGGTGCGAAGAAAATAGCGATGAGATCGATAATTCATCAACGTCGCCGCCGCCGATCGCAGCGACGAATGCAGAACCGACGGAGGGGGTTACTGCCGCTACACCCGTGCCGCCCGCCTCTTTGCAAACGCCGACTAAAAAGGCGAAAAAGCCGCGTATCGCCGCTTTCTGGACGTGGGTGATGTTCCTGCTCTCGCTGGCGACGCTGGTGGTGTTTATCGTGATGTCGGTGGTAGATCATAATGCCGCGGTAACAAAAACGCGGTTATTACTTAACCCACGAGATATAGATGTTCGTTTTGAAGGCGGCAATTCCTGTAATAACTGGGTCTCGCAGGAGTCCTACGCCATCGGTCTGGGCGGCTTAATCACCGACTTGCTGAACACCTACTCGACTTTTATGGTGCACGATAAAACCAATTACCGGGTCAATGAGCCAAGCAGCTCCGGTAAGACGTTAACCATTCAGTTTGTCAATCAGCGCCACTATCGGGCGCAGCAGTGCTTTATGTCTGTGGTGCTCATTGATAACGCCGATGGTTCAACCATGCTGGATAAGCGTTATTTCGTCACCAATACTAACCAGTTGTCCATCCAGGATGATCTGTTTAATAGCCTGTCTTTCGTTTTAACACAGCCCTGGCCTAATCGAATGCGAGAACAACTGGCCCTGTTCAGAACGCCGCAAAATACCGCGCTGATGCGTTTTTATGAGGCGCGCCAGCTTATTCTGAGCGGCGATGCGCAGGCGCTAAGTAAAGCCAGCGATATTCTGAATGGCATTATTAAGGAAACGCCTGATTTCAACTATGCCTATGAATATAAAGTGCTGGTAGATGTATTACGGCAATCACAACAGCCGTTTGATAAAGAACAAGTGGCTGCGCTGAACGAAGAGTTTAAAAAAATAGATCAAATTCCGGGCGTTGAGAAAACGTCTGTTTATTATAAAATCAAGACCGTTGATCTGTTAGGCAAAGGTGATATCGATGCAGCGTATGAGGAAATCAATAAAAGCATCGAGCTTGAAATGTCGTGGTTTAACTATGTCCTGTTGGGGAAAGTTTACGAAATGAAAGGTGAGAATCGTCTGGCCGCTGATGCCTATCTGACCGCCTTTAATTTACGTCCAGGTGAAAACACGCTGTACTGGATCGAGAACGGCGTATTTCAGACATCCGTTCAGAAAATTGTCCCTTATCTGAATAGTTTTCTGGCAGAAGATTAAATTTAACGCTGAACCATGACAAATAAAAGCGAAAAGATATTAAATTTTTCGCTTTTATTTTGTGAAAAACATGTTGCCAAAAATAGCTTATGTTAATTTTGGCAACATATTCATCGCAAAGAAATGTAAATATAACTCTTTGTAATTAAACGATGTTTATCCTTTCATGATATTTTTCATGATATTTATATGTTAATTCAAAAAAATCAATCTATCAGTTTTTTCATGTTTGTGTTTATTTCACTTTTTCTTTAGGACTTATCTCAACCCATTCGTTAATCTTGTCGACAGTTGAACGGGCACGCAGCATATATGAAGCATAAGCCCGGTTCTTAAAAATACAGCTCAGGAGAAATGAACATGAGTTCTGTCAAAAAGATCGGGCTATTTGCCTGTACTGGCGTCGTTGCCGGTAATATGATGGGGAGCGGGATTGCATTATTACCCGCCAACCTTGCCAGTATTGGTGGCATTGCCATCTGGGGCTGGGTAATTTCTATTATTGGGGCAATGTCTCTGGCTTATGTTTATGCGAGGCTGGCAACCAAAAACCCGCAACAGGGTGGCCCTATCGCTTATGCTGGGGAAATATCTCCGGCGTTTGGTTTCCAGACCGGCGTTCTTTATTATCACGCAAACTGGATTGGTAACTTAGCCATCGGTATTACCGCGGTTTCTTATCTTTCTACATTCTTCCCGGCATTAAATAATCCAATACCGGCAGGTATTGCCTGTATTGCTATCGTCTGGCTGTTCACCTTTATTAATATGCTGGGCGGGGCCTGGGTCAGCCGCTTGACAACGATTGGCCTGTTTCTGGTGCTGATCCCGGTAGTCTTGACCGCAGTCGCCGGCTGGCATTGGTTCGATATCGCGACCTATCACGCGAACTGGAACACGTCTACGACGACCGACTCTCACGCCATTGTTAAAAGTATTCTGCTCTGCCTGTGGGCGTTCGTTGGCGTTGAGTCTGCCGCCGTCAGCACCGGCATGGTGAAAAACCCGAAACGCACCGTACCGCTGGCAACCATGCTGGGTACCGCGCTGGCAGGCATCATCTATATCGCCGCGACTCAGGTTATCGCCGGGATGTTCCCAGCTTCCGTTATGGCCTCTTCCGGCGCGCCGTTCGCTATCAGTACCTCCACGATTCTGGGTGGCTGGGCTGCGCCGCTGGTTTCCGCCTTTACCGCTTTCGCCTGCCTGACGTCTCTGGGCTCCTGGATGATGCTGGTCGGCCAGGCTGGGGTTCGCGCCGCCAACGACGGCAACTTCCCAAAAATTTACGGTGAAATGGATAAAAACGGTATTCCGAAAAAAGGTCTGCTGTTGGCTGCGGTGAAAATGACGGCGCTAATGATTCTGATCACCATCATGAACTCCAGCGGCGGTAAAGCGTCCGACCTGTTCGGCGAACTGACCGGGATTGCCGTACTGCTTACCATGCTGCCGTACTTCTACTCTTGTGTTGACCTGATTCGTTTCGAAGGGTTCAACATCCGTAACTCGGTAAGCCTGATTTGTTCTGTACTGGGCTGCGCATTTTGCTTCATCGCACTGATGGGCGCCAGCTCCTTCGAACTCTCCGGCACCTTTATCGTCAGTCTGATCATCCTGATGTTCTACGGTCGCAAAATGCACCAGCGCCAGAACAACGACAGCGACAACAATACGGCTGAAGCGCTTTAACCGCTAACTCCTTTTTCTCAAAGCCCCTTTCGTCACCTGCTATAGCGTAGCGGGAGGGGCCCACTTTACCAGGAACAAGACTATGAACGTTATTGCTATCATGAACCACATGGGCGTCTACTTTAAAGAAGAGCCTATTCGTGAACTGCATCGTGCACTGGAAGGTTTAAATTTCCGTATCGTCTATCCAAACGACCGAGAAGACCTGCTGAAGCTGATTGAAAATAACTCCCGCCTTTGCGGCGTCATTTTCGACTGGGATAAATATAACCTTGAGCTTTGCGAAGAGATTAGCAAGCTGAACGAGTATATGCCGCTGTACGCCTTCGCCAACAGCTACTCTACGCTGGACGTCAGCCTCAACGATCTGAGAATGCAGGTTCGCTTCTTTGAATATGCTTTAGGCGCCGCAGCCGATATCGCGGCGAAAATTCGCCAGAATACCGATGAATACATCGACAATATTCTGCCGCCGCTGACAAAAGCGTTGTTCAAATATGTGCGCGAAGGGAAATATACTTTCTGTACGCCTGGCCACATGGGCGGGACCGCTTTCCAGAAAAGCCCCGTCGGCAGCATCTTTTATGATTTCTTCGGCCCGAACACGATGAAATCCGATATTTCAATTTCCGTTTCTGAACTGGGTTCGCTGCTGGACCACTCCGGCCCGCATAAAGAAGCGGAAGAGTATATCGCCCGCGTCTTTAACGCCGAACGTAGCTACATGGTGACGAACGGCACCTCTACGGCGAACAAAATCGTCGGTATGTACTCCGCGCCGGCAGGCAGCACGGTACTGATTGACCGTAACTGCCATAAATCGCTGACCCATCTGATGATGATGAGCGACATTACGCCGATTTATTTCCGCCCAACCCGTAACGCCTACGGTATTCTTGGCGGTATTCCGCAAAGCGAGTTCCAGCACGCCACTATCGCTAAACGGGTAAAAGAGACGCCTAACGCAACCTGGCCGGTCCATGCTGTTATTACTAACTCAACCTATGACGGTCTGTTGTATAACACTGACTACATCAAGAAAACTCTGGATGTGAAGTCCATTCATTTTGACTCCGCCTGGGTGCCTTATACCAATTTCTCCCCTATTTATCAGGGTAAATGCGGTATGAGCGGCGACCGTGTGGAAGGCAAAATCATTTATGAAACCCAGTCCACGCATAAACTGCTGGCGGCGTTTTCACAGGCATCCATGATTCATGTTAAAGGCGACATTAACGAAGAAACCTTTAACGAAGCCTACATGATGCATACCACCACTTCTCCGCACTACGGTATCGTAGCGTCTACTGAAACCGCAGCGGCGATGATGAAAGGTAATGCGGGTAAACGCCTGATTAACGGCTCTATTGAACGTGCGATTAAATTCCGTAAAGAAATTAAACGCCTGAAAAGCGAATCTGACGGCTGGTTCTTTGACGTATGGCAGCCGGAACATATCGATGGAGCTGAGTGCTGGCCGCTGCGTTCAGATAGCGCATGGCATGGCTTCAAAAATATCGATAACGAACACATGTACCTCGACCCGATCAAAGTCACTATCCTGACGCCGGGGATGAAGAAAGACGGTACGATGGATGAGTTCGGTATTCCGGCAAGTCTGGTCGCCAAATATCTCGATGAACGTGGCATCATCGTAGAAAAAACCGGTCCATACAACCTGCTGTTCCTGTTCAGCATTGGTATCGACAAAACCAAAGCACTGAGCCTGCTGCGCGCGCTCACTGAATTTAAACGCGCCTTTGACCTGAACCTGCGCGTCAAAAACATTCTGCCGGCACTGTACCGCGAAGCGCCTGAGTTTTATGAAAATATGCGCATCCAGGAACTGGCGCAGAATATTCATAAACTGGTCGAACATCATAATCTGCCGGACTTAATGTACCGTGCGTTTGAAGTGCTGCCGAAAATGGTGATGACGCCGTATACTGCGTTCCAGAAAGAGCTGCATGGCGAAACGGAAGAGGTGTATCTTGAAGAGATGGTTGGTCGCGTCAACGCCAACATGATCCTTCCTTACCCTCCGGGAGTGCCGCTGGTGATGCCTGGTGAAATGATCACCGAGGAAAGCCGTCCGGTACTGGAATTCCTGCAAATGCTGTGCGAAATCGGCGCCCACTATCCGGGCTTCGAAACCGATATCCACGGCGCCTATCGTCAGGCAGACGGACGTTACACCGTTAAGGTGCTGAAAGAAAATACGAAATAAGTACCAAAGGGAAGTGGCTTGCCACTTCCCTTTTTTCACGCAGCAAGGAGACTTTATGAAAACACCCTCACAACCGCGCGCGATTTTTTACATCGTGGCGATTCAAATTTGGGAATACTTCAGCTTTTACGGCATGCGTGCCTTACTCATCCTTTATCTTACCCACCAGCTTGGTTTTAATGACAGCCACGCGATCAACCTCTTCAGCGCCTACGCCTCTTTAGTTTACGTTACCCCTATTCTTGGCGGCTGGCTTGCCGACCGCCTGCTTGGCAACCGCGTGGCGGTTATCACCGGCGCCTTATTGATGACGCTGGGTCATGTGGTATTGGGCTTAGAATCTGATTCAACGCTGAGTTTATATGCGGCGCTGGCCATTATTATCTGCGGCTACGGCTTGTTTAAATCCAATATTAGCTGTCTGCTGGGCGAACTTTACGCCCCTGATGACAACCGCCGCGACGGGGGATTCTCGCTGCTCTACGCCGCCGGGAATATTGGATCGATAGCCGCGCCGATCGCCTGTGGTCTGGCGGCGCAGTGGTATGGCTGGCATGTCGGCTTTGCGCTGGCGGGCGTGGGAATGTTCATCGGCCTGCTCATCTTTTTAAGCGGTCATCGCCACTTTCAGCAGACGCGCGGTGTTAATCGCCCCGCGCTGCGGGCGGTTAAATTTGCCCTTCCAACCTGGGGTTGGCTGGTATTAATGCTGTGTATCGCGCCGGTATTCTTCACCCTCCTGCTGGAAAATAACTGGTCTGGCTATGTGCTGGCCATTGTCTGCGTCTTCGCGGCGCAACTTATCGCCCGTATTATGGTTAAATTTCCCGAACACCGTCGCGCCTTGTGGCAAATCGTTCTGTTAATGATCACCGGCACTCTCTTTTGGGTTCTGGCGCAGCAGGGCGGAAGTTCGATCAGTTTATTCATCGACCGTTTTGTCAACCGCCACTGGCTGAATATGACCGTTCCCACCGCATTGTTCCAGTCGGTCAATGCGATTGCGGTGATGGCGGCGGGCGTGGTGCTGGCGTGGCTGAGCAGCCCGAAAGAGAGCGCCCGCTCGGTGCTGCGCGTCTGGCTTAAATTTGCCGTGGGGCTGGTATTAATGGGCGGCGGTTTTATGCTGCTGGCGCTAAACGCGCATCAGGCCCGGTTAGACGGGCAGGCATCAATGGGAATGATGATCGCAGGGCTGGCGCTGATGGGCTTTGCAGAGCTGTTTATTGATCCGGTCGCGATGGCGCAAATTACCCGCCTCAACCTGCCTGGCGTCACGGGCGTACTAACCGGTATTTATATGCTGGCGACCGGCGCGGTCGCTAACTGGCTGGCTGGCGTCGTCGCGCAACAAACCACGGAATCGCAAATTAGTGATACGACGGTAGCCGCCTACGGACACTTTTTCTCGCAAATGGGCGAGTGGACGCTAAGTTGCGTGGCGCTGATCGTCGCCATTGTCGGCCTGAGATGGGTTTGCACCCGGACTACATCGGCGCTACCGCAGGGCGATTAAACGGTGGCTCGCTGCCCACAAGGAGGAGACGGGCAGCGAATCGGCACATCAGATAGCCGCGTCGTCTTCTTCGCCAGTACGGATACGAATAACGCGGGCGACATCAAAGACAAAGATCTTACCGTCGCCGATTTTCCCCGTCTGCGCGGTACGAATGATGGTGTCAACACAGGTATCCACGATGTCGTCAGGCACAACGATTTCAATTTTTACCTTCGGCAGAAAATCCACCATATATTCCGCGCCGCGATACAGCTCGGTGTGGCCTTTTTGACGGCCAAAACCTTTGACTTCAGTGACCGTCATGCCGGTAATACCTACCTCGGCCAGCGCTTCACGGACATCGTCCAGCTTGAAGGGTTTAATAATCGCATCAATCTTTTTCATGCTATTCCTTGAAAAGGTCGCCTGTGTTTTGATCGGTTAAACGTAACATATTTCGCGCTACTTTACGGCATGAAAACTACTCTTTGAAATCATTCGCATCCAGTTCGTGACGGGAGAGTAGCTTATAGAATTCCGTGCGGTTGCGCCCCGCCATCCTTGCCGCGTGCGTCACGTTACCTTTGGTAATTTGCAGTAACTTGCGCAGATAGTTCAGTTCAAATTGGTTTCGCGCTTCGGCAAAGGTGGGCAGCGCGGTGTTTTCGCCTTCCAGCGCCTGTTCGACCAACGCATCGCTGATCACCGGCGAAGAAGTTAACGCCACGCATTGTTCAATGACGTTGACCAGTTGGCGCACGTTGCCCGGCCAGCTTGCCGTCATCAGCCGTTTCATTGCATCAGTAGAAAAGGCGCGAACAAACGGTTTATGCCGCTGTGCCGACTGTCTGAGCAGATGATTAGCCAGCAGCGGAATATCCTCGGTACGCTCCGCCAGCGCCGGAATTTTCAGGCTCACGACATTCAGCCGGTAGTACAAATCTTCACGAAACTCGCCCCGCGCCATCGCCTTCGGCAGATCGCGGTGCGTCGCGGAAATGATTCGCACATCGATATCAATATCGCGATTGCTGCCCAGCGGCCTGACTTTGCGCTCCTGTAACACCCGCAGCAGCTTCACCTGTAACGGCGCGGGCATATCGCCAATTTCATCCAGAAACAGCGTGCCGCCTTCCGCCGCCTGGAACAACCCTTCACGATTGCTCACTGCGCCGGTAAAGGCGCCGCGCGCATGGCCGAATAATTCGGACTCCAGCAACTGTTCCGGTAACGCGCCGCAGTTGATGGCGACAAACGGCTTGTTACTGCGCGGGCTGGCATTATGAATCGCCTGTGCGAAAATCTCTTTCCCGGTGCCGCTTTGTCCGTTAATCAATACGCTGACATCCGACTGCGCGACCATGCGCGCCTGTTCAAGCAGTCGCAGCATCAGCGGGCTACGGGTAACGATAGCGTTGCGCCAGCTATCGTCCGTCGCGGGAGCGGACTGCTCCAGCGCTTCATCTATCGCTTTATATAACGCGTCTCTGTCGATCGGCTTTGTCAAAAAGCTGAATACGCCCTTCTGGGTAGCGGCCACCGCATCCGGAATAGAACCATGCGCCGTCAGAATAATAACCGGCATTCCCGGCTGTACTTTCTGGATTTCTGTGAACAGTTGCATACCATCCATTTCGTCCATGCGCAGGTCGCTTATTACCAGATCCACTTTTTCCCGATGCAGTACCCGTAGTCCTTCCTGGCCGCTCTCTGCGGTCACGACGCTGTATCCTTCACTGGTCAGGCGCATACCGAGCAATTTCAGTAATCCGGGATCGTCATCGACCAGCAGCAGGTGCGCCGGTTTACGGCTTATCATGGCGTTACCTCATCTTGTGACGGCGACGGCGCCGCGCCATCTTCAGACGTCGCGGGTTTGTCATTCGTATGCGGCGTATCGGCGTTGTAATTCCCTGCCGGTTTTCGTGTCGAAAGCTGGCGCTCAATATCGGTTAAACTCTCCAGCTTACGGGTGGTAAGATCGAGCTGCGTTTGCAAGGCCTGTTGCTGCTGGCGCAGCGCATCCAGCTCACTATCTGACGTTTGCTGGAGCTTGCTATAACGCTGACGTTCGGCAGAAAGCGCTAATTGCAACGCCTGACCGTCATGCCAGATTTGGTAGACGGGCCGTACCTGAGCCGGTATTTGCGCGCTTAACGCCTCCAGACGGGTCACTATGGCGCGCCGCTCCGGCGGCGTAATTTTTGCATCCGCCAGTAAAATCCCGCGCCTGAAGGCATTTTGCCAGTTATCATCCGTCAACGCGCGCGCCTCTGCGCGCGACTGAACCGGCATCAGACGATCGGCGCAGTCAATCGTGCGTAGCCAGTACAGCGGATTCGTCTCCACCGCCTGCCCGCGTAGCGACCAGATATCCGCGCACGCCGTCGGGAGATAATCCGCCAGTTGATAATGGGGGAGCGTGTCCTGCGCTGCGCTACCGGGCAGTTGCTGGGAAGCATGGGGAACACATGCGGTCAGCGCCAGACACGATATGCCCACCGGTATTCCCCACCGCAAAAGGCATCGTTTAATAGTTTGGACGAAAACGTGTGACATACGCACCAGGCTTAAATTCATATTAGTGTTTGTCAGATGCAGGCAATGGCAGCGAGATGCGAAAACAAACTTCCTGCGCGTTGTCATCCACCAGTTGGATCTCTCCCTGCATTCGACGAATACAATCTCTGGCGATACTCAGCCCTAACCCACTGCCTTTTACCGCCCCTTTTCGCTGGTGGCTTCCCTGGAAAAAAGGCTCAAAAATCATTTCTCTTTCGGTTTGCGGAATCGGCTCGCCGCTATTAACCACATCGATATAAACCGTGGAGCCCTGAGAGCGACTACGGATACAAATGTTACCGGATTCAGCGCCATAGTGCACCGCGTTGGAATAGAGATTATCCAGCACGCTCATCAGCAACATGGGCTCTGCTATGCAGCGTTCGGCCTCCAGGTCGACATCGGTATGCATCATTTTAGCGCGGGCAGGCAAACTGTGGGCGGAAACCACCATATCCACAAGCGGCGCGATATCGACCGCTTCCAGCTCTGTGGCACTGTCTACCAGTTTCCGGTTGTAATCAAGCAATTGCTCAATCAATTTTTGTAAATTACGACTGCTGTCATCCAGAATATCGACCACCTCTTTTTGCTCCGGCGTCAGCGGCCCAACCACCTGATCGGCCAGCAGCTCTGTCCCCTCGCGCATACTGGCCAGCGGGGTTTTCAGCTCATGGGACAGGTGACGTAGAAACTGATGGCGCTGGGATTCCAGCCACGCCAGACGCTCACTCAGCCAGATAATGCGCTGCCCCACCGATCGTAATTCACGCGGACCGGTAAAGGTGACGGTATTCCCTAAAGAACGGCCTTCGCCCAGGCGATTAATCATCCGTTCAATTCCTTTCACCGGCCCGATAATCATGCGGGTAAAAAGTAGCACCATCGCCAGGCTCACCAGAAATAGCACCAGCGCCTGCCAGCCGAAAAATTGTCCGCGCTCGGCGATTTCTTGTTGTAACTGCTGCCCGCGCGAGTAAACCACAGTACGCGTCGCCTGCACCATTTCCGTATTCGCGTTGGCAAAGGCCTCCAGGCGCGCGGCCGCTGCCGCTTCCGGGCCGCTATCTTTACACTGCAATTGCGCCAGCGCGTTTAAATCCTGGCGTAACGCCTGATACAACTTATCATCCGGCAAGACGCCGGCATGGGCGTCCAGCATATCGCTATAGCGCTTACGCTGGCTTTGATACACTTTTGCCAGCGTCGGATCGTCAAGCACGCAATACTGTCGGTAGCT
The DNA here is from genome assembly GCF_046552175.1 of Salmonella sp. SAL00672. Taxonomy (NCBI): domain Bacteria; kingdom Pseudomonadati; phylum Pseudomonadota; class Gammaproteobacteria; order Enterobacterales; family Enterobacteriaceae; genus Salmonella; species Salmonella sp. SAL00672. The sequence continues at coordinate 40,698 of NZ_JBGDUQ010000007.1, read as the reverse complement.
TCGCTCCATCTCCAGCGCGACGTTGGTCATCGCCTCGCTGCGCCGGGCGTCAATAAGCGTGCTGCGGTTAGTCACCGCAGCCTGATCGCTTAACGCGTTAAGGCTTTGCCACGCCTGCCAGGCCAGAACCAGCAACGGCAGCAGGATCAGCAAAAAGGCCAGCATGACCAATTGTCGTAAAGAACGGGGGAAAACAGACCAGCGCTTCAACGTGTCGCTCACATAAAAGAAGAATAAAAAAGATGCTAACCGAGGGAAGCGCCAGATACAACAAAGCCGGGCTAAACCCGGCTTTGTTATGGAATAAGGCGGTGCCTAACTCGACGTTTCGCCCGGAGGTTGATAAAGCTACGCTATTATCAGAAGTTGGACGGCAGGCACCTTGTTGTGCGTCATTCGAAGTTTATGTAGCGCGTCCCTAAGGGGCTGACATAAGAAGGTGAATGAGCCACTGGTTATCATTATGCAGTAATTGTGCCAGGTTGCAAAACAATTAATTAACATGATGATTTTAATATATTTTATAACTTAACCTCACTCTGGCGCTAACGAGCAAAACTTAAGCAATATGTCGCCAAAAGGCAACACTAAACACCATCACCTTAATATTAATCGAAAAACAATGAGTTAAGTGTCACCTTTTAGCGACACTGTATTTAGGGTGATGTCGGCATTTCGCGACACCACCCAAATACGGGACGGCGACGAATGGAACTACCCAAGCTGCTTACGCGCATTACGGAAGATACGCATCCACGGGCTATCCTCGCCCCAGCTTTCCGGGTGCCAGGAGTTGGCGACGGTGCGGAATACGCGTTCCGGATGCGGCATCATAATCGTCACCCGACCATTTTCGGTCGTCACCGCCGTGATGCCGTTCGGCGAACCGTTCGGGTTAGCCGGATAGGTTTCGGTCACCTTACCAAAGTTATCAACGTAGCGCAGGGCGACCAGGCCTTTGCTCTCAAGCGCGGCAAGATGCGCATCGTCCCGCACCTCAACGCGCCCTTCCCCATGGGAAACCGCAATCGGCATCTGTGAGCCTACCATTCCTTGCAGCAGCAGCGATGGGCTTTGCGTCACTTCTACCAGGCTGAAGCGGGCTTCGAAGCGGTCAGAATGGTTACGTACAAAACGCGGCCACAGTTCGCTGCCCGGGATCAGCTCGCGCAGATTCGACATCATCTGGCAACCGTTGCACACGCCCAGCGCCAGCGTCTGCGGACGATGGAAGAAGGTTTCGAATTCGTCGCGCACCCGATGGTTAAACAGAATGGATTTCGCCCAGCCTTCGCCCGCCCCCAGCACGTCGCCGTAGGAAAAGCCGCCGCAAGCCACCAGCGCATGGAAGTTACCCAGACCGATACGACCGCCCAGCAGGTCGCTCATATGGACGTCAATCGCGTCAAAGCCCGCACGATGGAACGCCGCCGCCATCTCCACGTGAGAGTTCACCCCCTGCTCGCGCAGTACAGCGACTTTCGGTCGTGCGCCTGTCGCAATGTACGGCGCGGCGATATCTTCATTAATATCAAACGACAGCTTCACGTTGAGGCCCGGATCGGCATCATTCGCTTTCGCCTCGTGTTCCTGGTCAGCACATTGCGGATTGTCGCGCAGACGCTGCATCTGCCAGGTGGTTTCCGCCCACCAGACACGCAGCGTAGTGCGGCTTTCGCTGAATACCGTCTGGTCATTAGCGGTAATCACAAAGCGATCGCCAGCCAGAGCCTGACCAAGGTAGTGGACGCAGTCAGCAAGGCCGTACTGCGCCAACAGCGCTTCGACCGCGTCTCTGTCTTCAGCGCGTACCTGAATCACGCCGCCCAGCTCCTCGTTGAACAGTGCGGCCAGATGGTCATCGCCCAGCGCGGCGATATCGACCTGCACGCCGCAGTGGCCGGCAAAGGCCATCTCGGCCAGCGTCACCAGCAGACCGCCGTCGGAACGGTCGTGCCAGGCCAGTAATTTACGCGCAGCGACCAGCGCCTGCATGGCGTCATAGAAGCCTTTCAGTTGCGCGACGTCACGCACGTCCGCGGGTTTGTCGCCAAGCTGACGATAGACCTGCGCCAGCGCCGTTGCGCCCAGCGCGTTGTGGCCCTTGCCAAGATCGATCAGCAGCAAGGCGTTATCTTCCGTTGACAGCTGCGGCGTAAGGGTGTGACGCACGTCTTCCACGTGGGCAAACGCGGAAATCACCAGCGACAGCGGCGAGGTCATTTCGCGCTGTTCGTTGCCTTCCTGCCAGCGGGTTTTCATCGACATCGAATCTTTGCCCACCGGAATCGTCAGGCCAAGCTGCGGACAGAGTTCCTCTCCCACCGCTTTAACCGCGTCATACAAACCGGCATCTTCGCCAGGATGACCGGCTGCCGCCATCCAGTTAGCGGAAAGCTTAATGCGCTTGATATCGCCAATCTGCGTCGCGGCAATGTTAGTCAACGCTTCACCGACGGCCAGACGGGCGGAGGCGGCAAAGTCCAGCAGCGCCACCGGCGCGCGCTCGCCAATCGACATCGCTTCGCCGTAGTAGCTGTCGAGGCTGGCGGTAGTGACCGCGCAGTCAGCCACCGGAACCTGCCACGGGCCAACCATCTGGTCACGCGCCACCATACCGGTGACGGTACGGTCGCCAATAGTGACAAGGAAGGTTTTTTCCGCCACGGTCGGCAGATGCAGAACACGATTTACCGCGTCGGCAATCGTGATATCCGCGCGGTTCAGCGCATCGCCTTTCGCCTTCAATGTTTGCACATCGCGGGTCATTTTCGGCGTTTTTCCCAGCAGGACATCCAGCGGTAGATCGATCGGCTGATTGTCGAAATGGTTATCATGCAACGAGAGATGCTGTTCTTCGGTAGCGTCGCCAATGACCGCATACGGCGCGCGTTCGCGCTTACACAGTTCGTCGAACAGCGGCAACTGGTCAGCCGCGACCGCCAGCACATAGCGCTCCTGGGATTCGTTACACCAGATTTCCAGCGGGCTCATGCCTGGCTCGTCGCTAAGAATGTCGCGCAGTTCGAACTTCCCGCCGCGCCCACCGTCGCTCACCAGCTCCGGCATGGCGTTGGAGAGACCGCCCGCGCCCACATCATGGATAAACAAGATTGGGTTGGCGTCGCCCAACTGCCAGCAGCGGTCGATCACTTCCTGGCAGCGGCGTTCCATTTCCGGGTTATCGCGCTGAACAGAGGCAAAATCGAGATCCGCATCAGACTGGCCGGAAGCCATTGAAGAAGCCGCCCCGCCGCCGAGGCCGATATTCATCGCCGGGCCGCCAAGGACGATCAGCTTCGCGCCGACGACGATCTCGCCTTTCTGCACGTGATCGGCGCGGATATTACCGATCCCGCCCGCCAGCATGATCGGCTTGTGATAGCCACGCAGCTCTTCGCCATTGTGGCTGTTCACTTTCTCTTCATAAGTACGGAAGTAACCGGTCAGCGCCGGGCGACCAAATTCGTTGTTAAACGCCGCGCCGCCCAGCGGACCTTCGGTCATGATATCCAGCGCGGTGACAATACGTTCCGGCTTGCCAAAATCCTCTTCCCACGGCTGTTCAAAGCCCGGAATACGCAGGTTGGAAACGGAGAAGCCCACCAACCCGGCTTTTGGTTTCGCGCCACGCCCGGTGGCGCCTTCATCACGAATTTCGCCGCCGGAACCGGTCGCCGCCCCCGGCCACGGAGAGATGGCGGTTGGGTGGTTATGCGTTTCGACCTTCATCAGAATGTGCGCGGGCTCCTGATGAAAATCGTAACGGCCGGTATTGTGGTCGGCGAAGTAGCGCCCCACCGCAGATCCTTCCATCACCGCGGCATTGTCTTTATAGGCAGAGAGCACATAGTCCGGCGTGGTTTCGAAGGTGTTTTTAATCATTTTAAACAGCGACTTCGGCTGCGGTTTACCGTCGATAATCCAGTCGGCATTAAAAATCTTGTGGCGGCAGTGCTCGGAGTTCGCCTGGGCGAACATGTACAATTCGATATCGTTCGGGTTGCGTCCCAGTTTGGTAAACGCCTCCTGCAAATAGTCGATTTCATCTTCCGCCAGCGCCAGACCAAGACGCAGGTTGGCGTCAATTAACGCCTGACGGCCTTCTCCCAGCAGATCGACACTGGAAACCGGCGCAGGCTGATGGTGGATAAACAGTTTTTCCGCATCGGTTAAAGAAGAGAACACCGTCTCCATCATACGGTCGTGCAGCTCTGCGGCCACTTGTCGCCACTGTTCCGCCGTCAACGTCGAAGCCTCGATATAGTACGCTACGCCGCGCTCCAGACGGTCAATCTGTTGCAGGCCGCAGTTGTGGGCGATATCCGTTGCTTTTGAAGACCAGGGGGAGATGGTACCAGGACGCGGTGTGACCAACAGGAGTTTACCCGCCGGCGTATGGCTGCTAAGCACCGGGCCGTATTGCAGCAGACGGGTAAGCTGCGCCTGCTCGCTATCATTTAACGGGGCGTTCAGGTCAGCAAAATGGACATACTCAGCGTATATATTGTGGACCTGGAGGTTGGCAGCCTGAAAGCGCGCCAGCAGTTTATTGATACGGAATGCAGACAGTGCAGGCGAACCACGCAGAATTTCCATCATAAGTCTCTCGTCTTCTAAGCTTCGGTGTGCGCAAGGGGGGAAACGGCCGTCATTATAAAGAATCTGACGCGCCGACGAAACCGTTTGCGTAGAAATAAAATCACCGCTTTTTCTTGTCATACGGTGCGGCTATCGTTGCGAATAAGTTGCCAACTGGCGCATTGTTACGCAAAATGCCGCTCATTAATGACTTATCTATTGCAGCAAAACATCATTTTCAGCCCGAGGCAACGCACGATCCAGAGAATTAACTAATTGAAAAAATTAAAGATTAATTATCTGTTCATCGGCATATTGACGCTGCTGCTGGCAGCAGCCCTTTGGCCCTCAATCCCCTGGTTCGGTAAAACCGAAAACCATATCGCCGCGATTCAAGCCCGGGGGGTACTGCGCGTCAGTACGATCGACTCGCCATTAACCTATTCCGTTATCAACGGTAAAAAATATGGTCTGGACTATGAACTGGCGCAGCAGTTCGCCAACTATCTCGGCGTGAAGCTGAAAGTGACGGTGCGCCAGAATATCAGCCAGTTGTTTGACGATCTGGATAACGGCAATGCCGACCTGCTCGCGGCAGGGCTGGTCTACGACAGCGCACGCGTTAAAAACTATCAGCCCGGCCCCATGTATTATTCAGTTTCGCAACAGCTCGTCTACCGGGTCGGCCAATATCGCCCACGTTCGCTGGCGACCGTTAACGAGAATCAGCTTACCATTGCGCCAGGGCACGTCGTGGTCAATGATTTACAGCGTTTAAAAGAGACAAAGTTTCCCGACCTGAGCTGGAAAGTGGATGATAAAAAAGGCTCGACGACGCTGCTGGAAGAGGTCATCAGCGGCAAACTGGATTACACCATTGCCGATTCAGTGGCGATCAGTCTGTTTCAGCGCGTTCATCCCGAGCTGGCCGTGGCGCTGGATGTCACGGATGAACAGCCCGTGACCTGGTTTAGCCGACTGGACGACGATAATACGCTCTCCGCCGCGCTGCTCGATTTTTTCAATTCGATCAATGAAGACGGTTCTCTGGCGCGGATCGAAGAGAAATATCTGGGACATGGCGATGATTTCGACTACGTTGATACCCGCTCTTTCCTGCGAGCGGTAGATAACGTCCTGCCGGAGCTGGAACCGTTATTTAAAAAATATGCCAAAGAGATAGACTGGCACCTGCTGGCGGCGATTTCTTATCAGGAATCACACTGGGACCCGCTGGCGACCTCGCCAACCGGCGTGCGCGGCCTGATGATGCTGACTAAAAATACCGCCCAAAGTCTGGGGCTGACCGACCGTACCGATGCGGAGCAAAGCATCAGCGGCGGCGCTCGCTATCTTGAAGATATGATGGCTAAAGTTCCCGAAACCGTTCCGGAAGACGAGCGTATCTGGTTTGCTTTAGCCGCCTACAATATGGGTTATGCGCACATGCTCGATGCCAGATCGCTGACGGTAAAAACTAAAGGCAATCCGGATAGCTGGACCGATGTGAAGCAGCGTTTGCCGCTATTAAGCCAAAAACCGTATTACAGTAAGCTAACCTACGGTTACGCGCGTGGACATGAGGCTTATGCTTATGTGGAAAATATCCGTAAATACCAGATAAGCTTGGTGGGGTATTTGCAGGAAAAAGAAAAGCAGGAAGCGGAAGCCATGAAACTGGCGCAGGATTACCCGGCGGTGTCGCCGGAGGAGCTGAATAAAGCGCCCTTCCCCCTCCTGTCGTTTTTATCGCAGTCATCAGGCTACCTGACGCATTCGCCGTCTTTACTGTTTACGCCGCAGAAGAAAGAAGAAAAATAGCGCGGTGGTCTTATCGGATGGCGACGCGTAACCTCTTATCCGGCATTGCGCTATACTGTCGGCCCCGCGCCTTCCGCACGGTCGGCTTTCTTCAGGGCTTTAATTTCCTGACGACGCATACGGAAAAAATCACTGAGCAGCGTCGCACATTCATCGCGCAGCACCCCTTCAATAATGTCGACCCGGTGATTCATTCCCGGATGGTGCAGCACATCAATTAGCGATCCGGCCGCGCCGGTTTTTGCATCGCGCGCGCCAAAGACAACGCGTCCAATGCGGCTATGCACCATAGCGCCTGCGCACATCACACAGGGTTCCAGTGTGACATACAGCGTGGTATCCAGTAACCGGTAATTCTGCAATACCAGACCTCCCTGACGCAGCGCCATTATTTCAGCGTGCGCAGTAGGATCGTGGCGGCCAATGGGTCGGTTCCAGCCTTCGCCAATGACGCGATGGTTATGCACCAATACCGCGCCAACCGGAACCTCGCGTTCGTCCCAGGCGCGTTTCGCCAGCGTCAGCGCGTGGCGCATCCAGTATTCGTGATCTAATTCGACATCAGACAAAGAGGTAACTCCGGTAATGAAAGCGGGCGGCATTATACACAGACGCTATGCGTTTCACTATTCGAGCTGCTGCAACTCGCCGTGCGGCGTCACCCGCCAGCGATGCTGGCAAAAATAAAGCAGCGGGTTATCCTGTTTGCTGTCGCTGTAGCCGCTATAAAGACGCAGCGGCGTACCGATTTTACGTTCCAGTTGCGCGACTTTTTCATGGCCCAGACAGCGCACGGTTAATACCCAGCCGCCATACCGTCGCGCCATCTGGCTGGCGATGAGGTTAACGCGCGGCAGCCACGGCGTATCAAAATAGACTTGCTCTACCAATGATTGCGGAGAACCGGTAATAAGCCAGATATCCGCGTCAGAGCTCAATAGATAGGTGGTCAGACGCTCCTGTACTACCGGAAACGCCGTGACGTTAGCGCGAAACCAACGGACAAAATCCGCCTGATGCGCCTGCAAACGCGTTTCGCTATGGCCAAAAGTACAGCCCCACAATAACAGACTCATCGGCCAGCGGGCCGCACGCCCTTTTACCAGTAAACCGATACCGATAATGGGCAACAGCGGCAGTACGAGCAGCGCATTTAGCGGCTGACGGCGCAGCAAATAACGCAGAAAACTGCCGAACATATCCTGTTGATGTAACGTTCCATCCAAATCAAAAAAGACGACACGACGCTCGTGGCTGACCAAACCTTACTCCTCTGGATCATTGAACCCCAGCAGCCAGGTAAAAATAAACCCGGCAATTACCGCTATTAAATAGCCTAACAGATAGAACAGGACTTTTCCGGCAACAATTGTTAATGCCAGCGGCAAACCGGAAATACCAAAGGTAATTACCGTCGCCACTTTCCAGTAGCTGATCAACGCCCCGCCTACCGCGCCGCCGAGGCAAGCGCCAATAAATGGCTTACCCAATGGCAGCGTGACGCCAAAAATCAGCGGCTCGCCAATCCCCAGCAGTCCGACCGGAAGCGCGCCTTTAATCACCTTTTTGAGCCGCGCATTGCGGGTTTTCATCAGTACGGCAATGGCCGCGCCTATCTGACCAACGCCCGCCATCGCCAGGATGGGAAACAGCGCGTTATAGCCGTGCGCTTGCACCAGCTCCACATGAATAGGCACCAGCCCCTGATGCAGCCCGGTCAGTACCAACGGCAGGAAGGTTCCGGCTAACACCGCGCCCACCAGAAAACCGCCGCGATCGATAGCCCAGGACGCGCCGTGAGCGATAGCGTCTGAAATCCAGCCGCCAAGCGGTTGCAGAGCGACAATCGCTACCGCGCCGGTGATAACAGTCGTCAATAAAGGGTTAAGAATTAACTCCAGCGACCCCGGCAGCAGCTTACGGAACTGGCGCTCAATCCAGCACATTAACGCCACCACCAGCAGGACGGCGATAACGCCGCCCCGTCCCGGCTGAAGCGCCTCGCCAAAGAGCGTAATCTGCGCCAGTTGCGGGCTGGAAAGGATCCCCGCCATCACGCCGCCTAACGCCTGCGATCCGCCAAAGACTTTCGCGGTATTGACGCCAACAAGAATGTTCATGATAGCGAATACCGCGCTACCAAATATCCCCATCAGGCCCAGCAGGTTAGGATAGTGGACGGCAACATCGCCGACGATATCCGGACGTTTAAGAATGTTGATAATGCCGGTAATCAAGCCGGATGCGATAAAGGCGGGGATAAGCGGTATAAAAACATTCGCCAGCTTACGCAACGCATCGCTCATCGGCGCTTTATACTTCGCTTTCGCCTCGGATTTGGTACGCGCCATAGCATCGTCCGGCTTTACACCACCTGCGGCAATCTGCACGCGCATCGCATCAACCACCTGCGCAGCCTTCCCCGGCCCAACGATCAGCTGATGTTGCTCCCCTTGCTTTACGTATCCACTGACGCCAGGCAACGCTTTTAAGCGCGGAATATCCAGTTGGCTGTCGTCCTGTACCTCCACCCTGACTCGCGTCATACAGTTTTCCAGGCGCAGAATATTTTGCTCTCCGCCGATACCACGTAAAATGTCGCTGGCGAGCGCTGCCGTCTTATCCATACACACCTCTTTAGTGTTCTAACGCCGCCCTTAAAAAGCCCTGATGAGCGGCGAGTTTTTCCCTGGCGGCTGCAGCATCCAGCCCCGTAAGCGCCATCAAAATGGCGGGCTTAACCTCAAAATCGGTCTGTTTCAGCAACGCTTCTGCTTCTTCACGACCTATCCCGGTCGCTTCAACGACCATCCGACACGCGCGATCGACCAGTTTGACGTTGGTGGCTTTCATATCCACCATCAGGTTTTGATAGACCTTGCCGAACTTCACCATCGCGCCGGTAGAAATCATATTGAGCACCATTTTCTGTGCGGTGCCGGATTTCAGCCGCGTGGAGCCGGTAAGCGCTTCCGGCCCGACAACGGGCGAAATAGCGATATTAGCCTCCCGCGCAATAGGCGAATCTGGATTACAGGAGACGGCAACAGTGGTACAACCGGACTGTCGCGCATAGCGCAGGCCACCAATCACATAGGGTGTACGACCCGACGCCGCGAGCCCCACGACCAGATCCTGTTCTTGCAGATTTAGCGCGACAAGATCGTCTTCGCCTGCCTGTTGGCTGTCTTCCGCGCCTTCGACCGCTTTCAGCAACGCGCCCGGCCCACCGGCAATCAGCCCGACGACCAGACCGTGCGGAACGCCAAACGTCGGGGGGCATTCTGAGGCATCCAGTACGCCAAGCCGACCACTGGTGCCCGCGCCCATATAGATGATACGTCCGCCAGACCTCAGCGCCGCCGCAGCGGCATCCACCGCACGCGCAACGTCAGGCAGAGTGGCTTTTACCGCTTCCGCTACCCGCGTATCCTGTTCATTAAAACGCTTAACTAATTCAGGAGTAGGCAACGCATCCAGATCCATCGTTTGCGGGTTACGGGTTTCAGACACTAAGGTACCAAGATTCATTTTTGTCCCTCTGGAATTTTTAATTCATAATAAGCGTCCATGATGGAATAGAATATTCCCCCAGGCGAGTGAAATTTCGTTTTGTCGTCGCCATCACGTTTCGCAGGAGCTGCTCATGAACTGTTTGATTCGTATTCGCCAGCGTTATCCGGATCTCGCGCAAAGCGACAGGAAACTGGCGGATTATCTGCTCGCGCAACCGGATACGGCGCGGCATCTGAGCTCGCAGCAACTGGCGGCCGAAGCGGGCGTCAGCCAATCCAGCGTAGTCAAGTTCGCGCAAAAACTGGGGTTTAAAGGGTTTCCGGCGTTGAAACTGGCTATCAGCGAAGCGTTGGCCAGCAATCCTAATCCGCATTCCGTTCCCGTTCATAACCAGATTCGCGGCGACGATCCGATGCGCCTGGTCGGGGAAAAATTAATTAAAGAGAATGTGGCGGCAATGCACGCCACGCTGGACGTTAACAGTGAAGAAAAGCTGTTAGAAAGCGTCACGATGCTGCGCCACGCCCGACGTATTGTGATCACCGGGATTGGCGCCTCTGGGCTGGTGGCGCAAAATTTTGCCTGGAAGCTACTGAAGATTGGCATTAACGCGGTGGTTGAGCGCGATATGCACGCCCTGCTGGCGACGGTGCAGGCGCTGGCGCCGGAGGATCTGCTGCTGGCGATCTCTTATTCCGGGGAGCGGCGCGAGCTGAACCTGGCGGCGGACGAAACATTACGCGCAGGCGCGAAGATCCTGGCCATTACCGGTTTTTCTCCCAACGCCTTGCAGCAGCGCGCCACCCGCTGTCTGTATACGATTGCTGAAGAGCAGGCGACGCGCAGCGCCGCTATCTCCTCGACACATGCGCAAATGATGTTGACCGACTTACTGTTTATGGCGCTGGTACAACAGGATTTAGAGCGGGCGCCGGAGCGTATTCGCCATAGCGAGGCGCTGGTAAAAAAACTGGTTTGAAATGGCTCTTCCGCCTCATGCAGAAGAGCCATCAAGTTTATTGCGCTTCTTTAGCGTGAATCAATTGCGTCAGGAGTGTGTTAACCGGTACGGCAATATTGTTCTGAGCGCCGATTCGCGCAATCGCACCATTTAAATAGTCGATTTCAGTCAGTCGGCCTTTATGTAAATCCTGATGCATAGAAGGATAGTGGTGGCCGCTCTCACGCGGATCGAACACTTTCTTCACCGTATTCATCACCATTTGCTCAGTCAACGGAATATTCTGGCTGGCAGCAACTAACACAAACTCATCAACTACCGCTTGCGCTAAATCTAAAGCACCAGGCCGCTGACCAAATCCGCCGACATTACAATCCAGTAGCGCGCAATAGGTGTTCATTACGCTATTAAAGGCTGCTTTCTTCCAGATCGATAATAATACGTCAGGGCTTATTTCAGCATTCAATCCAGCGCTATTAAGGGTGGCAATGACCTTAGCCTCTTGAGCCGAATCCTGGCTGGCAATCGGCTGCAGTTCAATCGTTCCGGTACCGGTGGCCATAATATGCCCAGCCCCCTCCAGTTCGCTGGACCATAACGTCACACCCGCATAGATTTTCTGCCGATCGACATATTTCTCCAGCGTTTCGATATTTCCCAAGCCGTTAGATAAAATCATCACGACCTTCGCGGCTGGCAGTAATGGCTTGATACGCTGTAACATGCTTTCCAGCTGCATTGCTTTGGTAAACAGAATAACCAGCTCAAACTCCCCCTGGGATTCATCAGCCAACATAGCAGGGATGGGGTAATACTTCTGAGTCGTTTCCGTTTCGACAAACAACCCCTTGCTACGAATAGCGTCGACATGCTCCTGCCAGCTATCGATAAGCGTCACGTCGTGCCCGGCCTCCAGCAGCATATAGCCAAAACGACATCCCATAGCGCCTGCACCTGCGATTGCAATTTTCATTTTTATTTCCTTATTATCTGATTAATGAATTTTGGCTAAAACCGTTGCGACATATTTCTTCGTTATCAGGGTCAACACGACTCCAATAAGCAATAGCACCGTTGTCAAAATAAATACTGTATTGTAGCTTCCGGTATACTTTGCAATAGCGGACGTGACGTAAGGAGCAATAACCGCACCGACGGCAAAACCAAAATACATAAAGCCGTAGTTTAGTCCCTGGTTGCGCATGCCAAAATTCTGGCTGGTCAAGCCAGGGAAGATAACTAATATACCGGCATAAGCAAAGCCCACGCCCAGAGCGCTGAAATAAAATACCGAAGTATTGCCATTGAAGAAAAATAACAGCAGCATACACAAGCAGGTAAAGAGGTAAACAATAACCAGCGTATTATAGCCGCCTAATTTATCGGTTAACCCTCCCCAGAACAGACGACCAATTGAGTTAAATATCGAGACCAGGCTAACGACTAATGCACCGGACAGTAAACCGTACTGCGTCATACCAATTTGCGCAGAGCTTGAGCTAATTACCATCCCAGAGAACACGCCCAGCGCCAGAATCATAAACAGCAGCCAGAAGCGCAAATCTTTCAGCATGTGCCGATAGTCTTTATCCAGTGGCGACGCTTTAATTCCTCCGCTATCTTTTGCTGGCGCGCTACGAATAAAGAACTGGACGATAAAAATAACCACCAGATAAACAATACCCAGATATAACAACGCCCGACTAACATCGTGAGTTTGCGCCATAAAATATTCGGCCAGGCGGGTGCAAAGTAGCGTTCCGACGCCAACACCCGCCAGTACGATACCGCTGGCAAGACCGCGACGGTCAGGGAAAAATTTCAGAATATTATTAAGATTACCCGTAAAAGCCAGGCCCGATCCCAACCCGGCAATGACGCCGTAGGTTAAAAACAGCATGGGCAAATTATCCACAAACCCGGACAAGATAAAACCTAAAGAAAACAGGATACCACCGATAACTATCGCCTGCTTTCCTTTACCATTGTCGATCATTCTCCCGCCCCAAATCATCGGTAAAGGAATGATCCCCATGTTGATAGAGAATGCTAACGCCAGCGTAGCCGGATCCCAGTGATATTGCGCCATGAGTGGTGTTTTGAAATAGCTAAATGCGTAGACGCCCCCGAGCACAAAATTGATGCACACGTGAGCGGCAAGCATTCCCCAGCGGTTGATTGATGCCGACATAATTTTCCCTTTTTAAAATGCACTGATCACAGTTTAAAAAAAGCAAAATAGGCAAACAATTTGGTATTTTTTATAATCGTTATAACAAAACCCAATCGATTGGCATTAAATTTTAATGAATATCAAACAACTACATTCCTTCCTGATATTGTGTGATGAATTACATTATGGTCGGGCAGCCAGTCGCCTGTTTATCACTCAGCCATCATTAAGTCAGCAAATCAAACAACTTGAGTCATCACTTAAAACAATATTATTTAAGCGAAAAGGTAGAGGAATTAAATTAACAAAAGCAGGCATTATTTTGCAACGACACGCTAACAAAATAATGCTGGATTTAAAAAATGCAGAAAATGAACTTCTTCCCTATCAGGATCAACAGCGCGATACTATTTCAATCGGGGTGTCAGGCAGCTACCTGGTTCTGCCCGCTTTTCGCAGCTTTATGGCGCACCATCCGGAAATATCTTTAAATGTTAAAGAGTTCTCAACTGAGCAAACCATTAAAAAGCTGACGGATAGCGTCGTTGATATTGGCATTGTTTATCGAACAGCGCTCCCTGCCCAGCTAAGCTCGACCATGCTGTTTGAAGATGAAATTATCGCTGCAATCCCACTTTCTCATCCTCTGGCGACACGCGAACGTCTGCATTTAAAAGATTTAAACGACCAGCCCATTATCGTGCTTAATGACTCTCTGCTATTAAGAGGGATCATCACCACAGAATTTAATAACCGCAAAGTCGTCCCTAACGTCATCTGCGAACTGGATAACCACTACTCATGCCTTGAGTATGCCGAAGCGCAGATTGGCATCGCATTTATTACCCGCTCGCTAACCCATTTATCGACACCCAAAAATGTTCGCCTGGTTTCACTGGGCATCCCCGCATTCTTTATTCCTGTCATGCTGGTGCACAGTAATGACCTTTCACTGGATAACGCAACCATCTGCCTGCTCAAGCAGATCAAAAATTTTTACACGGTAGATAACAAATCAGCGCCAGAAAAGAGCTGGCCCGAGCAGAAAATAGGCGTATAATGCCCGCCCGATTTGTGTTGTTTCTGAGAATTTCCTGATGGCGCTGTTAATCACCAAAAAATGCATCAACTGCGATATGTGCGAGCCAGAGTGCCCGAATGAGGCGATATCCATGGGTGATAGCATTTATGAAATTAACAGCGACAAATGCACCGAGTGTGTAGGTCATTACGAAACGCCGACCTGTCAGAAAGTCTGCCCAATCCCCAATACGATTTTGCAGGATCCCGCCCATGTCGAAAGCGAAGAACAGTTGTGGGATAAGTTTGTTCTGATGCATCACGCAGATAAACTGTAAGCGGGTTAACGCATTTCCAACGCAACAATGTCTGATGGCGCTATGCTTATCAGGCCGACAATATATCGGCCTGTAGGTCAGATAACGTGTTTACGCCGCCATCCGGCAAATCTAACTTTCCAGAATGACCGTAGCGCAGGCGTAATGGCGTTCATCGGCCAACGTGACATGCATGTGCGCCACACCGAGTTTTTCCGCCAGAATTAACGCCTCGCCCCACAGCCGCAAACGTGGTTTTCCCAGCTCATCGTTAAACACTTCGAACTGATTGAACGCCAGACCGTTGCGGATGCCGGTGCCAAAAGCTTTCGCTGCCGCCTCTTTGACCGCAAAACGCTTGGCGAGAAAACGCACCGGCTGCTGATGCGTCTCCCAGATAGCCCACTCGTTGTCACTGAGCACACGCCTTGCCAGACGTTCGCCGGAACGGGAGATCACTGCCTCAATGCGGGCAATCTCTACAATATCCGTTCCCAGGCCGAGAATCGCCATTAGCCGCGCGCTTCCAGCATCAAACGTTTCATTTCAGCCACCGCCTCTTTCAGCCCCGTCATCACCGCCCGACCAATAATGGCATGACCGATATTGAGCTCGTGCATTTCCGGCAGTGCGGCAATAGCTTTGACGTTATGGTAGGTCAGACCATGACCCGCATTTACTTTTAGCCCCAGACGGGCCGCCAGGGTCGCGGCGCTGGCAATACGCGCCAGCTCTTTTGCCTGTTCCGCATCGGTTTCTGCGTTGGCGTAGCAGCCGGTATGGATTTCGATAAACGGCGCGCCGACTTCCGCCGCCGCGTTGATTTGCGCTTCATCGGCATCGATAAAGAGCGAAACCTGGATGCCAGCCGCCGCCAGGCGCGCACAGGCATCACGCATTTTATCGCGCTGTCCGGCCACATCCAGGCCGCCTTCGGTGGTGACTTCCTGGCGTTTTTCCGGTACCAGACAACAGAAATGCGGCCTGGTTTCTACGGCGATCGCCAGCATCTCTTCGGTCACCGCCATCTCCAGATTCATACGCGTATGCAGCGTCTGACGCAGAATGCGCACATCGCGATCGGTAATGTGGCGACGATCTTCGCGCAGGTGTACGGTAATGCCGTCCGCGCCTGCCTGTTCAGCAATAAACGCCGCCTGTACCGGATCCGGATAGTCGGTGCCGCGCGCATTACGTAACGTGGCAATGTGGTCAATATTGACGCCTAACAGTAATTCAGCCATGACAATCCTCGTTAATCTTTCTTCGTTTTTACTGTGCGTTTGGGCATAAATTGCCGGAACAGCTCCCGGCTTTTTAACGGTTTTCCCCCAAGATACGGCTTTAATGCCATACGGGTAAAGCGTTTAGCGGCACGCAGGGTATCTACATCCGGAAATTCCCGCGCCTCCAGCGCTTTCAGGTGCCGTCCGGTAAAGGTGTTGTTATCGATGACGACGCTGGCGAAAAAGCCTTTTTCTTCGCGGTAACGGTAGGTCATGGTGTCATCCACCCGTTCGCCGCTGCCTGCACAGTGGGTGAAATTGACGCCATACCCCAGATGACCCAGCAACGCCAGTTCGAAACGTCGCAACGCCGGTTCAGGCGAGCCGGTGGTTCCCGCCAGCGCCTGAATACAGTTCAGATAATCAAAAAAGAGTTCGGAGAAGCGCGTTTCATATTCCAGTACGCGAGAGAGGAGTTCGTTGATATACAGGCCGCTATAGAGCGTAATACCGCTTAACGGCAGCGCCAGAGAAACTGCCTCGGCGCTGCGCAGGGTTTTCACCTCGCCGCGTCCGCTGTAGCGTAACAATAACGGTGTAAAAGGCTGTAACGCGCCTTTCAAATTGGAACGTTTAGATCGCGCGCCTTTGGCGACAAGGCGCACGCGCCCCGATTCTTCCGTGAAGACGTCCAGCATCAGGCTGGTTTCGCTCCAGGGGCGACTGTGCAAGACAAATGCGCGCTGCCACCCTTCCACGCTGTGTTAACTCACAGATCGTCTACGTAACCGAGACTGCGCAGAGCGCGTTCGTCATCGGCCCAGCCGGATTTCACTTTCACCCACAATTCCAGGTGTACCGGCGCTTCGAACATCTCCTGCATGTCTTTACGCGCTTCAATACCAATGGTTTTGATTTTGGCGCCTTTGTTGCCAATCACCATCTTCTTCTGCCCTTCGCGCTCGACGAGGATCAGCCCGTTGATATCATAGCCGCCGCGTTCGTTGGTAACAAAACGTTCAATCTCAACGGTAACGGAATACGGCAGCTCGGCGCCGAGAAAACGCATCAGCTTTTCACGAATGATTTCAGACGCCATAAAGCGCTGAGAGCGATCGGTGATGTAATCTTCCGGGAAGTGATGAATCGCTTCCGGTAAATGTTTACGCACGATACCGGCAATGGTATCGACGTTCATACCCGTTTCAGCAGAGATGGGTACGATATCAAGAAAGTTCATCTGGCTTGCCAGGAACTGGAGGTGCGGCAGCAAATCGGCTTTTTCCTGCACGTTATCCACCTTGTTAACGGCGAGAATAACCGGCGCTTTGCCATCGCGCAGTTTGTTCAGGACCATTTCGTCGTCCGGCGTCCAACGGGTGCCTTCCACAACGAAAATCACCAGCTCAACGTCGCCAATCGAACTGCTCGCCGCCTTATTCATCAAACGGTTAATGGCGCGCTTTTCTTCCATATGCAGTCCCGGGGTATCGACATAAATTGCCTGATACGGGCCTTCGGTATGAATACCGACAATGCGGTGGCGCGTGGTCTGCGCTTTACGGGAAGTGATCGAAATCTTCTGCCCAAGCAGTTTGTTCAGCAAGGTGGATTTGCCAACGTTCGGACGTCCGACGATGGCAATAAATCCGCAGTAAGTTTTGTCAGTGCTCATTCCAACTCCAGTTTTTTCAGCGCCTGTTCGGCGGCAGCCTGCTCCGCCTTACGACGGCTGGAACCCGTGCCAACCACCGGTTCGCTCAGGCCGCTGACCTGGCAGTGGATAGTAAATTCCTGATCGTGCGCCTCGCCGCGTACCTGCACAACCAGGTAAGATGGCAGCGGCAGATGGCGACCCTGCAAATACTCCTGCAAGCGCGTTTTAGGATCTTTTTGTTTATCGCCCGGGCTTATCTCATCCAGACGGGTTTTATACCAGTTAAGGATTAACTGCTCGACGGTCTGGATATTGCTATCGAGAAATACTCCGCCGATTAACGCTTCCACGGTGTCCGCCAGAATGGACTCCCGACGAAATCCGCCGCTTTTTAATTCGCCCGGCCCTAAACGCAGGCACTCGCCTAAATCAAACTCACGGGCTAATTCCGCCAGCGTATTACCACGTACCAGCGTGGCGCGCATACGGCTCATATCTCCCTCATCCACCCGTGGAAAACGGTGATAAAGCGCGTTAGCGATAACGAAGCTCAGGATTGAATCGCCTAAAAATTCCAGGCGTTCGTTATGTTTACTGCTGGCGCTGCGGTGAGTTAATGCCTGCTGCAACAGCTCCTGATGATTAAAAGTGTAGCCCAGCTTCCGTTGAAGCCGATTAATTACGATGGGGTTCATGCGATACCAATAAATGAATGCGTCAACAATCCAGCACACGAAACAGACCTGATACACGTCATCTGTCCTGCCGCATCGCTGCAGCGGAAAGAAGGTTGTCTATAACCAACGCTGTTTCGTGTGCCGTGGCGACCAAACGGCGCCAACCTAAAACTTCGGGGGAATATTCTATACACAACGACAGGGGATGTCGTTAGTCTGAGGGAATTTATCCAGGAAATAATTCACGCTGCCGCTAAAAAGACGGCAGCGTGAACGATCATTTCGTCACAGTTAGTGAATACCGCCGATACGACTCAGGCGTACGCCTGTCGGCCACTCCCCTTCCTGCTTGTCAAAGCTCATCCAGATAGCGACCGCTTTACCGACCAGATTCGCTTCCGGAACAAATCCCCAGTAACGGCTATCCGCGCTGTTATCGCGGTTGTCGCCCATCATGAAATATTGTCCCGGTGGTACAACCCAGGTCGCCAGCGGTTGTCCTGGCTGTTGGTAATACATGCCCAACTGATCCTGGGCTATCGGCACCATCAGGATGCGGTGGGTTACATCGCCTAACGTCTCTTTACGTTCGGTCAGGCGAATGCCGTTTTCTTTTGTCTCGTTTAGCGGAACCTCAAAGAAACCGCTGGTCGCTTCTCCGCCGTTACGGCGGGCAAAGGTCTGTACAAAATCGCTCGGCTCAACGTTAGAGTAGGTAACCGGCAGCGCATTTTCGCACGCCTGACCGGAGCTACAGCCAGGCTGAATCGTCACCTCTTTCGCAACCGGATCATAAGTGATTTTATCGCCCGGCAAACCGACGGCGCGTTTGATGTAATCTAACTTAGGATCTTCCGGATATTTAAATACCACAATATCCCCGCGCTTTGGATGACCGGTCTCAATCAGGGTTTTCTGGTAGATCGGATCTTTAATGCCGTAGGCAAATTTTTCCACCAGAATAAAATCGCCGATAAGCAGTGTCGGCATCATTGAGCCTGACGGGATCTGAAAGGGTTCATAAAGAAATGAACGAACGATCAGAACGATCGCCAGAACCGGGAAAACCGACGCCCCGGTCTCCAGCCAGCCCGGCTTAGGCGCCACTTTATTGAGCGTAGCGTTATCCAGCGCATCTCCCGACGCCGTTTGCGCGGCAGCCTGGCGCGCCCGACGTTTTGGCGCGAAAACAAACTTATCAACGCACCATAAAATGCCCGTCACCAGTGTGGCTATCACCAGAATCAGGGCAAACATGTTCGCCATGCCAACTCCTTAGGGATTATTTATTGTCTTTACCGACATGCAGAATGGCGAGGAACGCTTCCTGAGGCAGCTCGACGTTACCGATCTGCTTCATGCGTTTCTTACCTTCTTTCTGTTTCTGCAGCAGTTTTTTCTTACGACTGATATCGCCGCCGTAGCACTTCGCCAGCACGTTTTTACGTAACTGTTTTACCGTCGAACGGGCAATAATATGCGTACCAATCGCCGCCTGAATCGCGATATCAAACTGCTGGCGTGGGATCAAATCTTTCATCTTCTCCACCAGCTCGCGACCACGGCTTTGCGAGTTATCACGGTGCGTGATCAGCGCCAGCGCATCGACACGCTCGTTGTTGATTAACACATCAACACGCACCATATCGGAAGCCTGGAAGCGCTTGAAGTTATAATCCAGAGACGCATAGCCGCGCGACGTTGATTTCAGACGGTCAAAGAAGTCGAGCACCACTTCCGCCATCGGGATTTCATAGGTCAACGCGACCTGGTTACCGTGATACACCATGTTAGTTTGTACGCCGCGTTTCTCAATACACAGCGTAATAACGTTACCTAAATAGGCTTGTGGTAACAGCATATGACACTCGGCGATAGGCTCGCGCAGTTCATAAATGTTATTCAACGGCGGCAGCTTGGAGGGGCTATCAACATAGATAGTCTCTTTCGCCGTTGTTTCTACTTCATACACCACGGTCGGCGCAGTGGTGATCAGATCCAGATCGTATTCGCGTTCCAGACGCTCCTGAATGATCTCCATGTGCAACAGGCCGAGGAAGCCGCAGCGGAAGCCAAAGCCCAGCGCCGAGGAGCTTTCCGGTTCATAAAACAGTGAGGCATCGTTCAGGCTCAGCTTGCCGAGCGCGTCGCGGAAACTTTCATAATCGTC
Source organism: Salmonella sp. SAL00672 (assembly GCF_046552175.1). Classification (NCBI taxonomy): domain Bacteria; kingdom Pseudomonadati; phylum Pseudomonadota; class Gammaproteobacteria; order Enterobacterales; family Enterobacteriaceae; genus Salmonella; species Salmonella sp. SAL00672. Next base: position 20,579 of record NZ_JBGDUQ010000007.1, on the reverse strand, counting down.
GGAGCTGACCGGAAACAGACCTGCATAGACCTGCGGTTTCACCTTCTTAAAGCCTGGCAACGCTTTTTCCGCTGGGTTACGCGCTGAGGTTAAGGTATCGCCAACCGGCGCGCCGAGGATATCTTTAATGGCGCAGACCAGCCAGCCTACTTCGCCGCACTTCAGCTCGGTACGATCAACCTGTTTTGGCGTGAAGATCCCCAGGCGGTCAGCGTTGTAGGTCTGCCCGGTGCTCATCACTTTAATTTTGTCGCCTTTACGCATGGTGCCGTTTTTAATACGCACCAGCGATACCACGCCCAGGTAGTTATCGAACCAGGAGTCAATAATCAGCGCCTGCAGCGGGCCGTCCGGATCGCCTTGCGGCGGCGGGATATCGCGCACCAGGCGTTCCAGAACATCCGTCACGCCGACACCCGTTTTGGCGGAGCAGCGTACCGCGTCCGTCGCATCGATACCGACAATGTCTTCGATTTCTTCCGCCACACGCTCCGGATCGGCGGCCGGCAGGTCAATCTTGTTAAGCACCGGCACCACTTCAAGATCCATTTCCATCGCGGTGTAGCAGTTCGCCAACGTTTGCGCTTCTACGCCCTGGCCGGCATCCACCACCAGCAGCGCGCCCTCGCAGGCGGCTAACGAACGGGAAACTTCATAGGAAAAGTCAACGTGTCCCGGCGTGTCGATAAAGTTCAGTTGATAAGTTTCACCATCAGACGCTTTAAAATCCAGCGTCACACTCTGGGCTTTAATAGTAATACCGCGCTCACGCTCAAGATCCATCGAATCAAGTACCTGAGCTTCCATTTCACGGTCAGACAGGCCACCGCAGATCTGGATAATACGGTCAGACAGCGTCGATTTACCGTGGTCAATGTGAGCAATGATCGAAAAGTTACGTATGTTCTTCATAGAGATAAATTATTATGCCTTACGCCTGGTTGACCAGACTTTAGAGGTCGCTGTTCTGAGCTTAACGTCTGTTTTAACTGAAACGCCGCATTCTACACTACAACGCTAAGGCGAGGAAATGTTCATAGTGTAAGGAGAGCGGGAACTGGAAAACGCCTCGCTTTTTTCCTGTAAAACACCGCAACGCAGGAAAAGCGCATGTTTATCGGGACAACAACCCAACGCGGCAGGTGCACCGTTGGGCAAAACGTTTACTGGCGCGTTTCGATTGAGGTAGTTTCGACGCGGACAAGGTTCGGCGGGAGGGCAACGTTTAAAATCACCGGCTGCCAGGCGTCGCGCTCCGCCAGTTTTCGGGAATAACCGCGGGCAACCAGAAAACCGCCCACGCCGCCCAGCACGGCCCCGCTTAATGCGGCAAAGTCAGATCCAAACAGCATCTGAAAAAGCGCCGCACAAAGAAATAGCCCTGCTAAAGGCGACATATAGACCAGCAACGCCGAACCTAAAAGGCTTTTTTCGGCGATGCCCAACTCGACTTTCTGCCCCGGCGCCAGCGGCTCCGCGCTTGGCACAACAATGGTATGCGTGGTTTGCGGCCCTAATTTATTCAGCACGCGACTGCCGCATCCCGCACGGGAGGCGCAGCTGCTGCATGACGCTTTAACGTCGCAGCTCACCACCGCCTGACCATTCTGCCAGGAGACAACGGTTGCCCACTCTTTAATCATTGTACTGCCCTGAATTTGATACTGTCGGCAATGCGCTTCGCCGTTTGCGGCGGAAGCTCGCCGACAATGGTGATTTCCGCGTTGTCGCGAACGCTGCTATAAACCGTTCGGCGCCCGGTGCGCAGCATCTGATCGCTGCTGTTTTGCGTCGCCCGGTTCACATTGACGGAAAAGCTAAACAGACCGTCAGAATAAAGCCGCGATTCGATAGGCAGGTTATCCATCGTCGGCAACGGACGACGGCTGCTGGAAACTTCGCCAAAGCCTTGCGGCACCCAGGATGGACTCCAGTTAAATTTCGTTTTTTCGCCACCGGGAACAGAAAGCAGCGGCGGCAGATTCGCCTTCGCCAGCGCCTGCATGTTGCTGCCGATATCCTGACTCACCGTGAACGCAATAACGCGGAACTGCTCCAGCGTCTCGCCATCGCGATCCAGCAGATCAACGCGCATCGGCAGTTTGGTGTCCATGTCCATCCAGACGATATAGCTGTAACGCGTACCATCGCGCGCCACAACGCGGATAACTTCGCACAATCTGTCTGCGATACGGGTGCGTCCGACAGAAATAAAGTCGTAGTATGGCGCCAGGCGCTTGAAGTCGGTGTAAATCAGGGAAGGCAGAGAATCGACAATATAATCACCGTTCAGGGTGAACGGCTCAAGGCCCGGTTCAAAATAACTGATTTCATTACCACGCTGTACGACCTCCCGGCGGGGACCGTCCAACTGTAGCAATTGCGCAAGCGGGCGACCATCCAGGCGTGCGTGTCGATAACGCAGAGATTCAACGCCTTGTTTCGTGATGCTGACGAATGACAGCTCGTAATTCAGTGACTGACTGGCGATGTTCATCTGCTGCAATAACGCCCCGGACGCAGGGTCGGCCGAGGCGTTTGCTGAGAAGAACAAGCTAGCCGCCACAAGGGACATGGCAAACCAAAGTTGCTTCATTACTGCGATTGCGTTCCTAAAGTTTGGATTCCTGGCACCTGTACCGCGGCTTGCTGGGTTTGCGCCTGCTCAAACTGAAGCTGTTCGGAGTGCAGTCGGCGCTGCAGTTCATAGTCCTGCAACATGGCATTAATGCGACGACGCTGCTCCTGTACCTGCTGTTGCTGACTGCCGACAGGCGCTGCTTCAGAAGGCACTCCCAGACTTACCGGGCTGGCTTTCCCCATCATAGGCAGGGTATTGAAAACCGGCGTTTCAGGTTGTTGGGATGTTTCAGATTGCCCATTATAGTGCTGGACACCGACGATAACTGCAAGTGAAACGCACGCCGCCACGCCCATTTGGGTAAGCTGCGCCGCCCACGGACGCACTTTTTTCCAGAACGGCATTTTCTGCCATTGCTGCGGAGCGGGTTGGGCCTCAGGGATTAATGGCGACACCTGACGTACTGGCTCGTTTTCAATAGCGGCCATCACGCGAGCGGATATATCGAAATGGAGAACGTCAGGCGTATCCCCCCGCATTGAATCGCGGATCAGGTGATAACTCTCCCAGGTTTTCTGCATTTCCGGGTCGTGCGTAAGCGCTTTGAGCAGCTCACTATCCAACGTTTCGCCATCCATCAAAGCGGAAAGTTTTTCTTTCTGCATGCCTAATACCTTTTCCAGTATCCCGCTATCGTCAACGCCTGATAAGCGGTTGAACTTTATTATCAATAGCTTCCCGCGCCCGGAAGATACGTGAACGCACCGTCCCCACCGGACAATCCATGATAGCCGCTATCTCTTCATAGCTCAGGCCATCCAGCTCCCGTAAGGTGATTGCCATACGTAAATCTTCCGGGAGGGACTCAATAGTTCGGAAAACTATCTGTCTCAGTTCTTCTGACAACATTAAGTTCTCAGGGTTCGAAATTTCTTTCAGCGCGCCGCCGCTTTCAAAGTTTTCTGCTTCAATCGCGTCTACATCACTGGAAGGCGGACGACGCCCCTGCGCAACCAGGTAGTTCTTCGCGGTATTGACCGCAATACGATACAACCAGGTATAAAAAGCGCTATCCCCCCGGAAAGAATCCAGCGCGCGATAGGCCTTAATAAATGATTCCTGTACGACATCGGGAACGTCGCCCGATGGCACATAGCGGGAAACCAGACTCGCCACTTTATGCTGGTAGCGCACTACCAGTAAGTTAAAGGCTTTCTGATCTCCCTTCTGGACCCGTTCAACCAGGACCTGGTCCGTTAACTGCTCGCTCATCCGAGGTAATGTCTCCCCAAACCAAATTTCCACGCGCTTTCGAAACGCCACTCCATAAGCCGCACTATGAGCAAGCAACAGGTTAGAGTGTCTATGTTTCGTAAAGTTCCGTTACGCATTTGTTTTTGTTTGTCATGTTGTAGACAGGTCTTATCTTCCATTATAAGTCTACAGATGCTGAACAACGCACTATCTGTACAGAAATGCCCATTTCGTCGTTTGCAGAGTAACCTAACAGCATCTTTATTTCACTACAAAATCCGACGCTAACACCCTGCCCTATAAAATATTTTTTGCCGTTTATCTCTCGCCGTATTTTTATTTTATGTTTAATAAGCACAACACCAGCGAAATCATTACGTGCTTTTTAGCGCCATATAGTGCTAATCTGCCGCAACCATGTTTAGTAAATTAAACAAAACCCATGATGACAACTCCTGAACTGTCCTGTGATGTGTTAATTATCGGCAGCGGCGCGGCCGGACTCTCGCTGGCGCTGCGTCTGGCTGAAAAGCATAAGGTTATCGTCCTGAGTAAAGGGCCTGTGAGCGAGGGCTCCACGTTTTATGCGCAGGGCGGTATTGCCGCCGTGTTTGATGAAACCGACAGTATTGCGTCGCATGTCGAAGATACGCTGATTGCCGGTGCCGGAATTTGCGATCGCCACGCGGTGGAGTTTGTCGCCAGCAACGCCCGTACCTGCGTGCAGTGGCTTATCGATCAGGGCGTCCTGTTTGATACGCATGTCCAGCCAAACGGCAAGGAGAGCTATCATCTCACGCGTGAAGGCGGCCATAGTCATCGCCGTATCCTTCATGCCGCCGACGCTACCGGAAAGGAAGTCGAAACCACGTTGGTCAGTCGGGCGCAAAATCATCCTAATATTCAGGTGCTGGAACGCAGCAACGCCGTTGATTTAATTATCTCCGATAAAATGGGTCTGCCGGGGCCTCGCCGGGTCGTCGGCGCCTGGATCTGGAATCGCAATAAAGAGTGGGTTGAAACCTGTCATGCGAAGTCGGTGGTGCTGGCGACCGGCGGCGCCTCAAAGGTTTATCAATATACCACTAACCCGGATATTTCCTCCGGTGACGGTATCGCGATGGCCTGGCGCGCAGGCTGTCGGGTCGCTAATCTGGAATTTAACCAGTTTCATCCCACCGCCCTTTATCACCCGCAGGCGCGTAATTTTCTCCTTACCGAAGCGCTGCGTGGCGAAGGCGCATACCTTAAACGTCCGGACGGTTCACGGTTTATGCCGGACGTTGACGAACGCGGGGAACTGGCGCCGCGCGATATTGTCGCCCGCGCTATTGACCATGAGATGAAACGACTCGGCGCAGACTGTATGTTTCTCGATATCAGCCACAAGCCTGACGATTTTGTCCGCCAGCACTTCCCGATGATCTATGCGAAACTGCTCGATTTGGGGATGGATTTAACCAAAGAACCGATTCCCATTGTTCCTGCCGCGCACTATACCTGCGGCGGCGTGGTCGTCGATGATTATGGTCGTACCGATGTAGACGGCTTATATGCCATTGGCGAAGTCAGTTACACCGGCCTGCACGGCGCTAACCGTATGGCGTCCAACTCGTTGCTGGAATGCTTAGTGTACGGCTGGTCCGCAGCAATGGATATCGACAGGCGAATGCCTTCTGTCCACAGCGTTGACGCCCTTCCCGCCTGGGATGAAAGCCGCGTGGAGAACGCCGATGAGCGGGTGGTGATTCAGCATAACTGGCATGAACTGCGCCTGCTGATGTGGGACTATGTGGGGATTGTGCGCACGACGAAACGGCTGGAGCGCGCCCTACGGCGTATTACCATGTTGCAACAAGAGATTGACGAGTATTACGCCAACTTTCGCGTCTCGAATAATTTACTGGAGCTGCGCAATCTGGTGCAAGTGGCCGAACTGATTGTGCGTTGCGCGATGATGCGTAAAGAGAGCCGGGGGCTGCACTTTACGCTGGATTATCCGCAACAACTGGCTGAATCAGGCCCATCGATCCTTTCGCCGTTAACGCCTCACATAAACAGATAAAATGCCTGGGTCAGCGCCGTATAACTTTCAGAATAATGCTGGTCTGACCCGCGAATCACTAATCTGTCGCTAAAGCACTCCCCGGCTTGCGGGGAGAATGCGAGCAAAACCCGGTGCGGCAAGCGCGCTTCGTTTTCCGCAACGTCAGTACGTAATCGCAAATGCCATCCCATGTTGAGCGCTTGCTGCGTAAAAGCGTTACCTATTTGTTCCGGCAAGACTACGCAAAAAAAGCCATCTTCGGTAATACAATCCGCCGCAATAGCCAATAACGTCTGGTGATCCAGCGTAGCGGTGTAACGCGCCTGCTCCCGCTGCGGCGTGGCGCATTCCACACCGGGTTCGTAATAAGGCGGGTTGCTGATAATAAGATCAAAGCGTACCGTCTGGCGAGGCGCCCAACGCTGAATATCGTCAGTATGCACCGTTATTCGATGCGGCCAGGGAGAGTGAGCCACGTTTTCCTGCGCTTGCATGGCAGCCCCGGCATCCAGTTCCACGGCGTCAATAGGCACATTGTCATCCGTCCGCTGCGCCAGCATTAACGCCAGCAGACCGCTTCCAGTACCGATATCCAGAATTCGCTTTACATCCGCGACCGGCGCCCACGCCCCGAGTAAAATACCGTCAGTTCCCACTTTCATCGCACACCGATCGTGTGCGACAAAAAACTGTTTAAACGTAAATCCGTTACGACGAAGAACGGAGCCAGACTGAGACATGTAAAAACAACCTTGCAAAAAACGGCGACAGCGCCGGGTGAAAACAATACCTGAGAAGGGATATCCATACAAACAGATGAAGATTGCGGCCGTAACGTCTATAATCAGCGCCCCACACAGAGGTAGAACATGACTGTAACGACTTTTTCCGAACTTGAACTCGACGAAAGCCTGCTGGATGCCCTCCAGGATAAAGGTTTCACTCGCCCGACCGCCATTCAGGCTGCCGCCATTCCGCCTGCGCTCGATGGCCGTGATGTACTCGGTTCTGCGCCGACAGGCACCGGTAAAACGGCGGCATATCTGCTGCCGGCGTTGCAGCACCTGCTCGACTTTCCGCGTAAAAAATCGGGGCCGCCGCGCATTCTGATCCTGACGCCAACCCGCGAACTGGCAATGCAGGTTGCCGATCACGCTCGTGAACTGGCTAAGCATACTCATCTGGATATCGCCACGATTACCGGCGGCGTGGCCTATATGAACCATGCTGAAGTGTTTAGCGAAAACCAGGATATCGTGGTCGCCACGACGGGCCGTCTGCTGCAATATATAAAAGAAGAGAACTTTGACTGCCGGGCGGTTGAAACACTGATCCTTGACGAAGCTGACCGGATGCTCGACATGGGCTTCGCTCAGGACATTGAACATATCGCTGGTGAGACCCGCTGGCGTAAACAGACGATGCTGTTCTCCGCCACGCTGGAAGGCGATGCGATTAAAGATTTTGCCGAGCGCCTGCTGGAAGACCCGGTTGAGGTTTCCGCCAATCCGTCAACCCGCGAGCGCAAGAAAATTCACCAGTGGTACTACCGTGCCGACAATTTCGAACATAAAGTTGCGCTGTTGAAGCACCTGCTAAAACAAGACGATGCAACCCGTTCTATCGTGTTTGTACGTAAACGTGAACGCGTCCATGAACTGGCTGAAACGCTGCGTCTGGCAGGGATCAACAATTGCTATCTTGAAGGTGAGATGGCGCAGATCAAACGTAACGAAGGTATTAAGCGTCTCACCGACGGTCGCGTTAACGTCCTGGTCGCGACCGACGTCGCGGCACGCGGGATTGATATTCCTGACGTTAGCCACGTCATTAACTTCGACATGCCGCGCAGTGGCGATACCTATCTGCATCGCATTGGTCGTACAGGCCGTGCGGGTCGCAAAGGCACTGCAATCTCGCTGGTAGAAGCCCACGACCATCTGTTGCTGCTGAAAATCGGTCGCTACATCGAAGAGCCGCTAAAAGCGCGCGTCATTGATGAGCTTCGCCCGACCACGCGTGCGCCAAGCGAAAAGCTGACCGGCAAACCGTCGAAAAAAGTGCTGGCGAAACGCGCCGAGAAGAAAAAAGAGAAAGAAAAAGAGAAGCCGCGCGTGAAGAAACGTCACCGCGATACAAAAAATATCGGTAAGCGCCGCAAGCCAAGCGGTACGAAAATGCAGGAGCAATCCAGCGAAGAGTGATGATAATGCCGGGTTCGTTAACCCGGCATTTTTTTATCTTCCACGGTAAAACACGCCTCCATACACTGCATAAATATCTGCATTGCCGGGCTGACCGCTTTCCCGGCATGATGGGCGCACAGCGCCATGATCGATAGCGACGGCGCGCCAAACGGCAGCTCTTTCAACTGACCGGTACTAAGTTCTCGTTCAACGGTAAAACGTGGTAAAAAGCTGATGCCCAGGTTAGCAGCCACACACTGTTTAATGCTTTCAATACTCCACAGTTCAATGGTGTTTTCCAGCGTAATCCGCCTCTGCCGTAGCGTACTTTCAAACAGCTGGCGGAAGACACATTGCGGTTCATTGATGATGAAGCTACAGGGAATATGCTGATCTGGCTGCGTAAAATCAGCATCCTGTAGCAGTGGAGAGGCCACCAGCGCCAGCGACTGCTCCCCCAGTTGCTGCATCGTGAGCGCGTCATCATTACCTACGCGATAAAAAACGCCCAGATCGACCTCGTCATTCAGCAACGCATCACGTATCACATAGCAATTCAGCGACTGTAGCGACAATTTGACATTCGGCGCTCGCAGCTTAAAACGTTGTAAAACCTGCGGCATTTTGTACGCCAGTAAGGTTTCACCTGTCGCCACGCGCAGCTCTCCGCCGGGTTCCGCATCCTGCCTTGCGGCTTCACGAATCAACTCCATCACACGCGTCAGTTCATGGATATGCGGCATCAGCTTTTTCCCCTCATTGGTCAGGCACATTCGGCGCCCTATTTTCTCGAACAGTTGCAGGGAAAACTCACGTTCAAGCTGTTGAATATGAAAAGTTACCGTCGACTGAGTACAGCACAGCTTTTGCGAAGCCCGCAGAAACGAGCCCTCTTCCACTACCGTTTTCAGCGTAATAAACCGACGCAGATCCATAACCACCAACCTATCGAAAATCTCGAATTCAGAATTAAAAAACATTCATTTTTTTAAATATTTCATATCGGGTACTGTCTGCTAAAACAGAGGAGATGACAAGTGACACCGATGCTTTTAAGCGCTTTCTGGACTTATACATTAATCACCGCCCTTACCCCCGGCCCTAACAATATTCTCGCGCTTAGCGCAGCAACTGCACATGGTTTTCGGCAGAGTATTCGTGTACTGGCAGGTATGAGTCTGGGATTTTTGGTCGTTATGCTGCTGTGCGCCGGGATCGCGTTTTCCCTTGCGGTTATCGATCCGGCAATCATTCATTTACTCAGTTGGGTGGGGGCTGCGTATATCCTGTGGCTGGCGTGGAAAATTGCCACCAGTCCAGCGGCGGATGAGAACGCCAGACCAAAACCGGTTGGCTTTTGGGTAAGCTTTGGCCTGCAGTTTGTGAACGTCAAAATTATTCTTTACGGCATTACCGCTCTGTCTACATTTGTTTTACCGCAAACGCAGGCGCTGAACTGGGTCATCGGCGTCAGTATATTGCTGGCATTGATCGGCACGTTCGGTAATGTGTGTTGGGCGCTGGCGGGACATCTGTTTCAGCGGGCGTTTCGCCATTATGGTCGCCAGTTAAATATCATTCTGGCGTTACTGCTGGTGTACTGCGCGGTGCGGATTTTTTACTGACCCAAATAAAACAAAAGCGGAAAAGGCCCGGCCTCTTCCGCTTGTTATTACCGGATAAGCCTTACAGGCTTTCGGTAAAGGTACGAGCGATAACGTCGCGCTGCTGTTCCGGCGTCAGGGAGTTAAAACGCACCGCATAACCAGAAACACGAATAGTCAGCTGCGGGTATTTTTCCGGATGCTTAACCGCATCTTCCAGTGTTTCACGACGCAGAACGTTAACGTTCAGATGCTGACCGCCTTCAACGCGTACTTCCGGTTTAACTTCCATCGGAATTTCACGGTATTCAATCTCGCCCAGTTTGCTGACAGCCACAACTTCATCTTCAGCAAAGCCGGATTTTGCAACGATGCAGCGCGCTTCGCCTTTTTCGCTGTCCAGCAGCCAGAAGGAATTCAGCAGGTCGTCGTTAGCGGCTTTAGTAATCTGGATACCTGTAATCATGTGATGCCTCCCCAGGCAAAATTATTTGATTTCGGTCGGCCTAATCCCGGCCAATTGGTAAAACCATTGTTGCTTGAGTGTATATATACCCTTCGATCACCCTTCATTCTTTGATTTAAATCAATAAAAACCACACCACAAAAAGGGTGATGAAGGGAATTTATTGTTTTACATCAACTTACACCATTCAGACCTATAAACTTTTTACATAAATTTTCAACTATCTTTTGTAGGTAACCGTTTTTGTAGCACGCAGGATTTTGCACTGCAGAAAGAAGCAGTTAAGCTAAGGGAACTGGAAATTCGCAGGAGAGCGAGATGGCGACTGAGTTAACCTGGCACGATGTGCTGGCTGATGAGAAACAGCAACCTTACTTTATCAATACGCTTCACACTGTTGCTGGCGAGCGTCAGTCGGGTATCACGGTCTACCCGCCGCAAAAAGATGTGTTTAACGCCTTTCGCTTTACGGAACTGGGCGACGTTAAGGTGGTGATCCTGGGACAAGATCCTTACCACGGCCCCGGCCAGGCACATGGTCTGGCGTTTTCCGTGCGTCCTGGGATCGCTCCCCCGCCGTCATTAGTGAATATGTACAAAGAGCTGGAAGCCTCCATTCCCGGCTTTGTTCGCCCCGCGCACGGTTATCTGGAAAGCTGGGCGCGCCAGGGCGTACTGTTACTGAATACGGTGCTCACGGTACGGGCAGGCCAAGCGCACTCTCATGCCAGCCTGGGGTGGGAAACCTTTACGGATAAAGTGATAAGCCTGATTAACCAACACCGCGAAGGGGTCGTCTTCCTGCTGTGGGGCTCGCACGCCCAGAAGAAAGGCGCGATTATTGATCCACAGCGCCACCATATTCTGAAAGCCCCGCATCCCTCGCCACTCTCTGCGCACCGTGGATTTTTTGGCTGTAACCATTTTGCGCTAACGAACCAATGGCTGGAACAACACGGCGAGAAAACTATCGACTGGACGCCAGTATTACCGGCTGAGAGTGAATAACGTTGGCGGCTCGCCGTTTTATCGCCCGGATAACGGCGCGAAAGCGCCTTGTCTGACCGGGCGGCAGGAAGTACATCATTGGCCCGGCGCGCGTTGCGTCACCGGGCTGCAGCCCTTACGCTTTATTCTGTCGCCACCACTCGGCGAGCAGCACGCCTGTCGCAACCGACACATTCAGGCTTTCCACGTTCCCGGTGCCGTTAATTTTCACGCACAGATCGTCGGGTTCGCGCGCCGCTTCCGGCAGGTAGTCATATTCACGGCCTAAGACCAGCACCATCTTTTCCGGCAGGGTCGTACTAAAGAGCGCCTGACCGCGATCGCTGGACGTCGTCACCACGGTGTACCCCGCCTGACGAAAATCATCCAGTACGTCAACAATGCTTTCACCAGTGATTGGCTGGACATGCTCCGCCCCGCCTTCCGCGGTACGAATCGCCGCGCCGGACTCCAGCAACGCCGCATCCTGTACCACCACGCCTTTCACGCCGAAGTGCGCGCAGCTACGCATCATGCCGCCCAGATTATGCGGGTTAGCGACATCTTCCAACGCCAGCACGCAGTCTTGATCCGACGCCTGCTTTACCCATTGCTTAACGGTCGTACCGTTACGCTTTTTAATCAGGAAACACACGCCACCGTGGTGCTCAGTCCCGGAAGCTTTTGCCAGTTCGGCTTCATCCACCACATGGTAGGCTTTACGATTCGCCGCCATCCAGCGCAGTGCTTCTTTAAAGCGCGGGGTCACGCTTTGGATAAACCAGGCGCGAACGATAGCATCCGGGCGGCTCTGAAATAACGCCTGACAGGCATTTTCGCCGTAGACGCGCGTCTCTTCCGCACGCTGGCGACGCAAAACTTCAGGGTCGATAAAACTTTTACCGCTAATACCACCATGATCGACTTTCTCAGGCGTTTCATCGCCTGGCGCGCGGGACACGGTGCGCCACGGCGAAGTTTCATGTTTACGGTCACGGCTCTGATTATTTCGCTCATCACGGGCGGGGCGACGTCCACCGTCAGTGCGAGACTTTGCTGGGCGGCCTCCCCCTTTCCCGGTACGCGGGTTATGGGTGCGTTTATCAGAGTCATCATCACTACGGACATACATCACTTTGACTTTGCCGCTTTTGTTTTTTAATTCATCGTTCATGCTTTTCTCCACCAGCGCTGCGCGAAGCGCGAAGATTACCCGATGTGCATCCGGTTAGCCATGATTTCGTTTAAAAGCTTGCGACTATTGTACTCATTGAATAAAACACATTGTTGTTTAGCACAGACTCCTCGATAATATGTAACATTATAGAAACATCCCGCGCGTAGCGGGACGTCTTCCGACGTATTCAGAGGTTAGCTATGAACACCGTTTGTACCCATTGTCAGGCCATTAACCGCATCCCCGACGATCGGCTTCAGGACGCGGCAAAATGTGGACGCTGCGGTCATGAGTTGTTTGACGGAGAAGTCATTAATGCGACCGGCGAAACGCTGGACAAACTGTTGAAGGACGATCTTCCAGTGGTGATCGACTTCTGGGCCCCCTGGTGCGGCCCTTGCCGTAACTTTGCGCCAATCTTCGAGGATGTCGCAGAAGAGCGCAGCGGTAAAGTCCGTTTCGTCAAAGTGAATACCGAGGCGGAACGGGAACTCAGCGCCCGTTTCGGTATCCGCAGCATCCCGACGATTATGATTTTTAAACATGGACAGGTGGTCGATATGCTTAATGGCGCAGTGCCTAAAGCGCCTTTCGACAGCTGGCTGAACGAAGCGCTGTAAACGCCACGGGGCGCATCTTGTGCCCCGTTTTCACCTCTGCCACAATAGCGTTTTTCTCCGCAAACGCTTTCTATGACCAATAACGCTGTCCTTCAGTTACGCGCCGAACGGCTTGCGCGCGCTACACGCCCTTTTCTTGCCAGAGGCAATCGGGTTCGCCGCTGTCAACGCTGCCTGCTGCCGCTAAAATCTTGCCTGTGTGATACGTTAACGCCTTCTCAGGCGAAAAGCCGTTTTTGTCTGGTCATGTTTGACACTGAACCGATGAAACCCAGCAATACCGGCCGACTGATAGCCGATATTTTGCCTGATACCACGGCGTTTCAGTGGTCGCGTACCGAGCCGCCGCAGGCGTTGCTGGAGCTGGTACGGCATCCGGATTATCAGCCGATAGTGGTCTTTCCTGCGTCCTACGCCGGCGAAGCGCGCGAGGTCATTTCCACCCCGCCCGCCGGGAAACCGCCGCTGTTTATCATGCTGGACGGCACCTGGCCCGAAGCACGTAAAATGTTTCGTAAAAGCCCTTATCTGGATCATCTGCCGGTCATTTCCGTCGATTTATCGCGTCTTTCAGCTTATCGTCTGCGTGAAATCCATGCCGAAGGGCAATATTGTACCGCCGAAGTCGCCATAGCGTTGTTAGATCTGGCGGGAGATACCGAGGCGGCAACCAGTTTAGGTGAACATTTTACCCGTTTTAAAACGCGCTATCTGGCAGGAAAAACGCAACATCCGGGAAACGTCACAGCATAAAATAGCGAAAGCGTTTAAAATTATCCGGTCACTTCTGTGTAAGGGAAACCGGTATGAGCCAGCAAGGACTGGAAGCGCTACTGCGGCCAAAATCGATCGCGGTGATTGGCGCATCAATGAAGCCCCACCGCGCGGGTTACCTGATGATGCGTAACTTGTTGGCGGGCGGATTCAATGGCCCCGTCCTTCCCGTGACGCCCGCCTGGAAAGCCGTTTTAGGCGTCATGGCCTGGCCGGATATCGCCAGTCTTCCTTTCACCCCCGATCTGGCTATTTTATGCACTAACGCCAGCCGTAACCTGGCGTTACTGGACGCGCTTGGCGCGAAAGGGTGTAAAACGTGCATTATCCTGTCTGCTCCCACGTCGCAACATGAAGAACTTCTTGCCTGTGCCCGGCATTATAAAATGCGTCTGCTGGGTCCAAACAGTCTTGGGCTCCTCGCGCCGTGGCAAGGGCTGAATGCCAGCTTTTCTCCCGTCCCGATTAAACAGGGCAAGCTCGCTTTTATTTCCCAGTCTGCCGCCGTGTCCAATACTATTCTTGACTGGGCGCAACAGCGTGAAATGGGCTTTTCCTACTTTATCGCGCTGGGCGATAGCCTGGATATTGATGTCGATGAACTACTGGACTATCTGGCGCGCGACAGCAAGACCAGCGCGATTTTGCTCTATCTGGAACAGTTAAGCGACGCCCGCCGTTTTGTTTCCGCCGCCCGTAGCGCTTCACGTAACAAACCGATTCTGGTGATTAAAAGCGGCCGAAGCCCGGCAGCCCAGCGTTTACTTAATACCAGCGCGGGAATGGACCCTGCGTGGGATGCAGCCATCCAGCGCGCAGGCCTGCTGCGAGTCCAGGATACGCACGAGCTTTTTTCCGCCGTCGAAACACTTAGCCATATGCGTCCTCTACGCGGCGACAGACTGATGATCATCAGCAATGGCGCCGCGCCTGCCGCGCTGGCGTTAGATGAGTTGTGGTCGCGTAACGGCAAGCTGGCGACGTTGAGCGAAGAGACCTGCCTGCAACTACGGCAGGCGCTTCCCGCGCACATAGATATTGCCAATCCGCTGGATCTGTGTGATGACGCCAGCAGCGAACATTACATCAAAACGCTGGATATCCTGCTCGCCAGTCAGGATTTTGACGCGCTTATGGTTATCCACTCTCCCAGCGCTGCCGCGCCGGGTACGGAAAGCGCCCATGCTCTGATCGAGACGATCAAGCGCCACCCCAGAGGCAAGTTTGTTACGCTGCTGACAAACTGGTGCGGCGAGTTCTCGTCTCAGGAAGCAAGACGGCTATTCAGCGAAGCCGGGTTACCAACCTACCGCACGCCGGAAGGCACGATTACCGCGTTTATGCATATGGTGGAATACCGGCGTAACCAGAAGCAACTGCGAGAAACGCCAGCGTTGCCGAGTAACCTGACGTCCAATACCGCTGAGGCGCATAATCTGTTACAGCGGGCGATTGCGGAAGGCGCCGCCTCACTGGATACCCATGAAGTACAGCCGATTTTACACGCCTATGGGCTGCACACGCTCCCGACCTGGATTGCCAGCGACAGCGCTGAAGCGGTGCATATCGCCGAACAGATAGGCTATCCGGTAGCTCTCAAGCTGCGCTCGCCCGACATTCCGCATAAATCTGAAGTTCAGGGGGTCATGCTTTACCTGCGGACCGCAAGCGAGGTACAACAGGCCGCGAACGCCATTTTTGATCGTGTAAAGATGGCCTGGCCGCAAGCGCGGATTCACGGTTTGCTGGTACAAAGCATGGCTAACCGCGCCGGCGCGCAGGAGCTTCGTGTGGTGGTCGAGCACGATCCGGTGTTTGGTCCTTTGATTATGTTGGGTGAAGGCGGCGTAGAGTGGCGTCCGGAAGAGCAGGCTGTCGTCGCGCTGCCGCCGCTCAACATGAATCTGGCGCGCTATCTGGTGATTCAGGGCATTAAACAGCGGAAAATTCGCGCCCGTAGCGCGCTGCGTCCGCTGGATATTGTCGGTTTAAGCCAATTGCTGGTCCAGGTTTCAAACCTGATTGTCGACTGCCCGGAAATTCAGCGTCTGGATATCCATCCGCTGCTGGCTTCCGCCAGTGAGTTTACCGCGCTGGATGTGACGCTGGATATTGCCCCGTTTGATGGCGATAACGAAAGTCGACTTGCGGTACGCCCCTATCCCCACCAGCTTGAAGAGTGGGTGGAGATGAAAAATGGCGATCGCTGCCTGTTCCGTCCTATCCTGCCGGAAGATGAGCCCCAACTGCGACAATTCATCGCACAGGTCACCAAAGAGGATCTTTACTACCGTTATTTCAGCGAGATCAACGAATTCACCCATGAAGATTTAGCCAACATGACGCAGATCGACTACGATCGAGAAATGGCCTTTGTGGCCGTGAGGCGGATGGACAATGCTGAAGAGATCCTCGGCGTAACGCGCGCGATCTCCGATCCTGACAACGTAGATGCCGAATTTGCCGTATTGGTGCGTTCAGATCTCAAAGGGTTGGGTTTAGGACGCCGTTTAATGGAGAAATTGATTGCCTATACTCGCGATCACGGATTGAAGCGGCTGAACGGTATTACGATGCCGAACAATCGCGGCATGGTCGCGCTGGCCAGAAAACTGGGATTTCAGGTCGATATTCAGCTCGACGAGGGCATCGTGGGATTGACGCTGAATCTGGCCAAATGTGATGAATCGTGAGTAATGTACTGGAAATGTTGACCACTTTAACGGGTACTGATGTTATTATTGCTCGCTTATGTCGTCTGCATAGCACAGAGGACCCTTCAATGAACAGAGAAGAAATGCACTGTGATGTTGTCAAAATTTAAGCGTAATAAACATCAACAACACCTTGCCCAACTCCCTAAGATTTCTCAGTCAGTTGATGATGTAGATTTCTTTTATACTCCTGCTACTTTTCGGGAGACACTGCTGGAGAAAATCGCCAGCGCGACGCAGCGTATTTGTATCGTTGCCCTGTATCTGGAACAGGACGATGGGGGTAAAGGTATACTCGACGCGCTCTATGCGGCTAAACGGCAGCGTCCTGAACTGGACGTGAGGGTGCTGGTCGACTGGCATCGCGCGCAACGCGGGCGCATTGGCGCAGCGGCCTCGAATACCAATGCAGACTGGTATTGCCGACTGGCGCAGGAAAACCCCGGCATTGATGTCCCGGTTTACGGCGTACCGATTAATACACGAGAAGCGCTTGGCGTACTGCATTTTAAAGGCTTTATCATTGATGATAGCGTCCTGTACAGCGGCGCCAGCCTGAACGATGTCTATCTCCATCAGCATGACAAATATCGCTACGATCGCTACCAGCTGATTCGCAATCGGCAAATGGCAGACATCATGTTTGACTGGGTGACGCAAAATCTGATGAATGGCCGTGGTGTGAATCGTCTGGATAATACCCAGCGGCCGAAAAGCCCGGAGATTAAAAACGATATCCGCTTATACCGTCAGGAGCTGCGTGATGCGTCATATCATTTTCAGGGTGACGCTAATGACGAGCAGCTCTCCGTTACGCCGCTGGTCGGGCTTGGAAAATCCAGTCTGCTGAACAAAACCATTTTCCATCTCATGCCCTGTGCGGAGCATAAGCTCACCATTTGTACCCCTTACTTCAATCTACCAGCGGTACTGGTGCGGAATATTATTCAGCTACTGCGCGACGGAAAGAAAGTCGAAATCATTGTTGGCGATAAAACCGCAAATGATTTTTACATTCCAGAAGATGAACCGTTCAAGATCATTGGCGCGCTGCCCTATCTCTATGAGATTAACCTGCGCCGCTTCCTGAGCCGTTTACAGTATTACGTCAATACCGATCAGCTTGTGGTGCGTCTGTGGAAAGATGACGACAATACCTATCATTTGAAAGGGATGTGGGTAGATGATAAATGGATGCTACTCACCGGCAACAACCTGAATCCCCGCGCCTGGCGTCTGGATCTGGAAAACGCCATTCTGATCCACGATCCTAAGCAAGAGCTTGCCCCTCAGCGGGAAAAAGAGCTGGAACTTATCCGAACGCACACAACCATCGTAAAACATTATCGTGACCTGCAGAGCATTGCCGACTATCCGATAAAAGTGCGTAAATTGATTCGCCGTCTGCGCCGGATCCGCATCGACAGATTAATTAGCCGTATCCTGTAATCGAAGCCCCGTCCTGTACGGGGTTTTCTCTTAGGAGTGAACTGGTGCGCGTGTTGATTCCTTTTACGGTGTTGTTTCTCTCCGGGTGCAGCCATCTGGCTAACGACCACTGGAGCGGTCAGGATAAAGCCCAACATTTTATGGCATCAGCGATGCTATCGGCAGCCGGTAATGAGTATGCGCGCCACCAGGGAGTAAGCCCTGACCGCAGCGCAGCGATAGGGCTGATGTTTTCTTTGAGTCTCGGAGCCTCAAAAGAACTCTGGGACAGCCGCCCGGAAGGCAGCGGCTGGAGCTGGAAAGATTTTGTCTGGGATGTCGCTGGCGCGACAACCGGTTACGCTATCTGGCAAATGGCGCGATACTAAAGGCGTAAGCCCTTTCCTTTACGGTGCAACATCAACGAAACCAGGAAAGCCAGAACGGCCATCGCGGTAACATACCAGAAGAACGAACTCTCCATACCGACAGATTTTAGCGACAGCGCGACATATTCCGCAGAGCCGCCAAATAACGCGTTTGCTACCGCATAGGATAAACCGACGCCCAGGGCGCGAACCTGCGCCGGAAACATCTCCGCTTTCAGGATCCCGCTAATCGAGGTATAGAAACTCACAATCAATAGCGCGCACATCACTAAAGCAAATGCGGCATAAGGCGACGTCACATTCTGCAACGCGGAGAGAATTGGAACGGTGAAAAGCGTCGCGAGCGCGCCAAAACATAGCATAGAAGTGCGCCTGCCAATCTTATCGGATAACGCGCCGAATAACGGCTGTACCAACATGAAAACACACAGCGCGACCGTCATAATGCCGCTGGCGACATTGGCATGCATACCTGCTGTATTTACCAGATATTTCTGCATATAGGTGGTGAAAGTATAAAAGCACAGCGAGCCTGCCGCGGTGAAACCAAGCACCATCAAAAAGGCTTTGCGATTACGCCACAAACCTTTCAACGAACCGGCTTCTTTTAATGCGCGAGTCTCATGCTTCGAGGTTTCATCCAGCTGGCGACGTAGCCATAACGCCACAACCGCCAGCACGGCGCCCAGCGCAAAGGGAATACGCCATCCCCAGGCACGAAGCTCAGCATCTTCCAGAACCTGCTGCAAAATCACAACGACCAGCAATGCCAGTAGTTGGCCACCGATAAGCGTAACATACTGAAACGAGGCGAAAAATCCCTTACGACCTTCAAGCGCAACTTCACTCATATATGTCGCGCTGGTCCCATACTCTCCCCCTACCGAGAGCCCCTGAAATAACCTTGCAATAAGTAGCAGCGCCGGTGCCCAGGTGCCGATGGTATCGTAACCAGGTAAGCAGGCAATCACCAGCGACCCCATGCACATCATGCACACTGAAATCAACATTGAGGCTTTGCGCCCGCGTCGATCGGCAATGCGTCCAAACAGCCAACCACCGATAGGCCGCATTAAAAAACCGGCGGCAAAGACGCCTGCCGTTTGCAAAAGCTGAGTAGTGGTATTACCAGAAGGAAAGAAGATATGTGCAAAATAGAGCGAGCAGAAAGAGTAGACGTAGAAATCAAACCATTCCACTAAGTTTCCGGAAGAGGCCCCCACGATAGCCCATATGCGTCGCCGCATCTCCGGAGCCTCAGCGTTGTTTTTATCTATACGCTGAATAATTTCTGCCATACTGTTCTCCTTGTTGCCAGGCTTAATCGGCCTTTTATTTTGGAGATTCAGATTACGCGAGACCAAAAAGTAAATAAAGTGTTAATTATTTGTTTGCTAATTTTTATCCCCACCGTGCCTGATGCTGGCGTTTCCGTTTCAGATAGTCTTCGTCCTGACGAATTTTATCCCACCAACCTTTGAAAACCGTTGCCGCCGCGGCCTTAATAGGATCATTACCCCGTGTATTCAGGCTGCCGTCTTCTGCATACTTTTTACCGCCTTTATAGTTAGCGTATCGCCTGGCGCGGGTGTATCCCATCTGAATAAATTTACGCGCCATGTCCATACCAACGAAATCATCCTGCTGCCGGTAAGCTTCGAACAACTGGTAGATCTGTTCTGCGGATTTCATCGCCGATGCTTCATCTTTATAGCGCCAGAAAGGAAGAATTTCGCTTTTGTAGGGTTCAACCAGTAGCACCCCCTGCTCGCCTCGTCCAACCTGATACAATTCAGGCTGCTGGCGGAAGTCAATGCTGGAAAAGTCTTGCTGGTAGTTAAAAGGTTTGATAGCCAATGAAAATCCTCACTGCTTATATAAGCACGTGTAAAGGATAGTTCATCGTTAACGATTGGGTGGGATGTACTCTTGTCGGTTCTACAAGAACACCAGCTTCGTAGGCGGGATAATTCCTGTAGGCCGGATAAGGTGGAGCCGCCATCCGGCGGTGCAGGTTGCCTGATGGCGCTGCGCTTATCAGGCCTACATTTTTATAGTTACCGCACACGCAAAAAAGCCCGTCCTGGCGGAGGGGCTCCTTCACTTTATTTGATGCCTGGCATTTTATGGCGGGCGTCCTGCCCGCCACCCTCCGGGCCGTTGCTGCGCAACGTTCAAATCCGCTCCCGGCGGATTTGTCCTCCTCAGGAGAGTGCTCACCGGCAGACCACAGATAAAACAAAAGGCCCTGTCTTCCGACAGGGCCCTTCGTTTTATTTGATGCCTGGCAGTTCCCTACTCTCGCATGGGGAGACCCCACACTACCATCGGCGCTACGGCGTTTCACTTCTG
>NZ_JBGDUQ010000006.1:0-229999 GCF_046552175.1 Salmonella sp. SAL00672 | reverse complement strand
TGAGCCATGATCAAACTCTTCAATTTAAAAGTTTGATGCTCGTGAATTAAACTTCGTAATGAATTACGTGTTCACTCTTGAGACTTGGTATTCATTTTTCGTCCGAGGACGTTAAGAATCCGTATCTTCGAGTGCCCACACAGATTGTCTGATAAATTGTTAAAGAGCAGGTGCGACGCGGCTTTCAGCTCACCGTCGCGAGGTGGCGTATATTACGCTTTCCTCTTTCAGAGTCAACCCTGAATTTCAGGATTTTTCTCTTCAACCGACCGGCTGTTTGTGTGAAGTGATTCACATCCGCCGTGTCGATGGAGGCGCATTATAGGGAGTCGGTTCAGGAAGACAAGCGGAAAAATGCATTTTTGTTTTAACCGCTCATCTTTTATCCATAACGCTTATTTTTGCTGCTTTTTTATCGCCGATGGCAGATCGGCAAGGCTGTTTAACACCCAGTCCGCCGCGTTTTCTGCTTCTGCCGTGACCGGTTTGCCCGTACGCACCAGCACTTTTGTCCCGACATTTGCCGCCGCAGCCGCCTGCATATCTTCCAGCTTGTCTCCCACCATATAAGAAGCCGCCATATCGATATGCAGGAAATCACGCGCCGAGATAAGCATTCCTGGATGCGGCTTGCGGCAATCACATACCTGACGGAACTCTTCTATACTGCCCTGCGGATGGTGAGGACAATAATAGATGCCGTCCAAATCAACATCGCGATCCGCCAACGACCAGTCCATCCATTCGGTTAACGTTTCAAACTGCGCCTCAGTGAATTTGCCGCGCGCGATTCCGGACTGGTTCGTCACCACCACCAGCGCATAGCCCATTTTTTTTAGCTCGCGCATCGCGTCAATAACGCCGTCTATAAACTCAAATGCATCGATTTCATGTACGTAGCCGTGATCCACATTAATGGTGCCGTCACGGTCGAGAAAAATTGCGGGTACAGACTTTGCCACCTTTTATAGCTCCTGAGTAAAGCAAGTGGCGCTAGTATCGCATGTTTCAGCAGGCAAGAAAGTGCTCATCGTATAAAGCCTGATTGATTTAGACGTCTGGATGCCTTAACATCCATTCTGTTGACGGCGTTGACCGTATTAGGCAGACGAAAATGCCTCCGCTCATTTCATTACGATAATAAAGAATCAATGATTAAACTTTCGAATATTACCAAAGTGTTCCAGCAGGGGACGCGCACCATTCAGGCGCTAAATAATGTCAGCCTGCACGTTCCTGCCGGGCAGATTTATGGCGTCATTGGCGCCTCCGGCGCCGGTAAAAGTACGCTTATCCGCTGCGTTAACTTACTTGAACGCCCAACCGAAGGTAGCGTTCAGGTCGGCGGTCAGGAGCTAACAACGCTTTCAGAGTCTGAGTTGACCAAAGCTCGCCGTCAAATCGGCATGATTTTCCAACATTTTAACCTGCTCTCTTCCCGTACCGTGTTTGGCAACGTCGCGTTGCCGCTGGAACTGGATAACACACCAAAGGAAGAGATCAAACGCCGTGTCACAGAGCTGCTGGATTTAGTCGGTCTTGGCGACAAGCACGACAGCTATCCGGCAAATCTTTCCGGCGGTCAGAAACAGCGTGTCGCGATTGCCCGCGCGTTAGCCAGTAATCCAAAAGTGTTGCTGTGCGATGAAGCCACCAGCGCGCTTGATCCCGCGACGACCCGTTCGATTCTGGAATTGCTGAAAGATATCAACCGTCGTCTGGGGTTGACGATTCTGCTTATCACTCATGAAATGGATGTCGTAAAACGTATCTGCGACTGCGTTGCCGTCATCAGTAATGGCGAGCTTATTGAGCAGGATACGGTCAGCGAAGTCTTCTCGCATCCTAAAACGCCGCTGGCGCAGAAGTTTATTCAGTCCACTCTGCACCTGGACATTCCGGAAGATTACCAGGCGCGTTTGAAAGCGTCGCCGGAAACTGACAGCGTGCCGATGCTGCGCATGGAATTCACCGGACAGTCTGTGGATGCCCCGCTGCTTTCTGAAACCGCGCGTCGTTTCAACGTGAACAATAATATTATCAGCGCGCAGATGGATTACGCGGGCGGTGTGAAGTTCGGCATTATGCTAACGGAAATGCACGGCACACAAGAAGAGACGCAAGCCGCAATTGCCTGGCTGCAGGATCACCATGTGAAAGTAGAGGTACTGGGTTATGTCTGAGGCAATGATGTGGTTACTGGTTCGTGGCGTTTGGGAAACGTTGGCGATGACCTTTGTCTCCGGTTTCTTCGGTTTCGTGATTGGCCTGCCGGTTGGCGTATTGCTGTATGTTACGCGCCCGGGGCAGATTATGGAGAACGCCAGGCTGTATCGCTCCCTCTCTGCGGTGGTCAATATTTTCCGCTCAATTCCCTTTATCATCCTGCTGGTGTGGATGATTCCTTTTACCCGAATAATTGTCGGCACCTCCATTGGTTTGCAGGCCGCGATTGTACCGCTGACCGTCGGCGCCGCGCCTTTTATCGCCCGTATGGTGGAAAATGCGTTGTTAGAGATCCCTGCCGGGCTGATTGAAGCCTCGCGAGCGATGGGCGCCACGCCGCTGCAAATTGTACGTAAAATCCTTTTACCGGAAGCGCTGCCTGGTCTGGTGAATGCGGCAACCATTACACTGATCACCCTGGTCGGTTACTCCGCAATGGGCGGCGCTGTCGGCGCAGGCGGCCTCGGTCAAATCGGCTATCAGTACGGTTATATTGGATACAATGCTACCGTGATGAATACGGTGCTGGTATTACTTGTCGTTCTGGTTTATTTAATTCAGTTATCCGGCGATCGCATCGTCAGGGCTGTCACGCATAAGTAACGTTAAACACAACACAAATACTCATTAAGGAAATAAGCATGGCGTTCAAATTCAAAACCTTTGCGGCAGTGGGTGCTCTGATTGGTTCTCTGGCACTTGCGGGTTGCGGTCAGGATGAAAAAGATCCGAATCATATTAAAGTCGGCGTAATCGTTGGCGCAGAGCAGCAAGTTGCCGAAGTCGCGCAGAAAGTCGCGAAAGAAAAATACGGCCTGGACGTGGAATTGGTGACCTTTAATGATTATGTTCTGCCTAATGAAGCGCTGAGCAAAGGCGATATCGATGCCAATGCCTTCCAGCACAAACCGTATCTGGATCAGCAAATCAAAGATCGCGGCTACAAACTGGTTTCTGTTGGTAAGACTTTTGTCTATCCCATTGCAGGATATTCCAAAAAAATCAAATCCCTGGATGAGCTCAAGGACGGTTCCCAGGTCGCTGTGCCTAACGACCCGACCAACCTTGGTCGTTCCCTGTTGCTGCTGCAAAAAGTAGGGCTGATTAAACTGAAAGACGGCGTTGGTCTGCTTCCTACCTCGCTGGATATCGTCGAAAACCCGAAAAATCTGAAAATTGTTGAGCTGGAAGCGCCGCAGTTGCCGCGTTCGCTGGATGACGCGCAGATCGCGTTAGCAGTCATCAATACGACATACGCCAGCCAGATTGGCCTGACGCCAGCGAAAGACGGTATCTTCGTTGAAGATAAAGATTCTCCGTACGTTAACCTGATCGTAACGCGTGAAGATAACAAAGACGCCGAGAATGTGAAAAAATTCGTTCAGGCTTATCAGTCTGATGAAGTGTACGAAGCCGCAAATAAAGTTTTTAATGGCGGTGCGGTGAAAGGCTGGTAAGTTTTAGGCTGATTCCACAATCTGTAATATTATTCAGGACGGGCTATTGCCCGTCTTGTCATTTATGCAAGCTCCTGATTCAATATCTGGCAATTAGAACATTCATTGAGGAAATATTATGCGTGCTTTACCGATCTGTTTATTGGCACTCATGCTGGGCGGTTGTTCCATGCTAAGCAGATCCCCTGTTGAACCCGTTCAAAGCACCGCAACCCCGCCAAAAGCGGAGCCGGAGAAACCTAAAGCGCCGCGTGCCGCTCCCGTCAGGATTTACACCAATGCTGAAGACTTAGTCGGCAAACCTTTCCGCGATCTTGGCGAGGTTAGCGGCGAATCCTGCCAGGCGACAAATCAAGACTCTCCGCCTAACATTCCAACTGCGCGCAAGCGTATGCAGATTAATGCATCTAAAATGAAAGCCAACGCCGTCCTGCTGCACAGCTGTGAAATTACCAGCGGCACGCCAGGCTGCTATCGTCAGGCGGTTTGTATCGGGTCCGCCCTGAATATTTCGGCGAAATGAGCAGCTTTCAGTTTGAACAAATCGGCGTTATTCGCTCCCCCTATAAAGAAAAATTCGCCGTTCCGCGCCAGCCTGGTCTGGTCAAAAGCGCCTGCGGCGAACTGCATCTGATAGCGCCTTACAACCAGGCCGATGCCGTTCGCGGCCTGGAGGCGTTCAGCCATTTGTGGGTACTTTTCGTTTTTCATCAGACGATGGACGGCGGCTGGCGGCCAACAGTTCGTCCGCCCCGTCTTGGCGGTAACGCCAGAATGGGCGTTTTTGCCACGCGCTCCACGTTCCGCCCCAATCCGATTGGCATGTCGCTCGTTGCGCTAAAAGGTATCGAGTGCCGGAAAGAGAGCGTAATTCTGAAATTAGGCAGTCTGGATCTGGTGGATGGCACGCCGGTGGTGGATATCAAACCGTATTTACCGTTTGCCGAGGCCTTACCGGACGCCGCCGCCAGCTATGCGCAACAGGCGCCGATAGCTGAAATGCCCGTGAGTTTTACCGCTGAGGTGGCTCAACAGCTTACGACGCTGGAAAGGCGTTATCCGCAGCTACGGACATTTATTTGCGATGTGCTGGCGCAAGATCCTCGCCCGGCTTATCGTAAGGGTGAAGAGACGGGCAAAACCTATGCCGTCTGGCTGCATGATTTTAACGTGCGCTGGCGTGTGGTTAACTCGGGATTTGAAGTGTTTGCGCTGGAACCACGGTAATTTCACGCCCTTCTCTTTTGACATCTCTTGCACGCTGGTAAACTAAATCACTTTTTTTGTATCAGGCTCACATTGAGCCTGTTCGATCGTTCAACTGGAACCGTAACAACATGCGTACTAGCCAATACCTGCTCTCCACTCTGAAGGAGACACCTGCCGACGCCGAGGTTATCAGCCACCAGCTGATGCTGCGCGCCGGGATGATCCGCAAGCTCGCCTCCGGGTTATATACCTGGCTGCCGACCGGCCTGCGCGTCCTGAAAAAAGTCGAAAACATCGTGCGTGAAGAGATGAACAACGCCGGTGCTATCGAGGTGTCGATGCCAGTCGTTCAGCCAGCCGACCTGTGGCAAGAGAGTGGTCGTTGGGAACAGTACGGTCCGGAACTGCTGCGTTTTGTCGACCGTGGCGAGCGTCCGTTCGTACTCGGCCCGACCCACGAAGAAGTTATCACCGATCTGGTGCGTAATGAACTCAGCTCTTATAAGCAGTTGCCGCTGAACTTCTTCCAAATCCAGACCAAATTCCGTGATGAAGTGCGTCCGCGCTTTGGCGTGATGCGTTCGCGCGAATTCCTGATGAAAGATGCTTACTCTTTCCACACCTCTCAGGAGTCGTTGCAGGAAACCTATGACGCCATGTACGCCGCGTATAGCCGTATCTTCAGCCGTATGGGGCTGGATTTCCGCGCGGTACAGGCCGATACCGGTTCTATCGGCGGCAACGCCTCGCATGAATTCCAGGTGCTGGCGCAAAGCGGCGAAGACGATATTGTTTTCTCTGATGTTTCTGATTACGCGGCTAACATTGAACTGGCTGAAGCTATCGCGCCGCAAACGCCGCGCGCAGCGGCGACGCAGGAAATGACTCTGGTCGATACGCCAAATGCCAAAACCATCGCGGAGCTGGTGGAACAATTCAACCTGCCAATTGAAAAAACGGTAAAAACGCTGCTGGTGAAAGCGGTGAAAGACAGCAAGTCTCCGCTGGTGGCTCTGCTGGTTCGCGGCGATCATGAACTGAATGAAGTTAAAGCGGAAAAACTGCCGCACGTTGCCAGCCCGCTGACCTTCGCTACCGAAGAAGAGATTCGCGCCGTGATTAATGCCGGCCCTGGCTCCCTCGGCCCGGTCAATATGCCGATTCCGGTCATCATCGATCGCACCGTTGCCGCCATGAGCGATTTTGCCGCTGGCGCCAACATCGACGGTAAACACTACTTTGGTATTAACTGGGATCGCGATGTGGCGACGCCTGTTGTTGCCGACATCCGTAACGTAGTCGCCGGCGATCCGAGTCCGGACGGTCAGGGAACGTTGCTTATCAAACGCGGTATCGAAGTGGGTCACATCTTCCAGTTAGGTACCAAGTACTCAGAAGCGCTGAAAGCCTCCGTTCAGGGTGAAGATGGCCGTAACCAGATCCTGACAATGGGATGTTACGGTATCGGCGTAACACGTGTCGTTGCCGCCGCTATCGAGCAGAACTTTGACGAGCGCGGCATTGTATGGCCTGACGCTATTGCGCCTTTCCAGGTCGCTATTCTGCCGATGAATATGCACAAATCCTTCCGTGTGCAGGAGCTGGCGGAAAAGCTGTACAGCGAATTGCGCGCGCAGGGCATTGAAGTGCTGATGGACGACCGTAAAGAGCGCCCGGGCGTGATGTTTGCCGATATGGAGCTGATTGGTATTCCACATACTATCGTGATTGGCGATCGCAACCTGGATAACGACGATATTGAGTATAAATACCGTCGCAGCGGTGAAAAATCGCTGATTAAAACCGGCGATATCGTTGATTATCTGGTCAAGGCGATTAAAGGCTAAACGACATTTTGTTGGGATTGCCCGGCGCCATCCGGCAGATATGTAAAGGCCTCGCACCCTGCGAGGCCTTTTATTAGTGGGTGCAATCTTTACCCGGCGTAAACTTCGCATTTTTATCGGCTATTAGCATTTTTACCGGCTCGCCCGTGTCCGGGTTCGCGGCAAACACAAAATGCCCTTCTACCGTCAGCAGCACCGGTTTTTCCGCTTCACCTTTCGCCGTCAAATAGCCGCGCTCAAGCTGGGCGTTACTGGCGACCGGCAGCCGTTTTCCGGTCGCACAATCGGTAAAGGTCGCCGCATCGGCCCTGTATACATACATACCACGCAACGGCATTGGCGTTACCGGCAGGCTGGCGGTAACAGGCACAAGCGTATAATTAAGCGGCGAAGCCACCGGATTGCCTTCTCTGTCGAGCATCTCCAGCGCATTGCCCTTCGCGCGATAATACGATTTCTCGCCATTGCTGTCGGTTAACACCAGTTTATCCGCCGTCCGCGCCCAGGTACCGTATGACGCAAAAGAGGAAGGTTCTTCGCGTACGCCCTGATAGCGCTCGTTCATCACCCATGTGCCGTCTTTTTCCAGAAACAGTGACGTTTCAATACCTTCACAATCCGCACAGGGCAGCACGCCGCGCCAGCTTTGCTGCATGGGTTTTAATTCCGCCGCCTGCGCAGGTTGCAGGGCGTCAACTTCCGCACGGTTATTACACCCTATCAATGCAAATAGCGTACAGGCTGCCGCTACTGACAATATTGCTGTTCTCACCATAAAATCCTTATGAAATTGCTATTCCTGCCCGTCAATCCAGTGGACGACGAACTTTGCCGCGAAGCGCCTTTACAGAAGATTTTTGCGCCTTTGAGGACAAACGGCGCTCTTTCGAGGCACGCGTCGGACGGGTTGCGCGACGGCTTTTCTGCTCCGCGGTTAATTCTTTTATGACGGCAACCAGCCTGGCGATAGCCGCTTCCCGGTTGAGCTCCTGGCTCCGGAACTCCTGCGCCTTAATGATAATGACGCCATCATCGCTTATCAGATGGTGGCTGGCCGTCAGCAAACGCTGTTTATAATACTCTGGCAGGCCAGAGGCCCGAATGTCAAAGCGCAAATGAATCGCGCTAGAGGTCTTATTTACGTGCTGACCACCTGCGCCCTGCGCGCGAATGGCCGTAATTTCCAGCTCATTGTCGGCTATGGAGACCGTCCGGGAGATGGCAATCATGAGGGCTGTTGCCAGGCGGTTAGCTGTATTTCCAGATTATTCCGAGCATCAGAAAGCCAGATTGCGCCGTCCTGAATCGTCGCCTGTAGCGTCATGGTACGATCGGCAAATTCACTGAGCTGCGCCAGTTGCCCGTCATCCAGATACCAGACGGACAGGTTAGCGAACTGCGCGCACTTGCTTTGATGCTGCTGCCACCAGATTTGCGCCGCCCGGGTGTTATAAGCAAAGAGCGCGACGTCGCTTGCCTGAGTACAGGCTTTCTTAATACGGCGCTCATCCGGCAGCCCCAGCTCTATCCAGAGATCGATGCCCAGATGATCGTTACGCAGCCAGGCCTCCGGCTCATCTTCCGCGCTGAGCCCGCGTGTAAACTGCAACCGCTCATCAGCATATTTTATCCATGCCAACAGGCGCAGCATCATGCGCTCCTGCGTTTCAGAAGGGTGACGCGCCAGCGTCAATGCCGCATCCAGAAACCGGTTGCGATCAAGGTCAGCCACATTGACGACGGCTTTATAAATTGTCGCTTTAAGCGCCATGAGAAAACTCCTTTCGAATCAGGCGCCCATTGTAGCGAAAACCGCGCTAAAAGGCTGTTAACGAATCTTTTACCCACTCGCGTCAGGCGCTGATATTGCGCAAATGAGTATGGTATAGTCACCTTGCTAAACAAGATTTAACTTCGTAGGCTTAGACTTGCATCCACGGTTAAGTCAGAATGCTGACAGGAGGGCATGTGGAAAAATATTGTGAGTTAGTACGCAAGCGGTATGCGGAAATCGCCAGCGGAGACTTAGGGTATGTCCCGGATGCGCTGGGTTGTGTATTGAAAGTGCTTAATGAAGTGGCGGCAGATAGCGCCCTTTCAGAGTCGGTCAGGGAAAAGGCAGCTTATGCTGCCGCGAACTTACTGGTGAGCGATTATGTCAATGAATGAAACGTATCAACCCATTAATTGCGATGACTACGATAGTCTTGAGCTTGCCTGCATGCATCATTTAATACTGACGCTAACGTTAAAAGATGGCGAGGTTTTGCAGGCAAAAGCGAACGATTTGATCTTACGTAAAAACGTAGAATATCTGCTTGCCGAGGTTTCCGGCGAGTCTTGTGAGCTTCGTCTCGATAAAATCGCCAGTTTCAGCCACCCGGAAATTGGTACCGTGGTAGTTAGCGAATCCTGAGTATTTTGTTGCCGGATGGTGGTGCAAGCACCTTATCCGGCCTACGTTCCATGCGATACGTAGGCCTGATAAGCGCAGCGCCATCAGGCATGCCAAACCAGACTCACCCCTTCTTTATCTTCTGCTGCTCCCTCACGCGTCACAAAAACACCCGCAGCCGCAATCAGCGTTTCGCCGTAAAACAACAGCGGCGTGGTGTCTCGTCGCCAAGGCGGGATCCCCTGCTCCTGCCAGATTTTCTTTAATTTACGTCCGCCGTTACGCCCGACAATATGTAGTACGCCTGGCGCTTTAAAACGAATGCTGATGGATTCTTCCTCTCGCGGTCGGCGCAGTTCGCCGCCAGGAGCGAGCTGTACCGTCCCTAAGCCGGCAGGCAGCGCCAGCGGTGTTTGCCAGACGGGCCAGGCGACCGTCGTTTCGTGTTGTCCGGCTACGGTTTTAATCCACCACAGTTGCGACTGATAACGGCGAATCTCGTGATCGCCAAAGCGTAAACAGGGAGAGGCATCGTCGCGCGCCAGCGCCACCTCCTGCCAGATACGTTCCAGCGCGTCGCGAGAGGGCATCGGCGCATTACGCATCGCCAGCCAGCGACGCAAAATCGCCGCCCGCCGCACATCGCTCATCGACATTAATGGAGAGAGCCGCAATGTTCCCTCCGCCGTGATACAGTCCGTAAGATCGCTGGCCAGAAGCTCGTCCAGCAGCCTTTCTTGCTCGGCGCAGAGCGTCGCGCTACGGGCTACCGCCGCAGGAAAATGCGGCCAGCGCTGCTGTAAGAGCGGAAGCGCGCGCAGGCGTAAAAAATTGCGATCGTAGGCGTCATCCTGATTGCTTTCATCTTCAATCCAGCATAAGCCATGCCGCACAGCCCACTGTTCCAGCGTCTTCCGCGTTTCTCTCAACAGCGGGCGAAGAAGCAGAGTTCCGGCAAAAGGCGAGCATTCTCCCATCGCGGAAAGTCCGGCCGGACCGCTGCCGCGCTTTAACGCCAGCAGGAATGTTTCACACTGATCGTCAAGGTGCTGCGCGGTTGCCAGCACTTCGCCAGGCAATAGCGTCTGTGCGAACGCCCGGTAGCGCGCTTCACGCGCATGGGCCTCGATACCCAGGCCATTATCTGCCAGCGTCACCCGCTCCACTACCAGCGGAACCTGCCAGCGTTCGCATACGGTTTCGCAATGCCGCACCCAGCTATCAGCATGAGGGCTTAAACCGTGATGAATATGGATAGCACGCAGCGTAACGTCAGGATGGCGTTCTCGCCACAACACCAGTTGATGCAGAAGCACCGTAGAATCCAGGCCGCCGCTAAAGGCAGCCAGAATACGGCAAGAAGAGAGTAACGAGGTATTCAACGTGAGAGTGGTCATGATCCATGCTTATAGTGACTTAGCCCGGCAACGTTACCTGGCGAGCGTCTTAATGACAAGCCTTACTGCTCATACAGCTCAAGCGGTAAACCGTCCGGATCGTTGAAAAAAGTAAAGCGCTTCCCGGTATACGGATCGATGCGTATCGGTTCGCACTTAACCTGATGCTTTTCCAGATGCGCAACGGCGTTTTCCACATTTTCCACGCTGAAAGCCAGATGGCGCAGGCCGCAGGCTTCAGGTCGGCTTGGACGCGCCGGAGGGAAGGGAAAAGAGAAAAGCTCAATCACATACTGCCCGTTTAGCGCCAAATCGCCCTTCCACGAGTCACGCTCTTCCCGCCAAACTTCGCTTAACAGATCGAACCCCAGAATATCGCAGTAAAACGCCTTGCTCACCGCATAGTCTGTCGCAATGATCGCGATGTGATGAACCTGTTTTAATCCCAGCATAGCGTCTCCTTTATTGATTATCAGTACGTTACTCGTCACATTCCCGTCAGGCAAGCTAACAGGCGTGTTTTAAGACTCGTACCTGGTACACCCCGTCTTCATTCCGTTTCGCGCCGTGAATATCCGTTTCAAAACCGGGATAATGCTGGCCAATCGAGCAGAGCATCAGCAGAAAATC
Source organism: Salmonella sp. SAL00672 (assembly GCF_046552175.1). Taxonomy (NCBI): domain Bacteria; kingdom Pseudomonadati; phylum Pseudomonadota; class Gammaproteobacteria; order Enterobacterales; family Enterobacteriaceae; genus Salmonella; species Salmonella sp. SAL00672. The sequence continues at coordinate 218,838 of NZ_JBGDUQ010000006.1, read as the reverse complement.
GAGCACGGCCCGACTCTGTTGCGTAATCCTCTCGCCGGGCATCAACAGCGGAACGCCTGGCGGATAAGGCAGGAGCATATTCGCGGAAACGCGCCCTGGCAGTTGATCGAGCGCCACGGTTTCCACCTCGCCTTTGATCTGACGCTGCCAGGCCTGGTGCGGGGTCATGATCATCTCCGGTAAAACCTCGAACGCCCGCAGCATCAGCCCCGGAAGATCGTGCTGGCGGATCAGTTTATGGATCCCCTGCGCCAGATCCTGAATGCGCATATTGCGGTAAAAATCCGGATCTTCCGCATACAGATTCGGCAACATATTTTTGACGCGCAGGTTAAGATCGTAGGCGCGTTTAAATTCCGTCAGTCCGCGCAGCAGCCCCATCGCACGGGTCTTATCAATCCCTATGCTGAACAAAAACAGCAGATTATACGGCCCGGTTTTTTCCACCACCACGCCTCGCTCATCGAGGAACTTCGCCACCAGCGCGGCGGGTATCCCCTCTTCGCTCATGTTGCCCTGTTCATCCATCCCCGGCGTCAGGATTGTCACCTTAACCGGATCGAGGAACATATGATCGTCATCGGCATCGGCGAAGCCATGCCAGGTTTCTCCCGGCGTGACCGGCCAGCATTCGGCCTCATCAACCTCTTCCGGCTGCCAGATATCAAAGAACCAGCTATCGGACTCTTCACGTAGCCGCTGTACCTCTTTACGAAAATGGAGCGCCCGCTCCACCGAACGATTAATCAATCTTTTCCCTGGATTGCCGCGCAGCATCGCCGCTGCGGTCTCGATAGAGGCGACAATGGGATAGCTCGGCGATGTGGAAGTGTGCATCATAAACGCTTCGTTAAACGTCTCTTCGTCATATTCCCCTTTGATATGAATAAGCGACGCCTGCGAAAAAGCCGCCAGCATTTTATGGGTGGATTGCGTTTCGAAAATCACTTTTCCGGGCACCCGATCGCCGCTCATCCCGCTTTTCCCCTGGTAGATCGGATGGAAATGGGTATAGGGTACCCAGGCGGAATCAAAATGGATCGAGGGAACATCCAGCATCTGCTTGATCCAGTTAGTGTTATACAGCAGACCATCGTAAGTAGAATTGGTGATAACCGCATGAACTGGCCATTGCGCCTGCGCGGTTTCCGCCACCTTACGCGCAATGCTGTCGCGGGTAAATTCACGCTTAGGAATACCGCCGAGAATACCGAGCGCATTGCGCGTCGGCTTCAACCAGAGAGGCACCACATCGCTCATCATCAGCAAATGCGCCAGCGATTTATGGCAATTGCGATCAATAAGTAGCGTACTTCCCGCAGGCGCGGCATACATACCGACAATTTTATTCGAGGTCGACGTACCGTTCGTCACCATATAACTCTGCTCGGCGCCAAAAGTACGGGCGATATACTCTTCCGCTTCCAGATGCGGCCCGGTGTGATCCAGCAGCGATCCCAGTTCAGTCACCGAAATCGACACATCGGCCTTTAAGGTATTGCCGCCAAAAAAGTCATAAAACAGACAGCCTGGCGGGCTTTTCTGATACGCCGTTCCCGCCATATGACCCGGCGTACAAAAGGTATATTTTCCTTCTTTGGCGTAGGTAAACAGCGCTTTGGTAAACGGCGGCGTAATATTATCGAGATATTCGTTTGTATATTGATGAATGCGCGTCGCGATATCTTCAGCCAGCCCCAATGCATACTCAAAAAACCACAGTGCCATGCGCATATCGTGAACGCTAACGTCCAGCGTGGAGTTGGTATTGATAAAGGCGTAGAGAGGAAGGTATTCATTTAGCTGGTTGATTTCGCTACAAAGGTCGAGACTGTATTCATCCCAGTCAAAAATAACGCCGCAGATGCGCGGGTTATGTTCAATAAACTTCAACAAGTCAACGCTATTTTGCGGCCAGATAATTTGAAATCCCAGGGATTGTAATGCACGCTCAAGCTCCTTGATGGGTTCATCTTTATAATAAACCCCGTGCGGCCCCATAATGGCGATGATGTTCATGCTTTCTCCTGAAAAAACCTGAGATAAGCATAGTAACAATCCTGCCGATGCAAAGCACCGACAGGATTTATCTTATTACAATGCGTTCCATGCATCGGCCCAGGCAATCCCTACGCCGGGCTCATAGTAGGCAGGCGCAACATTACACCATGAGCCTTCCGGGAACGGTTTGCACTGGTACAATGCGCCATTACTATTAACGATGTCGCCCGGATTCCATTTCTGGCTGCTGCTCCAGGCAGGGTAGCTGGTGGTCTTATCTTCGTCATCCGCAGCGGCGGCCTTCGCTTTCACATTCAGCGTATAAACCGCTGTACTGGAGAGCGTACCGTCGCTAACGGTCAGATTCACCACATACTGGGTGTTCTGAGTGACATCCGGCGCGTTGAAAATCACAACGGCTTTATCCTGGCCGCTCAGCGTTTTGCCATCCTGCGACATCCAGGTATAGGTGAGCTTGTCGCCATTCGCGTCGGTCGATCCTTCCGCGCTGAGTGAAACCGGGCTACCGGCTTCCACCGCCCCGACTGGCCCGGCAATGCGCGCGACTGGCGCCACGTTTTCATCCGTCACTGGCGCCGGAGTTGGCGTGACATCCGGTTCAGTGGTTCCGTTATCATCGACGACATTAACGTTGAAATAATGCTGTACACATTTCGTGTAGTCGCCCTCTTTAAAGGCGGTATACGGCGTCTGATATCCCACTAACTGGCAGGAATAGGTTTTACCGTCCGCAGTATCGGCGCTCCAGCCCCAGTCTTGTTCCCAATAGATCGGTAACGCGCCAGCGCCGCCTTCATCGAACTGCTTCATCTTTTTACAGCCCAACACTTCGTCCGCCGGCACCGGCACTTTCAGGTAGTTGGCAAACTCTTTGTAGTAGGCGATGCGGTTAAGCGACTGCGCATTCTCATCTGCGCCGCCGCACTCCACGCCGCCATTGATGATTTGAATGGTGACGCCGAAACCTGATACCAGGCCGTTTGCTTTATCGCGATCGTTTGGCTGCCAGGTACCGTCAATCACATGTAGCATAGACGGCTTCGGCGGCTGCGGATACACAAAGAAGAAGACGGCGCTCGCCAGGTTCATCCAGGTATCCGCCACCAGCTCGGGTTTATCCAGCAGAGGGCGAACGTCGCCATACATCGCGTCAGAGAAAGGCCCATAGTTGTAGTTATAAGAAAGCTGTTTTGCCCCGCGACCAAAATAGCTGAGGAAATCGCCGTCCTTATCTTTACCGCACGGCCAGGTCTGGCCCTGCCATACATCCGGGTTACATTCGCCGTTGTAGCCGCCTTTCTGCCCTTCAGTCCAGCCGACTTCGCGCAGATAGACCAGCGCCTGACGCCATTCCGGAATGTCACGCCAGCTTTCGTGACCGCCCGTCTCCTGGGCAAAATGCGCAAACATAGTAGCCAGGGTTTTACGGCAGATAGCGTCGCTATCGCGTCCATCGGTGTAGGTACCACAAACCGCCGGGAATTTACCTATCGCTTTCAGGAAGTTAGAGTAAGTGTATTCCGGCGCGCGCATCGGGAACAGATAATCCCAGTCGGCCTCTTTCAGAATACTTTCAACGCGTTTTACGTTTGCCGGGTTAGCGGCGCGCCCCGGTTCGATTTGTTCGACCGCGCTGTTATCCAACGTCTGGATAGAGGATTTCACGGCCTCCATTAACGGAAAATCCGTCAGCGCTTTCTCTTTCGCCGCCAGATCGCTGGCGTTAATGGTCATTGGCTCACTACTGCTAAGCAGCGGCGCGGCCTGCGCACCGGATAAGCTCAACATGATCCCTGCCGCTACGGCGCTGAGCGCCAGTGTTTTTTGCAATCCCATAATTTTCTCCTTGAAGGGTAGTTCACTGCCTGCCCTGGCCACACGCCTGGCAGTTGATACAGTGTCAGGGAGAACATGCCGTTGCGTTTAATCACATCAGCTCATCGGCGTCTCATTTTTCCTCGACCAAAAAAAAAGAGGCCGGATTATCCGGCCTCTTGGGAAAAATGAGGTAAATGATTAGGCGTAACCGTAGCTCATCAAACGCTGGTAACGACGGTTTTTTAAATCATCGGTGCTTAACACATCGAGATCGGCTAAATCTTCCAGCAGCTGCGCTTTTAGCGATGCCGCCATCGCTTCCGGATTACGGTGCGCGCCGCCCAGCGGCTCCGGAATGATGGAATCGATTAGCTTCAGCTCTTTCAGACGCGGCGCGATGATGCCCATTGCTTCAGCAGCCAATGGCGCTTTGTCGGCGCTCTTCCACAAAATAGAGGCGCAACCTTCCGGGGAGATAACGGAATAGGTGCTGTATTGCAGCATATTCACTTTATCACCCACGCCAATCGCCAATGCGCCGCCGGAGCCGCCTTCGCCAATCACGGTGCAGATGACCGGTACGTTCAGACGAGACATCTCACGCAGGTTGCGGGCGATAGCTTCAGACTGACCACGCTCTTCCGCGCCCACGCCAGGGTAAGCGCCCGGGGTGTCGATGAAGGTGATAATCGGCATGTTGAAGCGTTCAGCCATTTCCATCAGACGCAGCGCTTTGCGGTAGCCTTCCGGCGCTGGCATGCCAAAGTTACGACGAATTTTTTCTTTGGTTTCACGACCTTTCTGATGACCAATGATCATCACCGGTCGCCCTTCCAGACGCGCGATACCGCCGACGATGGCTTTGTCATCAGCATAGGCGCGATCGCCCGCCAGCTCATCAAACTCATCAAACGCCAGACGGACATAATCCAGGGTGTACGGACGCTGCGGATGGCGCGCCAGTTGGGCTACCTGCCATGCGCCGAGATCGGCGAAGATTTTGCGCGTCAGTTCTACGCTTTTTTCGCGCAGGCGATGGACTTCTTCATCGATATTAATATCCAGTTTCTCATCCTGGCGGCTTACCGCAGTCAGAGAATCGATTTTCGCTTCCAGCTCTGCTATCGGCTGTTCAAAATCAAGGAAATTCAGACTCATAGTATTCCTGTATTAGTCAAACTCCAGTTCCACCTGCTCCGAACCAATGAGGCCACGCAGATCGTTAAGTAAACGATCGCTCGGAGAGACACGCCACGTTGCGCCAAAACGCAGCCGCGCACGCGCATCCGCCCTCTGATAGTAGAGATGTACTGGAATGGTCCCCGAGCGGTGGGGTTCCAGAGACTGACGGAGTCGGTTTAAAAGCTGGTCATCAATTTGCCTGTCCGTCAGCGAGATAGCAAGCCCGCGAGCGTATTTTTCGCGAGCTTCGTCAATATCCATCACTTCGCGGGCGGTCATTTTAAGCCCCCCGCTGAAGTCATCAAAGCTGACCTGTCCGCTGACGATAAGTATGCGGTCTTTTTCCAGCAACTGCTGGTATTTATCCAGCGCGTCGGTAAATAACATCACTTCCAGACGCCCGGAACGGTCATCCAGCGTACAGATGCCGATACGATTGCCGCGCTTGGTGACCATAACCCTTGCGGCAATCACGAGCCCCGCAGCCGTGGTGACTTTACCACGTTCTGTCGGATGCATGTCTTTGAGCCTTACCCCGCCGACATAGCGCTCAATTTCTTTTAAATACTGATTGATGGGGTGGCCCGTCAGGTACAGCCCCAACGTTTCACGTTCCCCATCTAACACCACCTGCTCCGGCCACGGCTGGCAGCTGGCATAGGATTGTTCGATTTGCTCCGGCTCTTCCGCCAGCACGCCGAACATATCCGCCTGACCGATAGCTTCCGCTTTAGCGTGCTGGTCGGCGGCTTTCAGCGCATCGCCCAATGAGTTCATCAGCGCGGCGCGGTGCGGCCCCAGGCGGTCGAACGCCCCGGACATGATCAGCTTTTCCAGCACCCGGCGGTTGAGCTTTTTGGTATCGGTCCGCGCGCACAGATCAAACAGCTCGCGGAAATAGCCGCCCTGATTACGCGCGTCGATGATCGCTTCGATCGGCCCTTCGCCGACGCCTTTGATCGCGCCGATGCCGTAGACGATCTCGCCCTCATCATTAACGTGGAAATGGTACAATCCGGAGTTAATATCCGGCGGTAGAATTTTCAGTCCCATCCGCCAGCACTCGTCCACCAGGCCGACGACCTTCTCGGTGTTATCCATATCGGCAGTCATCACCGCCGCCATAAATTCAGCCGGATAGTGCGCCTTTAGCCATAGCGTCTGGTAAGAAACCAGCGCATAAGCGGCGGAGTGCGATTTGTTAAACCCGTAACCGGCGAATTTCTCCACCAGGTCAAAGATTTTCATCGCCAGTTCGCCGTCGATACCGTTCTTTTTCGCGCCCTCTTCAAAAACGGAACGCTGTTTGGCCATCTCCTCCGGCTTTTTCTTACCCATCGCACGACGCAGCATATCCGCGCCGCCGAGAGTATACCCGGAAAGTACCTGGGCAATCTGCATCACCTGTTCCTGATACAGAATGATGCCGTAGGTCGGCTCCAGTACCGGCTTCAGGCTTTCATGCTGCCACTGAACGTCCGGGTAAGAGAGTTCTTCACGACCGTGCTTACGGTCGATAAAGTTATCTACCATCCCTGACTGCAACGGGCCGGGACGGAACAGGGCCACCAGTGCGATCATATCTTCAAAGCAGTCCGGCTGCAGACGTTTGATCAGATCTTTCATGCCGCGCGATTCAAGCTGGAAGACCGCCGTGGTTTCCGAGCGCTGCAGCATGTCGAAGCTTTTCTTGTCATCCAGCGGAATGGCGGCGATATCCAGCGGCGGCTCGCCGTTTTTCTCGCGCCGCTTGTTGATCATCTCCAGCGCCCAGTTGATGATGGTCAGCGTACGCAAACCGAGGAAGTCGAACTTCACCAGCCCGGCATATTCCACGTCACTTTTATCAAACTGGGTAACCGGATGCTTGCCCTCTTCATCGCAGTACAGCGGCGCAAAGTCGGTAATTTTGGTCGGCGCGATGACCACGCCGCCAGCGTGCTTACCGGCGTTACGCGTGACGCCTTCGAGCTTACGCGCCATATCGATCAGCGCTCTGACCTCTTCATCCGCCTCGTAAATTTCCGGCAGTTGCGGTTCCGCTTCAAAGGCTTTTGCCAGCGTCATGCCCGGATCGGGCGGCACCAGCTTCGAGATACGATCGACAAAACCGTACGGATGCCCCAGCACGCGGCCCACATCGCGGATAACGGCTTTCGCCGCCATCGTACCGAAGGTGATAATTTGCGATACCGCATCACGCCCGTACATATCTGCGACGTGTTCAATCACCTGGTCGCGTTTCTCCATACAGAAGTCAACGTCGAAGTCAGGCATCGAGACACGTTCCGGGTTCAGGAAACGTTCGAACAGCAGGTCAAATTCCAGCGGATCAAGGTCGGTAATTTTCAGCGCGTAGGCCACCAGCGAACCAGCCCCGGAACCACGTCCCGGCCCTACCGGCACGCCGTTATCTTTTGACCACTGGATAAACTCCATCACGATGAGGAAGTAGCCAGGGAACCCCATCTGGTTGATAACCTGTAGTTCAATATCCAGACGCTCGTCATATTCCGGGCGACGCTTTTTGCGCTCTTCTTCGTCCGGAAACAGGAAAGCCAGACGCTCTTCCAGCCCCTCTTTCGATTTTTTGACCAGATAATCTTCGGTGGTCATATCGCCGGTCGGGAACTGCGGCAGGAAATATTCACCCAGACGCACCGTTACGTTGCAGCGTTTGGCAATCTCCACCGTATTTTCCAGCGCCTCCGGAATATCGGAGAACAGCTCGCACATTTCTTCTTCACTGCGCATATACTGCTGCGGTGAATAATTGCGTGGACGTTTAGGATCGTCGAGCGTGAAACCGTCGTGGATCGCGACACGAATCTCATGGGCGTCAAAATCATCGCTTTCAAGGAAACGGACATCGTTTGTCGCGACAACCGGCAAACCACGTGCCTCAGCCAGTTCAACCGCAGCATGGAGATAGGTCTCTTCGTCCTGTCTGCCGGTACGGATCAGTTCCAGGAAGTAGCGATCGGGAAAATGCGTTTCATAGAAAGCAACGCACTCCTCCACCAGCGCCTGGTTGCCGCGTAGCAGACAGCGGCCTACGTCGCCCATGCGTCCGCCGGAAATCAGAATCAAACCTTCTTTAAGCTCTACCAACCAGTCGCGCTCGATAATCGGGCCTGCCGCGCCGTAGCCGCGCTGATACGCTTTCGAGATCAGCAACGTCAAGTTCTGGTATCCCGTATTATTCGCCGCCAGTACCGTCAGATGAGTCAGCTCATCTCCCAGCAGTTCGTTGTGAACGTTAAAGTCCGCCCCGACGATGGGTTTAATGCCCGCGCCATGACCCGCTCCGTAGAACTTCACCAGACCGCAGAGGTTGGTAAAATCGGTGATCGCCAGCGCAGGCATACCTAATGAGGCCGCCTTTTTCACCAGCGGCCCGGTCTTCGCCAGCCCATCGATCATAGAGTAGTCGCTGTGCACCCGCAGGTGAACGAAACGTGGTTCAGACATCTTCAGATTTCTCGATACAAGAGTCAGGACACAAGTCCCAGAGCGCGTTTAACAGGCGCAAAACTGCGTCGGTGGTGCGCCGTCGCGCCATACTGGGCCAACTTTTCCAGATGAAAAGCGGTTGGATAGCCTTTGTGCTGCGCAAAGCCATACTGAGGAAAAACGATATCCAGCGCCGCCATTTCTGCATCGCGGGTGACTTTCGCCAGAATAGACGCCGCGCTAATCTCCGCCACGCGGCTGTCGCCTTTCACCACGGCCATTGACGGCACAGGCAGTTCCGGACAGCGATTGCCGTCGATCAGCACATATTCTGGCGCAATATGCAGACCAGCGACAGCGCGCTGCATGGCGAGCATGGTGGCGTGCAAAATATTCAGCTCATCAATTTCATGCGCTTCCGCGCGTCCCAGACTCCAGCTTAACGCCTTTTCTTTAATCTCGTCATACAATGACAGACGACGCTTTTCAGACAATTTTTTGGAATCATTCAGACCGACGATCGGACGAGCCGGATCGAGGATCACGGCGGCGGTCACTACGGCGCCCACCAGCGGGCCACGGCCCACTTCATCCACACCCGCCACTAAATGGGTGTGTGGATAAACAAATTCGATCATTGTGCTAACTCCAGGACGGCATCTGCCGCCTGCTCATCGGCATTACAGCGGATCTGCTGATGCAGCTCACGGAAGGTGTCGTGCATCGCATGGCTGGTTTTACCGTTCGCCAGTAGCGGCAACAGCGCTTCGGCGAGTTTTTGCGGTTCGCACTCTTCCTGCAACAGCTCTTTGACTAATTCTCTTCCCGCCAGCAGGTTAGGCAAAGACACATACTCCGTTTTCACCAGACGTTTCGCCAGCCAGAAAGTGAAGGGCTTCATACGATACCCCACGACCATCGGGCATTTTGCCAGCATACACTCCAGCGCCGCCGTACCCGAGGCCAGCAACGCCGCGTCGCTGGCGATCATCGCCTCGCGCGCCATGCCGTCCAGCAAATGAACGGCGAGATCCGGCGCAACCTCCGCTTTAATTTTTTCAAACTGCTCGCGGCGTTTCGCGTTTACCAGCGGCACGACCACTTCCAGATCGGGATAGCGCTGTCGCAGCAATTGCGCGGTTTTCAGGAAGTCGGCGCTGAGCATTTCCACTTCCGCGCCACGGCTGCCTGGCAGTAGCGCCAGACAATGGGCGTCATGCGGGATACCCAGCACGTCGCGCGCCGCATTTTTATCCGGGTCCAGCGGCATGGCATCCGCCATGGTGTGACCGATAAAGCGGCACGGGACGTTAAATTTATCGTAAAACGCTTTTTCGAAAGGCAGAAAAGCCAGCACCATATGGGTGGATCTGCCTATTTTGAAAACGCGTTTCTGTCGCCAGGCCCAAACGGACGGGCTGACATAATGAATGGTCTTAATCCCTTGTTTTTTCAGATTACCTTCGAGGGTAATATTGAAATCAGGGGCGTCAATCCCGACAAAGACATCGGGCTTGAGTTCGGTAAAACGGCGGGTCAGATCGGCGCGGATATGCAACAAACGGCGTAAACGTCCGAGCACTTCAACAATGCCCATGACCGCCAGCTCTTCCATCTCGTACCAGGCTTCACACCCTTCGGCCTGCATACGCGGCCCCGCAACGCCCACAAAACGGGCGTTGGGTACGCGCGCTTTCAGCGCACGAATTAAGCCTGCGCCAAGAATATCGCCGGACGTTTCACCGGCGACCAGGGCAATCGTTAAAGGACGCTGTGCCGCCATTAACGAATCGGACCGCGCGTTGAACGCTCAAAGAACTCGGTAAACGCCTTCACTTCCGGATGCTTTTCAGCAAGTTCAGCGATTTCCAGCTTCGCTTCGTCGAGCGTTTTACCACTGCGGTACAACAGTTTGTAGGCATTACGAATCGCCACCAGCCCTTCACGGCTAAAGCCGCGACGCTTCAGCCCTTCGATATTTACCCCGAACGGCGTCGCATGGTTACCCTGCGCAATCACATACGGAGGGACATCCTGCGCCACGCCGGAGCAGCCGCCGACCATCACATGCGCACCGATAATGCAGAATTGATGAACTGCCGTCATACCGCCGATAATCGCAAAATCATCGACTGATACGTGCCCCGCCAGCGTGGCGTTGTTGGCGAGGATGCAGCGATTACCTACCGTACAATCATGTGCGACATGCGCATTGATCATCAGCAGGTTATCGCTACCCACCTTCGTCAACCCACCGCCCTGCACTGTACCACGATGAATGGTGACGCTTTCGCGGATGCGGTTACGATCGCCAATTTCCACACGGGTCGGCTCACCCGCATATTTCAGATCCTGGTTCACTTCACCGATGGAGGCAAACTGATAAATCTCGTTGTCGCGGCCGATTTTGGTTTGACCATTCACGACCACATGAGACTTCAGTACGGTTCCCTCACCAATTTCGACCTGCGGCCCAACAATACAAAAGGGACCAATGTGGGCATTAGCGCCAATTACAGCGCCGTCTTCCACAATGGCGGTAGGATGAATAAAGGCGGATTTATCAATCACGAATCAGGCCTCCCGGCTACGAGCACACATCATGGTTGCTTCGCACACGACTTTACCGTCGACCAGCGCAACCCCTTTAAAGCGGGTCAGGCCACGGCGCGTTTTCTCGAAAGTGACTTCCATGATCATCTGATCGCCTGGCACCACCGGACGCTTAAAGCGCGCTTCATCAATACCCGCGAAATAATACAGTTCGCCAGGTTCCAGTTTACCAACGCTTTTAAACGCCAGAATACCGGTTGCCTGCGCCATCGCTTCCAGAATCAGCACGCCTGGCAAAATCGGTTTGCCCGGGAAGTGTCCCTGGAAAAACGGCTCGTTGACGGAGACATTTTTCACCGCACGCAGAAAACGACCTTCTTCAAAGTCCAGCACGCGATCGACCAGTAAAAACGGAAAACGGTGCGGCAGAAGCTCTAAAATCTCTTCAATCTGCAGAGTATGAGTGTTAGTAGTCAAAATACTCTTCCTGTCCAAATATACAAAAAGGCAATAATAACACGGCCTGCCGCAATCGTATGAATGTGACAGGCCGGAAAAGAATGGCAACTACAAGGCGGAACGTTAGTCTTGTTGATTAACCTTGCGCTCAATCGCTTTGAGACGCTTGCTCATATCATCAATGTTCATCACCAGTGCAGCAGTTTTACGCCATACTTTGTTGGGTTGCAGCGGAATGCCTGAGGAGTAGACGCCCGGTTCCGTGATGGGACGCATCACCATACCCATGCCAGTTACCGTGACTTTGTCGCATATTTCCATATGCCCATTGATCACGCTGGCGCCGCCAATCATGCAGTAACGGCCAATCTTCAGGCTACCCGCCATAATGACGCCACCGGCAACTGCCGTATTGTCGCCAATCACGACGTTATGTGCAATCTGGCACTGATTATCAATAATCACGCCATTGCCAATAACAGTATCATCCAACGCGCCACGGTCAATGGTGGTACAAGCGCCGATCTCGACACGATCGCCAATAATGACCCGGCCCAGTTGTGGGATCTTCACCCAGTTGCCACGATCGTTAGCGTAGCCAAAACCGTCCGCGCCGATCACCGTACTGGACTGGATCAGGCAATTCTCACCGATCTGAATGTCGTGGTAAATCGTTACGTTCGCCCACAAGCGTGAACCCGCCCCGATTTTGCTATTTTTTCCGACGAAACAGCCTGCGCCGATAACCACGTTATCGCCCAGTTGTACGCCAGATTCAATCACCGCATTCGCGCCGACTGAAACATTGCTACCCAGCGTTGCCGTCGCATCAATCACGGCGCTTGCCGCGATATTCTGCGCGGGCTGCGGCGTAGTATCTAAAATTTGCGCCATGCGCGCGTAGGTCAGGTAGGGATTTTTAACTACCAGCGCCGCACTCTTAGCAAAAGGAAGATCGTCCTGCGTCATGACAACCGCAGAAGCCTGGCATAAACCTAAGTGTTCACGGTACTTAGGATTCACCATAAACGTAATGTGGCCTGTTGTTGCAGATTGCATGGACGCAACGCCGGTGATGACGATATCGCCATCACCGTGTAATTCTGCATCCAACTGTTCTGCTAAGTCAGCCAGTCGAATTGAAGGCATTACTTATTTAACCTGTTTCAGTACGTCAGCGGTGATGTCTTTCACATCGCTGCTGTTGTAAGCAACGGTGTTTGCGTCTACCACCAGATCGATACTCTGGTCGTTAGCCACTTTTTTCACCGCAGTCTGGATACGAGTCACCAGTTTGTTGCGTTCTTCGTTGGAACGACGAGCGCGATCTTTCTCAAAAGCCTGCGCTTTTTGCGCGAAAGTCTGGCGCTGAGACATCACGTCTTTTTCCAGCTTAGTACGATCGCTACCTGCTTTCATGGATTGCAGACGCTGCATTTTAGATTGCAGATCGGTTTCCATTTTTTGCAGTTCAGCCGCACGGCCTTTAAATTCGTTTTCCAGTGTATTGGATACACCCGTCTTCTGCGCAACCTGTTGGAACAGATTACCCATGTTGACGATTGCAATTTTGTCAGCAGCCTGTGCGGACGTTACCATCGCCAAACCAAGACCTGCAGCTAATAACCACTTTTTCACAATAAACTCCTTACCATCCCATTTGCACCCGAAGGTACAGCTCTTTGCGTGGCCTGGCGATCCCCGGGGGCATCGCCAAAAGTCATCGCTACACTACCAATGCATTCCTTTGCAGTGAACAATTACCAGGTTTTACCAATGTTAAACTGGAACTGCTCGGCTTTGTCTCCATCGTACTTTTTAAACGGCTGGGCGTAGGAGAAGACCAACGGCCCCAATGGGGACATCCATTGTAATGCGATACCCGCGGACATACGGATGTTGCCTGGATCGCTGTAATCCGGTACATCTGACGGCGCAGATGACGGATCCCAGTTCGTATCCCAAACGGTACCCATATCCCAGAAGAAGGAGGTACGAACCGAGTTGGCATACTTTTCGCTGATGAACGGCGTCGGGGTAATAAATTCCAGGCTGGCGACAGCCATGGCATTACCACCTACCGCATCATCTGATTTACAGCCTGAAGACTGAGTACAGGCTTCGTAATCATCATTGTTATCATTAGGATCGGTGTGAGCACCATAGCCATAAACCGCTTTCGGGCCGATAGTATTCGACTGGAAACCACGCACGGTACTGGAACCACCGGCATAGAAGTTCTCATAGAACGGCATTTCCTTGCCGCCTAAACCATCGCCGTAACCCCAGCGAGTACGCCCCAGAACCACCCACTTGTGATCGTTATCGATAGGCACATAGGTCGCGGTATCCAGCGACACTTTGTAGTATTCGTTGTCGGAACCTGGAATCGTCACTTTCCCCGTCAGATTGACGCGCGAACCGTCCGTCGGGAAATAACCACGGTCAAGCTTGTTATAGGTCCAGCCGTAGTTAAAGGTGAAGTCATCAGCGGCAAAACTGCTGGTATCAGCAGATTGTCCCATCGACTCAAGATAACGATCCATCGCGATCTGCGGCTGCATGTTGGACAGTTTGTTATGGACATAACCCAGACCAGCACGCAACGTGTTGTACTCGTTGATGGGGAAGCCAAGCGTCACATCCGTACCGTAACTCTTGTTGGTATAGTCGGATAGATCCGCGTCGTCCGCCTGGAAGTCGTTATAGAAGATACGACCACCGAGGCTCACGCCGTCAACGGTAAAGTATGGGTTAGTAACGGACAGTTCGCTGTAGGTCTGGTAGTCGTTTTTGGTGCCGTTAATCCCCACGGAATAACCGGTACCTAACCAGTTGTCCTGCTGAACGCCGGCCTGGAAGCTCACGCCGCTTTCTGTACCGTAACCGATACCGAAGTTGAAGCTACCGGTGTTACGCTCTTTCACCTTGTACACCACATCAACCTGATCCGGGCTCCCCGGAACGCGCTGCGTGTCGGTGTCGACGGTTTCAAAGAAGCCGAGACGGTTCAGACGCTCTTTCCCCTGGTCAACCAGGTCGCTGCCCAGCCACGCCCCTTCCATCTGGCGCATTTCACGGCGCAGAACGGAATCTTTTGAGGTATCGTTGCCTTCAAAGCGGATCTTACGCACGTAGAAACGGTTGCCCGCATCGACGTTCACGCGCAGTTTTACGGTTTTGTCAGCATCGTTAATTTCAGGCTGTGACTGCACGCGCGGATAGGCGTAACCATAGCGACCCAGAAGCTTTTTGATGTCATCTTCCATTTTGGTCACTTTGGTGCCGTTATAGAGCTCGCCCGGTTCAATTTTCGTCAGTTTCTCAATTTCAGCGGAATGTCCGGCCAGGTTACCGCTCACCTGAACCCCGGAAAGCTTGTACTGATCGCCTTCGGTGATATTGACGGTGATGTAGATCCCTTTCTTATCCGGCGTCAGACTCACTTGCGTGGAGTCAATATTGAAACGCGCGTAGCCGCGATCCAGATAGTAGCTGCGCAAGGTTTCAAGGTCGCCCGCCAGCTTCTGTTTCTGGTATTTACGATCGCCGACGACGTTCCACCACGGCACTTCGTCACGCAACTGGAAATGAGAAATGAGTTCTTCGGTGCTAAAGGCATGGTTACCGACGATGTTGATCTGTTGGATCTTCGCCGATACGCCCTCCTGGAACACCAGTTTAAGATCAACACGGTTGCGCGGCAGCGGCGTGACGACCGCCTTAACGCTGGCGCTGTATTTACCTACGCTATAGTAAAAGTCTTCCAGACCTTTTTCGATATCAGACAGAGTGGTGCGATCCAGAGACTCGCCAACACGTACGCCAGACGCTTCGAGGTTTTGCTTGAGCATGTCATCTTTCACCGACTTGTTCCCGGAGAAAGTGATGCTGGCAATGGTCGGACGTTCTTTTACCTGAACCAGAAGGGTATTACCATCGCGCAGGACGCGGACGTCCTCAAAGTTGCCGGTGGCGAACAGAGCGCGAATGGTGTTACTGATATCTTCATCATTAACCGTGTCGCCTGTGCGCACCGGCATACTGAGGAGAGCCGCACCAACGGCGACTCGCTGCAGGCCTTCGAAATGAATGTCCTTCACTACGAACCCTTCAGCACCGTATACGGTGGCGCTGCTGAACAGCAGCGACGCTATGAGCAACTTTTTCATCGCCATCGTTATTATGCGTTCTTCCTAACTAACTCTCTTACAACCGAGAGAAATCATTGAAAAGTGCAAGCCCCATTAACAACACCAGCAAAATCGAGCCAATGCGATAACTAAAGTCTTGAACCCGCTCGGATACCGGCCCGCCCTTAAGCTTTTCAATCGCCAGGAACAGCAGATGACCCCCGTCAAGAACGGGCAGCGGAAACAGGTTAATTATCCCTAAGTTCACGCTGATTAGCGCAAGGAACATCAGGTAATAAATCACCCCGAACTCCGCTGACATCCCAGCCCCCTGAGCGATAGAAATCGGCCCACTGAGGTTGTTCAGTTTCACATCACCGGTTATCAATTTACCCAGCATACTGACCGTCAGCTTCATCAACTGCCACGTCTTATCCGTGGCTTCGAGGATGGCGCTAAAAGGCCCATACTGGCGTATAGTCTTGTACTCTTCCGGCAGAGGAATAATTTTAGGCACCACGCCTGCAAACCCTTCCGCCTTTCCGTTAACCGATTTCGTATCCGGCGTTAACGTCAACGACAAGGCGCTCCCCTGCCTTTCAATCTCTAACGCTAACGGCTTACCGGGATTATCGCGTACAAACGTCACGAATTTCATCCACTGCGTTAACGGCTGACCATCGACTTTAACGATCCTGTCGCCCGCTTGCAAACCCGCTTTACTGGCTGCGGAATTCGCCTGCACTTCTGACAGTACCGGTTCAATCTGTGGCCCGCGGGGCCGAATCCCTAAAGAAGATACAGGATCTTGCTTATCAGGCTCAAATGCCCAGTGACGTAAATCAAGCGTTTTATCCTGCCGCTGGTCGCTACCAAACGGCGCGACGCTCACCGTCGTCTGCTGATCGCCAATTTTGGACACCAGTTGTAAACGCACGGCATCCCAATCAGGGGTTTCGATACCATCAACGGCTTTAAGTTCCGTACCAGGCGCAATTTGCGCCTGCGCAGCAATCGAGTTGGGCGTTATTTCGCCAATGACCGGACGAACGCCAGGGACGCCGATGATAAAGACCAGCCAGTAAGCAAAGATAGCAAAAATGAAGTTCGCAACCGGACCTGCGGCAATAATTGCGGCGCGCTGGCCCACCGTTTTGTTATTGAAGGCGTGACGACGCAATTCCGGCGCTACCGGTTCGGCGCGCTCATCCAGCATTTTGACGTAGCCGCCCAGCGGGATCAGGGCGATGACATACTCGGTGCCGTACCGATCGGTACGACGCCAGAGCGCTTTGCCAAAACCGATGGAAAAGCGCTCAACTCGCACACCGCAGCGCCGGGCAACCCAGAAATGACCAAATTCATGCACAGTGATCAGCACGCCCAGTGCGATGATGAATGCAGCCAGATTCCAGAGAATACTCAGCATAAAACCTTCCGTTAGAGCGTCCTGAACACCAGTAACAACAGGCAAGCAAAGACCGGTACGGCAGCCGTCAGGCTGTCAATTCGGTCCAGAATGCCGCCATGGCCTGGAATCAAGTGGCCGCTATCCTTAATTCCTGCTTCGCGCTTAAACATACTCTCGGTGAGGTCGCCCAGTACAGAAGCCAGAGCCGCCACTACAGAGCAAATCAGCAAGATAACAGGCGCAACATTCAGATTCGCCCACATACCGTAACCCCATGAGATCACGGCAGCCGTAGCAAGCCCGCCGATAAACCCTTGCCAGGTTTTACCCGGGGAAACCTTCGGCGCCAGCTTATGTTTGCCAAATAATTTACCAAACATATACGCGCCAGAGTCCGCTCCCCAGACCAGGATCATGACATAGAGTAGCCATATTGCGCCACTGTAATGATTCTCGTCATAGTGCCAGGCGCGCAGCGCCAGCATGCCCCAGAAAAATGGCACAATAGTTAACAAACCGAAAATGAGACGCAATGTTTTTGAGTTGCGCCAGATTGCCGCCGAACCGGGATAAAATAGCACCAGCAGTAGCGCGACAACCCACCATCCTAACGATGCCCAAAGCGACATCTCAACCAGCGGTTGACGAATGTTGTGATGATACTCAGGCAACAAAAATAGCATCAGCGCCAATAACAGACCACACAGCACCGCCAGCCAAACCCGCTGTGAACGCGCGGCGAAACCGCTTAACTGTCCCCATTCCCACGCGGCCAGCATACAGACAACCAGCGTAATAATGGCGAACCCCACCGGCGGCAATAAAAAAAGCGCAGCGATGACCGCGGGTATTAACACAAAAGCAGAAATCAGGCGATACTTCAGCAAAAGCAACCCCCATCAGGCTTTGTCATCACCAGGCTCGGTACCGCCGAAACGACGCTCTCGATTAGCAAAGGCATGCAGCGCACCTTCAAAGTCTTGTTCATCGAAATCGGGCCAAAGAACATCCGTAAAGTAAAGTTCGGCATAGGCAATTTGCCAAAGCAAAAAGTTACTAATGCGATGCTCTCCCCCAGTCCTAATTACTAAATCCACAGGCGCCAGCTCATGCATACAGATTTGCTGGCCTAGTCTCTCTTCATCAATCTGATCGGGGCGCAGCACTCCAGCCTGCACCTGTTCCGCCAGTTGTCGGACTCCCTGGACAATATCCCAACGTCCGCCGTAATTCGCAGCGATATTCAGCGTTAGACCCGTATTATGGGCGGTAAGCGCTTCTGATTTGCGAATACGTTCTTGTAAACGTGAGTTGAATCGGCTGATATCGCCGATAATACGCAGGCGAACGTTATGGCGGTGCAGGCTTTTGACTTCGCTATCCAGCGCCCACACAAACAGCTCCATTAACGCGCTCACTTCCTGCGCCGGTCGGTTCCAGTTTTCACTACTAAAGGCATACAGCGTTAACGCATCAATACCGTTATTGGCAGCAAAAGAGACCGCTCGCCGGACGGACTTCGCTCCGGCTTTATGCCCAAAGGCCCGGATCTTCCCTTGCTTTTTCGCCCAGCGACCATTGCCATCCATAATTATTGCAACATGACGGCAGCCATGCGCTGGCAAATTTTCGCTTACTGGTTGAGTTGCAGACAACATAACGCGTTTTTTGTCCCTGAAAGGATTTAGCGGTACTCAGGAATACTGAAGCCTTTATACACATTCTCTTCGGTCCGCTTCGCGGATGGCTGCGCATTATCGCCCCTGTCGTGCGCTGTCTGCGCACGCCGGGAACGTATTCGCCTGCCGTCCCGATGCGTCCTGAATGATTTTGTGTATCCACAAAAAAGCCGTGTAAAACCACGGCTAACCTGACCGAAAAAAGCCAAAAACCTGCGATCAGGTGGCGCAGACTATATCACCGAAGCCCAACGCTAACAAATAGCACGATCTTCTGTCGCGGGATAATCGTCAGCGTGAGAGCCGTATCACTTGTTTTCTGGCTACTTCACGCGCGATGGCGTCAACCTGCAATACGTCCTCAACGCTTGCCGGTTCCTGTAAATCCATCCTCTCCAGCACCGCTAAATTGAGCCCGGCGATATCGGTAAAACGAATCTGTTGCGCCAGAAACGCGGCAACGGTGATTTCGTTTGCCGCATTGAGCGCCGTCGTTGCCGCCTGACCTTGCTCAAACGCCTCCATCGCCAGCTTCAGGCACGGATAACGCTGATAATCTGGCGCGCTAAACGTCAGCGCGCTGAGTTTGCAAAAATCAAGCGGCTGCGCGCCGGACGTGACGCGATTCGGCCATGCCATCGTATGCGCAATAGGCGTACGCATGTCAGGTTCTCCAAGCTGCGCCAGGACGCTGCCGTCCTGATAACGCACCATCGAATGAATGACCGATTGCGGATGGATCAACACTTCCATCTGACGTGCGCTGGCATTAAATAACCAACGCGCTTCAATGTATTCCAGACCTTTATTCATCATGGTGGCGGAGTCGACGGAGATTTTTCGCCCCATCGACCAGTTCGGATGACGACATGCCTGATCCGGCGTCATCGCTGCCAGATCGCACATTGGCGTTTCACGAAACGGGCCACCAGACCCGGTAAGCAAAATCGACGTTACGCCATTTTGCTCAAGGTCAGCGTATCCCAGATTATGCTGAATAGATTGCGGCAAACTCTGAAAAATCGCGTTATGTTCGCTATCGACGGGTAAAAGCCGGGCGTTGCTGCGTTTTACTTCGTCCATAAACAGCCGCCCGCAGGTCACCAGCGATTCTTTATTCGCCAGCAGAATCGTCTTCCCTGCGCGAATCGCCGCCAGGGTCGGCAGTAAACCAGCCGCGCCCACAATGGCCGCCATCACATGCCCGACCTCATCAAGCACCGCCATCTCACAGGCAGCCTGCTGACCGCTCAGAACCTCGGTGCGGCTGCCATGCTGCTGAAGCATTATTTTGAGCTGTTCTGCGCTCGACGTATCGTCCATCACGGCATAACGCGGCGAGAACTCCAGGCACTGCTCCGCCATGCGGGCGACATTTTTACCCGCCACCAGCGCGATAACGCGGAAGCTATCAGGATTATGGCGCACCACGTCCAGTGTGCTGCAACCAATAGAGCCGGTCGAGCCCAGAATGGTTAATTGCTTCATGAAACGTCCAGAAGTGTTGAAACGGAATAAAAAGCAAAACGCCGCACAGGAGACCTGATAATGTCTTCTGCGCGGCGCTTTGTACACCACTCATCCGCCAGGTTTAGCGGTGGAATGAGTTTATATCTGCGTACAGATCAATCAGAACTGCATCAGTTCTGCTTCTTTATCTGCCAACGCCGCATCCACTTTCTTAATTGCCGCGTCGGTCATTTTCTGTACTTCTTCCTGAGAGCGACGATCGTCATCTTCACTGATCGCTTTATCTTTCAGCAGAGCTTTTACTTTATCGTTCGCATCACGGCGGACGTTACGAACGGCGACACGCGCCTGCTCCGCTTCGCCACGGACAATTTTCGTCAGATCTTTACGACGTTCTTCGGTCAGCGGCGGCAGCGGAACGCGAATATCGGTGCCCGCAGAGCTTGGATTCAAACCGAGGTCTGACGCCATGATCGCTTTTTCAACGGCTGGCCCCATAGAACGGTCAAACACGTTAATTTTTAAGGTACGGGAGTCTTCTACCGTTACGCTTGCCAACTGGCGCAGCGGGGTCGGAGTGCCATAGTATTCTACGACAATACCATCCAGCAGGCTGGGAGAAGCACGACCCGTGCGCACTTTGCTGATTTGGGTTTTGAACGCTTCAACGCATTTTTCCATGCGTACTTCAGCATCTTTTCTGATATCGCTAATCACGTTACGAATCCTTGAAAACTAGTCTCAGTCAGACCAGACGGTCACACAATACAAAGATGTGCTAAGTATAGTCTCGTTTAATTTCTGCCAGGTAATAAGACCCGTCAATAGAACAGAATCTTACCCGTATTTGGCGCTCACGGGAATTATTCCGTGATTAACGTCCCTTCTTTTTCGCCCATCACCACACGACGCAGCGCGCCTGGTTTGTTCATGTTGAAAACACGAATCGGCAGTTTGTGGTCACGAGCCAGCGTGAACGCCGCCAGATCCATCACTTTCAGCTCTTTATCCAGCACTTCGCTGTAGGTCAGCTGATCGTACATGGTCGCGGAAGGATCTTTTGCCGGATCGGCAGTGAATACGCCATCCACTTTGGTCGCTTTCAGTACGACATCCGCTTCAATTTCGATCCCGCGCAGACAGGCCGCAGAGTCGGTAGTGAAGAACGGGTTACCCGTACCTGCAGACAGAATCACAACACGGTTATTACGCAGCAGGCTAATAGCCTCGGCCCAACTGTAGTTGTCGCACACGCCGTTTAAAGGAATTGCCGACATCAGGCGGGCGTTCACATAGGCGCGGTGAAGCGCATCACGCATTGCCAGGCCGTTCATGACGGTGGCCAACATGCCCATGTGGTCGCCCACAACGCGGTTCATCCCCGCTTTTGCCAGACCCGCGCCACGGAACAGGTTACCACCACCAATCACCACACCAACCTGAATACCCAGTTCAACCAGTTCTTTGATCTCCTGAGCCATACGATCCAGTATGCTTGCATCAATACCGAAGCCTTCCGTACCCTGCAGAGCTTCGCCGCTTAATTTAAGCAGAATGCGTTTATAGACGGGTTTTGCATTGGTAGCCATGTTTCTTTCCTGAGACTGTCAACGATTGATATGAGTTAATTCCGGCGACATTGTACGTCGCATTTCAGCGCAGACGCCAGGCGTCGGCTGATTTTACAAGAGAGGCGCAAAAAGAAGCCGCCCTCAGGCGGCTCCTCAGGAAAATCAGGACTGCTTAGACATCGCAGCAACTTCTGCTGCAAAGTCAGTCTCGACTTTCTCAATGCCTTCGCCCACTTCAAAGCGGATGAAGCCAGTCACGTCAGCGTTGTGCTCTTTCAGCAGTTGGCCAACAGATTTGCTCGGTTCCATGACGAAAGGCTGACCAGTCAGAGAAACTTCGCCGGTGAATTTCTTCATGCGGCCTTCAACCATTTTCTCTGCGATTTCTTTCGGCTTACCGGACTGCATCGCGATGTCCAGCTGTACCTGGTACTCTTTCTCTACCACGTCAGCAGACACGTCTTCCGGCTTAACGAATTCCGGCTTGCTTGCCGCAACGTGCATCGCCAGCTGTTTAACCAGCTCTTCGTCAGCGCCTTTAGCGGCAACCAGAACGCCGATGCGCGCACCGTGCTGGTAAGAACCCAGAACGTCGCCTTCCAGGGAAGCGACGCGACGAATGTTGATGTTCTCGCCAATTTTCGCTACCAGAGCAACGCGCTCTTCTTCGAACTGTGCTTTCAGAACTTCTACGTCAGTGATTTTGCCAGCAACAGCGGCGTCCAGCACTTTGTCAGCAAATGCCTGGAAGCCAGCATCTTTAGCCACGAAGTCAGTCTGGCAGTTAACTTCCAGAATGAAAGCGACGTTGCCGTCGATTTTGGTTTTGATTACGCCGTCAGCAGCCACGTTGCCTGCTTTTTTCGCCGCTTTGATAGCGCCGGACTTACGCATGTTTTCGATTGCCAGCTCAATGTCGCCATTCGCTTCAGTCAGCGCTTTTTTGCAATCCATCATGCCTGCGCCGGTACGCTCACGCAGCTCTTTTACCAGGGATGCGGTAATTTCAGCCATTCTAAAATCCTCGAAAGATTTGATCTGCCCGGCATCAAACCGCACAGATATAAAAGTGAAAAAGGGGGCCATATACAGGCCCCCTAACCAAACGTGATACTACCTGGTCTATAAGGGCTCTCCCCTTCATATTTCGAGCCGCAGGCGCGTTGCCTTCACTCGCTCATCCCGGTCACTTACTGATGTAAGCTCCCGGGAATTCTCGAGCTTGCCGCCTTCCTGCAACTCGAACTATTTTAGGGAGTTATCAAGCCTTATTACTCGGCTTCTACGAAGCTTTCTTCCGCCTGGGAAGCCAGATCCTGAGAACGGCCTTCACGAACGGTTGCAGCGACAGCGCCCAGGTACAGGCTAACAGCACGGATTGCGTCATCGTTACCCGGGATAACGAAGTCAACGCCGTCCGGATCAGAGTTGGTATCAACGATAGCAAATACCGGGATACCCAGGTTGTTCGCTTCTTTGATAGCAATGTGCTCGTGGTCAGCATCGATAACGAACAGAGCGTCCGGCAGACCGCCCATGTCTTTGATACCGCCCAGGCTGTTTTCCAGTTTCTCAAGCTCACGAGTACGCATCAGCGCTTCTTTCTTGGTCAGCTTTTCGAAAGTACCGTCCTGAGACTGAGTTTCCAGGTCTTTCAGACGTTTGATGGACTGACGAACTGTTTTCCAGTTAGTCAGCATACCGCCCAGCCAGCGATGGTTCACGAAGAACTGGTCGCAGCTGTTAGCAGCTTCTTTCACCGCTTCGCTTGCAGCGCGTTTAGTACCAACGAAAAGGATTTTACCTTTACGAGCAGAGATCTTGTTCAGTTCAGCCAGAGCTTCGTTGAACATCGGTACAGTTTTCTCAAGGTTGATGATGTGAACTTTGTTACGCGCGCCGAAGATGAAAGGCTTCATTTTCGGGTTCCAGTAACGGGTCTGGTGACCAAAGTGAACACCAGCCTTGAGCATGTCGCGCATGGAAACAGTTGCCATGATTTAAAACCTCTATAGATTAAGTTGGGGTTATGCCTCCACGTATCCCATATTACCGACCCCAAAGGGCACCCCGGAATATGTGCCGATACGTGTGTGTTGTTACACAAAGTGAGATTTGTCGCTCCCGTCCATCGTGTGTAGTCTTCGAATGGATCGGAAGTCCGGCGCGCTTTATACCACAAATACGCCACCGACACCAATAATTGTTGGCACTCAGTGCTGAATTGAACGATGAATTTCGTGTTACAGGCAGGCGGCAAATTTTTGCATCCCCGAGAGCTTACGGCCAGTCAGTGACTGGGGTGAAAAAATGTCGCCAACGCACCTGTGGCACGAAAGGCGAAGTTCAGAATGATTCTCAATTTGGCAGGGCACACCCCTGACTGATACCATTGTCAGCACTTACACAATTATTGCCGAAATCATCGGCACTGATGGACAGAATTCATGGCTATCTCTATCAAGACATCTGAAGACATCGAAAAAATGCGCGTCGCGGGCCGTCTGGCAGCCGAAGTGCTGGAAATGATCGAACCGTATATCAAACCGGGCGTCACCACCGGCGAACTGGACCGTATCTGTAACGATTACATCGTTAACGAACAACACGCGATCTCCGCCTGCCTCGGCTACCACGGCTATCCGAAATCCGTCTGTATCTCTATTAATGAAGTGGTGTGCCACGGCATTCCGGATGACGCTAAACATCTGAAAGATGGTGATATCGTCAACATCGACGTGACCGTGATTAAAGATGAATTCCACGGCGATACCTCGAAGATGTTTATCGTCGGCAAACCGACCATTCTGGGCGAGCGTCTGTGCCGCGTCACGCAAGAGAGCCTGTATCTGGGCATCAAAATGGTGAAACCGGGCATCCGCCTGCGCACCATTGGCGCCGCCATCCAGAAATATGCCGAAGGCGAAGGTTTCTCCGTGGTACGTGAATACTGCGGACACGGTATTGGTCGCGGCTTCCATGAAGAACCGCAGGTGCTGCATTATGATGCAGACGATGGCGGCGTCGTGTTGCAGCCTGGCATGACCTTTACCATTGAACCGATGCTGAACGCCGGGGATTACCGTATCCGCACCATGAAAGACGGCTGGACGGTAAAAACCAAAGACCGCAGCTTGTCTGCTCAGTACGAGCATACTATTGTGGTAACGGAAAACGGCTGTGAAATTCTGACGCTGCGTAAAGATGACACCATCCCGGCGATCATCACACACGACGAATAATGTTTTGCCTGATGGCGATGCCTTCGCATCTTATCAGGCCTACAAATTACACCTTTACTCAAAATCATTCGAGTTGCCTCAAGGCGGCAAGAGAGTGAATCTTCAGGAGCGTACATAAGTACGTGACTGGAGTGAACGAGCGCAGCCAACGTAGAAGCAACTTGAAGGATGAAGAGTAAATACGTAGGCCGGATAAGGCGTTCACGCCATTATCCGGCTTTTTAATGGGTGGCGCATATGAATACTCTTCCTGAACAGCACGCGAATACCGCACTCCCCACCCTCCCTGACCAGCCGCAAAACCCTGGCGTCTGGCCGCGCGCTGAACTGACCGTCGCCGGTATCAAAGCCCGCATCGACATCTTTCAACACTGGCTGGGAGAGGCATTTGACAGCGGCATTTGTGCTGAACAGCTTATTGAAGCCCGAACCGAATTTATCGACCAGTTATTGCAACGCCTGTGGATTGAGGCCGGTTTCGGTCAGATTGCCGATCTGGCGCTGGTCGCCGTCGGCGGCTATGGACGCGGCGAACTGCATCCGCTTTCCGATATTGATCTGCTCATTTTAAGCCGCAAAAAGCTGCCTGATGAACAGGCGCAAAAGGTCGGCGAGCTGCTGACTTTATTATGGGACGTCAAGCTGGATGTCGGGCATAGCGTACGTACGCTGGAAGAGTGTCTGCTGGAAGGTCTGTCTGATTTAACCGTTGCAACAAACCTCATCGAAACGCGCCTGCTGATCGGTGATGTCGCTCTGTTTCTGGCACTACAAAAACATATTTTCAGCGAAGGTTTTTGGCCGTCCGACAAATTTTACGCCGCCAAAGTAGAAGAGCAGAACCAGCGCCACCAGCGCTATCACGGTACCAGCTATAATCTGGAGCCGGATATTAAAAGCAGCCCCGGCGGCCTGCGCGATATCCATACATTGCAGTGGGTCGCCCGACGTCACTTCGGCGCTACCTCGCTCGATGAGATGGTGGGATTCGGCTTTTTAACCCCCGCTGAGCGCGCGGAGCTCAACGAGTGCCTGCATATCCTGTGGCGCATTCGCTTTGCGCTACATCTGGTGGTCAGCCGCTACGATAACCGCCTGCTGTTCGACCGCCAGTTAAGCGTCGCTCAACGCCTTAACTACAGCGGCGAGGGCAACGATCCGGTTGAGCGGATGATGAAAGACTACTTCCGGGTTACGCGTCGGGTGAGCGAACTTAATCAGATGCTGCTTCAGCTATTTGACGAGGCGATTCTGGCGCTACCTGCGGATGAAAAACCACGTCCTGTTGACGATGAGTTTCAACTGCGCGGCACGCTCATTGATCTGCGTGACGACACGCTGTTTATCCGCGAACCGCAAGCGATCCTGCGGATGTTTTATATGATGGTGCGCAATAGCGCGATCACCGGCATCTACTCTACGACGTTACGCCATTTGCGCCACGCCCGCCGCCACCTGAGCCAACCGCTGTGTTACATCCCGGAGGCGCGCACTCTGTTTCTTAGTATGCTGCGCCATCCCGGCGCGGTCAGCCGCGGCCTGCTGCCCATGCATCGCCACAGCGTACTGTGGGCTTATATGCCGCAGTGGTCGCACATCGTCGGACAAATGCAGTTTGACCTGTTCCACGCATACACGGTGGATGAACACACCATCCGCGTAATGCTCAAACTGGAGAGCTTTGCGAAAGAAGAGACACGCCAGCGCCATCCGCTATGCGTCGATCTCTGGCCGCGGCTTCCCCATCCGGAACTGATCCTGATCGCCGCGCTGTTTCACGATATTGCGAAAGGACGCGGCGGCGACCATTCGGTACTGGGCGCGCAGGATGTACTCACCTTCGCCGAACTGCACGGTTTGAACTCACGCGAAACGCAACTGGTCGCCTGGCTGGTGCGCCAACACCTGCTGATGTCAGTCACCGCCCAGCGCCGCGACATCCAGGATCCGGAAGTCATCAAGCAGTTCGCCGAAGAGGTGCAAACCGAAACACGGCTGCGTTTTCTGGTCTGCCTGACCGTCGCGGACATCTGCGCGACCAACGAAACCTTGTGGAATAGCTGGAAACAGAGCCTGCTGCGCGAGCTGTACTTCGCCACTGAAAAACAGCTCAGGCGTGGAATGCAAAATACGCCGGATATGCGTGAGCGCGTGCGTCACCATCAGCTTCAGGCGCTGGCGCTGCTGCGAATGGACAATATTGATGAAGCCGCGCTGCACAAAATCTGGACCCGCTGTCGCGCTAACTATTTTGTTCGTCATAGTCCAAATCAGCTCGCCTGGCACGCACGCCATTTATTGCAGCACGATCTGCGCCAACCGTTAGTGTTGCTCAGTCCGCAGGCCACGCGCGGTGGAACCGAAATTTTTATCTGGAGTCCGGACAGACCCTATCTGTTTGCCGCCGTCTGCGCCGAGCTGGACAGGCGTAATTTAAGCGTCCATGACGCGCAGATCTTTACCACTCGCGACGGCATGGCAATGGATACGTTTATCGTTCTGGAACCAGACGGCAGCCCGCTGGCGGCGGATCGCCATGACGTTATTCGCACAGGTCTTGAGCAGACCATTACGCAGCGTAGCTGGCAGCCGCCGCAGCCGCGTCGGCAACCGGCAAAGTTACGGCACTTTACGGTCGAAACGGAAGTCAATTTTCTGCCCACCCATACCGACAGAAAATCATTCATGGAATTGATCGCGCTCGATCAACCTGGTCTGCTGGCCAGGGTCGGACAAATTTTTGCCGATCTGGGAATTTCGCTTCATGGCGCCCGAATTACAACCATTGGTGAACGAGTAGAAGATTTATTCATAATCGCCACAGCGGATCGGCGCGCACTTAATAATGTGCTGCAACTTGAGGTGCAACAACGGTTGACAGCGGCCCTCAATCCAAACGATAAAGGGTAGTGTGTTTATTTATATGAAAGAGTTTAACAATGCAGCAGTTACAGAACGTTATTGAGACCGCTTTTGAGCGCCGCGCCGATATTACGCCGGCTAATGTAGATACCGTGACCCGAGAGGCGGTAAAACAGGTCATTTCTCTACTTGATTCCGGCGCGCTGCGTGTCGCAGAAAAAATCGACGGTCAGTGGGTCACTCACCAGTGGTTGAAGAAAGCGGTTCTGCTCTCTTTCCGTATTAACGATAACCAGGTTATCGACGGTGCGGAAAGCCGCTACTTCGATAAAGTCCCGATGAAATTCGCTGATTACGACGAAGCGCGTTTTCAGAAAGAAGGCTTCCGCGTCGTTCCGCCTGCGGCCGTTCGTCAGGGCGCATTTATCGCCCGCAACACCGTGCTGATGCCGTCTTACGTTAACATCGGCGCCTACGTTGACGAAGGCACCATGGTTGACACCTGGGCGACGGTGGGTTCCTGTGCGCAGATTGGTAAAAATGTTCACCTTTCCGGCGGCGTGGGTATCGGCGGCGTACTGGAGCCGCTGCAGGCTAACCCGACCATCATTGAAGACAACTGCTTTATTGGCGCGCGTTCTGAAGTCGTGGAAGGCGTCATTGTCGAAGAAGGTTCCGTCATTTCCATGGGGGTATACCTCGGCCAGAGCACCAAAATCTACGATCGCGAAACCGGTGAAGTTCACTATGGCCGCGTACCGGCGGGCTCCGTGGTCGTTTCCGGCAACCTGCCGTCAAAAGACGGCAAGTACAGTCTGTACTGCGCGGTGATCGTGAAAAAAGTCGACGCCAAAACGCGTGGTAAAGTGGGCATTAACGAATTATTGCGCACTATTGATTAAGCGAGTGAAAAGCGGGGGCGGCAGCCCCCCTTTGCATTACGGTGAATGCGGTAACACGGTTTCCGGCGCAATCTTTGCCGCAAACGCCGAAGCCAGCGCAGTCAAAACGACATAACCGGCAACCAAAGTCCAACTGTTATCATAGACTGCGCTTAACGCTTTAGCGATAAACGGCGTGAATCCCCCTGCCACAACCGCCCCCAACTGAGCGCCAATTGATGAACCGCTGTAGCGTACAGGCGGATGAAACAGTCCGGCGAAAAAAGAAGGTTGCACGGCATTCAGTGAATTATGACCAATGTTAATAAGCAAAACGTAGCCCATTGTCATCAGTATGAGCGAACGGCTTTCCAGCAGCCAGAAAAAGGGAAAAGCCATTGCCGCGACAAAAAGCGCGCCGAAAATATACACCTGACGGCAGCCACGCCGATCCGACATGATGCCAAATAGCACGTGCATGGGATACGCCAGCAGACAGGTGAACATTACAATGTACAGAATAGTCAGGCTGGCAATCCCAAGCTGCGTCGTCGCCCAGGAAACCGCGAAGACGGTAGCAAGAAAAAAGGGAACGCTTTCCGCAAAACGCAGAATTATAATCAGCAAAATGCTACGCCATTGTTCTCGTACCACTTTGACCACCGGCCTTTCTTCTCTTTGCTGCCTATGATTAATGGCCTGCTGCTTTTTAAACGCACGGAAGACAGGCGTCTCATCCAGACGATGACGCATATATAATCCAGGCAACACCAAAAGCGCACTGAGCAGAAAAGGAATACGCCATCCCCACGATAACAACGCCTCCTTCGGTAATTGGGTCACGACTATAAATACGCCTGTCGCCAATAATTGTCCCGTGAGTCCTCCTGTTTGCGATAGCGCGCTTAACCGCCCCCGGTGCTTTCCAGCAGCATATTCCACGACCATCAACATGGCGCCTCCCCATTCGCCTCCAACCATAAATCCCTGTAGAAAACGCAGAATAACCAGTAAAGCAGGCGCCAGCGCGCCGATACTGGCGTAAGAAGGCAGGCAACCGATGAGAAACGTGACCGCGCCCATCCCCCCTAACGTAATTAATAACGTGTTTTTACGCCCAAGCGTATCTCCCCTGTTGCCAAAAAATAGCGCGCCCAGCGGCCGGGAGATAAATCCCACGCCGAAACTGGCAAAAGAAGATAACGTTGCAGTCAATGGGCTGGCGCCAGGAAAAAAAAGCGGGCCAAATACCAGCGCGCTTGCCAGGCCGTATAATAGAAAATCATAATATTCAATGGAGTTTCCTATCCAGGCGGAAACCACCACCCGGCGAATAGTAGCATTATACGTTCCGGACATAGACTCCGCCTCTCAAGGTTATCGACCACTGCCTCCGGTCAATTTCCCACACTGACTTCAAACGCTTTCTCTATAAACGGAATATCGCGTTGAATTACTTAAGCTATCAATAACCGTCGCCCTTTTGCTCATGACGTTGCCGAGACGTCTTCTGCGATCAACCGCGCTTTTTTTGTATACATTGGTGGCGAAAAACCAATTTTTCGTTAATTATTCAAAAGTTATAGTGTGATGAAGGATACCGCTATGTATGACAATCTAAAAAGTCTGGGCATTACCAATCCTGAGGAAATCGATCGTTACAGCCTGCGGCAAGAAGCCAATAACGATATCCTGAAAATCTATTTTCAAAAGGATAGAGGTGAATTCTTTGCTAAAAGCGTGAAGTTTAAGTATCCACGCCAGCGTAAAACGGTGGTGGCCGATGGCATCGGTCAGGGTTATAAAGAAGTACAGGAGATTAGCCCTAACCTACGCTATGTGATTGACGAGCTGGACCAAATCTGCCAGCGCGACCGCTCAGAACTCGATCTCAAACGTAAGATCCTCGACGACTTGCGCCATCTGGAAAGCGTCGTCGCGAATAAGATCAGTGAAATCGAAGCCGATCTGGACAAGCTTACCCGTAAGTAAGCTGTGTGTTGCCGGATGGCGACGTGTTACGCCTTATCCGGCCTACAGATATATCCCGGTAGGCCTGATAAGCGTAGCGCCGCCGGGCTTAACGCTGTTCATCCAGTTGTAGCGCCACATACAGCAACAGCCGATCGTCAAAATTTCCCAAATCCAGCCCGGTCAGTTCCGAAATACGATTTAGCCGATATTCCAGCGTGTTACGATGAATAAACAGCGCCTTAGAGGTCGCCAGCGGCTGGACATTATGGCGAAACCACGCCGTCAGCGTCCGACGTAATAACCCGTTGTTATCCATCGCTTTGAGTTTTACCAGCGGGCG
Organism: Salmonella sp. SAL00672; assembly: GCF_046552175.1. Classification (NCBI taxonomy): domain Bacteria; kingdom Pseudomonadati; phylum Pseudomonadota; class Gammaproteobacteria; order Enterobacterales; family Enterobacteriaceae; genus Salmonella; species Salmonella sp. SAL00672. The sequence goes on along the minus strand of NZ_JBGDUQ010000006.1, from coordinate 187,788 downwards.
CGCCAGCTCATTGGCCTGCCAGCCGCCACGCAGGCTATCTAACAGAACCGGCAGCATCAAATCCTGATAAAAATAGCTGCGGCTTTCTGGCATCCGCTGTTTGCCGACCATCATCGTAGTGCGCGCCGTGCGGTATGAACGTGCAATACTGCCCGGCCCGGTAAAGTAATTGCCCAGCGCCACGCGAAAACGTAGCTGACCATTCTCTTTCATGCGCGAGATAAGCTGCTCTACGCGCTTACGATGATCTTCAGCATCCCAACGACCAAACGAGTTTAAGGCGGGTTTGAGCACCACCATCTCGGTGAGAGAAACAATGGCTATCAGGTTGTTACGCTCCGGCGTGGTAAGCGCATTCTGCAACTGCTGAAGTTCCGCCATTGCGCTATCGACGCCAAGCTGGCCGCTGTCGACTTCCACCACCGCCGCCACACGCGGCTGGTTCAAATCGATCCCCAAACGCTGCGCCCATTCCACCAGCGCCGGCGTATTTTCTTCGGCCTGAATCAGGTTCATCACCAGCTCTTCACGCAAACGGCTATCCTGCGCCAAAAGGTGCATTAACCGCGACTGTTCCAGCATCATTTCGGCAGTCATACACACCAGTTCGCCATATTTACGCAGATGCTCTGGTTCGCCGGTAAGACCGATCACGCCGACAATTTCGCCCTCAAGACGTAAGGGAAGATTAATCCCCTGACGCACCCCGTGCAGGTGTCGCACCACGGCGTCGTCGATATCCACAACCCGGCCCTGCGACAGCACTAACAGCGCGCCTTCGTGCAATTCACCAATACGTTCCCGATCGCCGCTGCCGATAATACGCCCGCGGGCATCCATTACGTTGATATTGGTATCGATGATGCGCATAGTGCGCGCCACGATATCCTGCGCCATTTTGGTATCAAGATGCCAGCCAGCCATAAATCCCTCCTGTGAGCAGAGCACAAGCATAAGGAAGATGACAGGTCTCGACATTGTGCAAATGCACAAAACGGTGCAAATAAGTATGGAGTTGTGGGGGGTTTCACAGAAAAGTGTTGCCCCCTTCCATGGCGGAAGGGGGACAAAGGTGATTACTGCATCAGCAAATAAATAGAACTATCACCACGCTGAATATTCAGCGCCAGAACCGACGGCTTGCTGTCGAGAATCTTACGCAGCTCGGCGATATTTTTCACCGGCTGCTGGTTAGCGCCGATAATCACATCGCCTTTTTTGAGGCCAATTTGCGCGGCGGGTGAGTTCGCTTTCACGCTGCTCACCACAACGCCTTTATCCTGGCCTTTATTGCTCATTTCAGCGCCTTCAATCCCGCTGAAGATGGTGCTGGAATCAACCTGACTCTGGCTGCTCTGCTGCAGTTCCAGATTCACCGTAATCGCTTTACCTTCACGCAGCAGACCGAGGCTGATTTTGCTGCCGACCGGCATAGTGCCGACCTGAGCGCGCAGCGCCGCAAAGCTGCTGATCGGTTTACCGTTCAGCGAGGTAATGACATCCCCGGCTTTGATACCCGCTTTCGCCGCGGACGAATTCGGCATCACCTGGCTGACGAACGCGCCTCGCTGGGCGTCGACTTTCATCGCTTTCGCCAATTCGGAATTCAGCTCAGTCCCCATGATCCCCAGTTCGCCGCGTTTCACCTGGCCGTATTCCACCATCTGCGACGTCAGGTTTTTCACCATGTTACTGGGGATAGCGAAGCCGATACCGATGTTGCCGCCGTCCGGCGCCAGAATCGCGGTGTTAATACCGATCAGCTCACCGTTCAGGTTCACCAGCGCGCCGCCGGAGTTACCGCGGTTAATCGCGGCGTCGGTCTGAATAAAGTTCTCATAATTTTCTACGTTCAGGCCGCTACGCCCCAGCGCCGAAACGATACCTGACGTCACCGTTTCGCCCAGACCAAACGGGTTACCAATAGCGACGGTATAATCCCCCACGCGCAGCGCGTCGGAGTCCGCCAGCTTAATCGCCGTCAGGTTCTTCGGATTCTGAATTTGAATCAGCGCGATATCAGAACGCGGATCTTTGCCTACCACTTTAGCATCGAATTTACGCCCATCGCTAAGCTGTACTTTAATCACGCTGGCGTTATCAACCACGTGGTTGTTGGTGACGACGTAGCCCTTCGCGGCGTCAATAATTACGCCGGAGCCCAGCGCCATGAATTTCTGTTGTTGACCGCCGTTGCCGCCGTTACCGCCGCCCTGGCAGAACGGAGAATTCTGGAACGGAGAACCGTCCTGGCAGAACGGGGAGTCATCGCCAAAGAACTGCTGGAAATTACGCGGCATACGCGGCGTATTCACCGTGGTGCTACCTTCTACATTAATACTGACCACCGATGGCATCACTTTTTCGAGCATCGGTGCCAGGCTTGGCATCTGCTGGGCAGTCATTGCTGAAGAGGACGTTTCAGCCGCCGTGGCAGACAGAGGCGACAATGCCAAACCTAAACTCAGAGCCAGTGCACTCATTGCTAATGTGGTTTTTTTCATGTGTTTCAATCTCGATTAACAGGTAACGCAAAATTGCTGTGTACGTCAGATTCATTTTATAACGCGAAGTTCCGGAACAAAGTTTCTGGAAAAAGTAAAAATTTATTGTCCATCTTTACAAAAGTCCATTTACTGTTCGACCGCCATCAAACGCCGATATTCATCCCATGCGTAAAGGTCAGTCATCCCGCTGATATAATCCTGAATCAACCGACAGCGATAATAATATTCCAGTACCGGGTACTCCGCCGAATCCGTGGGTAATTTACTGACGACTTCCACGTAGGCCAAACGATGGCGCGTAGAAAGTTTCTGAAATAAGCGCGATTCTATAGGGAAGCGTTTCAACCGTTCTTTTTCCACCAGCTCGCGAAAGTCGTTAAGCGACAAGCTTAATAGCGGCTGATAGATATCTAATAACCCGCTGATCACCCGGTATCCCTGTAGTTCAAGCTGTTCTACATCCGGATGGCTAAACACATGTTCAACCGCCACATTCTTATAGAGTTCAAGCAGGCGGCTAAAACCGCTGGCATCTTCCAGCAGCGCCTGATTGAAGGTACCGGCAAAAATCTGCGGCAAATTATCAATAAAACGCTGAGCGGCATAGGGCACCAGTTTATTTAATGTATTTACCCGTAAATACATAAAAAACTGATCTTCGGTACTGCGGCTTAATGTATTGGCGCGTGATTTTTCCCACGCATTTCCTACCACCAGCTCAAACAGCGAATCCTTCTCATGGTGGCCCCACGCGTGATATAAATGGTGATAAAGCTGCTCAACGCTAAAGATTCTTTTCTCTACCGCGTCTTCAAGATCGGCGACACAATAAGAAATATCATCTGCGGCTTCCATAATCCACGTTAATGGAAAGCGACTGTAAGGCGCTAACTGCAGTTCTTTACGTAACCTCGCAATATACTTCTCTTCAGAAAGATAATAGCCCGGTTTCTTCATTAAATAGCGATGGGAATCCGGCACCGGCCCTCGCCACCATGCCGGACGGGTATATTTTAAAATTCCGCCAACCTGCGCCCAGGTAAGATTCATCCGCATGAGCGTATGTACCAGACGAATTCCCTGTGCATTGCCTTCAAAATGGCAGATATCCTGACGTACCTTGCGGCGAATATCGTTCAGATTTTCTTCGCCTTCCTGTAGCCGTAGCGAGGAAACCACACAGCGATCATGCGTGAGCGGCTGACTTTCCGCATCTTCCGGATGCAGCCGCTGACGAAACCAGTCATTGATCGCCGCCTCGCCAAAATGACCGAACGGCGGATTACCGATGTCGTGCATCAGGCAGGCCATTTCCACAATACTTTCAAAGGGACCGGTCAGCGCATCCAGACCGTACTCCTCCAGTCGGTTTTGCTCTTTCAGGCGGCTTAAAATCTCTTTCGCGATATAACGCCCCACCTGCTGCACCTCCATCGAATGCGTCAGACGAGTACGCACCGCGGCATTGCGCTCCAGCGGGAAAACCTGCGTTTTTTGCTGCAAACGGCGTATAGCCGGAGAGTTGATAATCCGCCCGCGATCGCTTTCAAAAATCCGCAGGATCTCATGTTCCGTCTTTACGCCCTGCGGTGAACGATAACGACGATGCCAGTTAATTTTATTTCGGAAATCGATCGATGCCATATCCTCTCCCCGCCTGAGAAATGCGCTTCCCCATAAGCGCATGATAAACTATGCCCCCAAAACTGACTTATCGCGAGTAAATCTATGAAAATCGGCATCATTGGCGCAATGGAAGAAGAAGTTACGCTGCTGCGTGACAAAATTGACAACCGTCAGACGATTACGCTGGGCGGCTGCGAAATTTACACTGGCCAGTTGAACGGCACCGAAGTGGCGTTGCTGAAATCCGGTATCGGTAAAGTCGCGGCGGCGCTGGGCGCAACGTTGCTTCTGGAGCACTGCAAGCCGGACGTGATCATCAATACCGGTTCCGCAGGCGGTCTGGCGTCCACGCTGAAGGTCGGCGATATCGTCGTCTCTGACGAAGCGCGTTACCACGACGCTGATGTGACCGCTTTCGGCTATGAATACGGGCAATTACCGGGCTGTCCGGCCGGATTTAAGGCCGATGACAAACTGATCGCCGCCGCGGAATCCTGCATCAGAGAGCTGAATCTGAACGCGGTACGCGGCCTTATTGTTAGCGGCGACGCGTTTATTAACGGCTCCGTCGGGCTGGCGAAAATCCGGCATAACTTCCCCGACGCGGTCGCCGTAGAGATGGAAGCCACCGCTATCGCACACGTCTGCTATAACTTCAACGTGCCGTTCGTGGTGGTACGCGCTATTTCTGACGTGGCCGATCAGCAATCGCACCTCAGCTTTGACGAATTCCTCGCGGTGGCGGCGAAACAGTCGACTCTGATGGTCGAAACGCTGGTACAGAAACTGGCGCATGGTTAAGCAAATGTTCAGGGCGCTGGTCGCCCTGCTGCTTACGCTCCCGGTGTGGCTTTACGCTGCGCCGCGCGTCATTACCCTCTCTCCCGCCAATACGGAGCTCGCTTTTGCCGCCGGGATTACGCCCGTTGGCGTCAGCAGCTATTCCGACTACCCGCCCGAAGCGCAAAAAATAGAACAGGTCTCTACCTGGCAGGGAATGAATCTGGAACGCATTGTGGCGCTGAAGCCGGATCTGGTCGTCGCCTGGCGCGGCGGTAATACGGAACGCCAGGTAAACCAACTAACGTCATTAGGTATTAAGGTTATGTGGGTGGACGCGGTAACCATCGAACAGATCGCCGACGCGCTCCGCCAACTGGCCGCCTGGAGCCCGCAGCCGGAAAAGGCTCAGCAGGCAGCGCAGACATTGCTAAACGAGTACGCCGCGCTCAAAGTCGAGTATGCCGGTAAAGCTAAAAAGCGCGTCTTTCTTCAGTTTGGCATGAATCCTCTGTTTACCAGTGGTAAAGGGTCTATTCAACATCAGGTTTTGACGACCTGCGGCGGAGAAAACGTCTTTGCTGACAGCCGCGTGCCGTGGCCACAAGTCAGCCGTGAGCAGGTGCTGGCAAGGCATCCCCAGGCCATTATCGTGGCCGGAAAAGCGGGCGAAATTCTCAAAATTGAACAATACTGGGGAAACCTGTTAAAAATTCCGGTTATTCCGCTTAACAGCGACTGGTTTGAACGCGCAAGCCCGCGTATTATCCTCGCCGCAAAACAACTCTGTAATGCGCTTTCACAGGTGAATTAGAGCCTGTCTTACCAGGCTCCCAGTGGGGATTCGACAATGCTCGTCTATTGGCTGGATATTGTAGGCACGGCTGTATTTGCTATCTCTGGCGTGTTGCTGGCCGGGAAATTACGTATGGATCCGTTCGGCGTCCTGGTGCTCGGCGTCGTTACTGCCGTCGGCGGCGGGACAATCCGCGATATGGCGCTGGATAACGGCCCGGTATTCTGGGTTAAAGATCCTACCGATCTGGTCGTCGCCATGGTCACCAGTATGCTGACCATCCTGCTGGTTCGCCAGCCAAGACGTCTGCCGAAATGGATGTTGCCGGTGCTGGATGCGGTCGGGCTGGCGGTGTTTGTCGGCATTGGGGTGAATAAAGCCTTCCTCGCTGAAACGGGGCCATTAGTGGCCGTCTGTATGGGCGTGATTACCGGCGTCGGCGGCGGGATTATTCGCGATGTTCTGGCACGCGAGATCCCCATGATCCTACGCACCGAAATCTATGCCACGGCCTGTATTATCGGCGGGATTGTTCACGCCACCGCGTTTTATACGTTTTCAGTACCGCTGGAAAGCGCCAGCATGATGGGTATGGTCGTCACGCTGTTCATTCGCCTGGCGGCCATTCGCTGGCATTTGAAATTGCCGACGTTTGCCCTGGATGAAAACGGACGTTGATATTGTTTTGCCCGATGGCGCTACGCTTATCGGGCCTGGAACATCTTTCCTGTCGGCCGGATAAGACGCTCGCGTCGCCATCCGGCACAACGAACAGCAATCAAATACTGAAGGAAGAGCCACACCCGCAGGTACTTTTCGCATTCGGGTTGGTTACAATGAAGCGGGAACCTTCCAGGCCTTCGGTATAATCGACCGAACCCCCCACCAGATACTGCAAACTCATCGGGTCAACCACCAGGCCAACGCCCTGTTTTTCGATGGTCATATCCCCTTCGTTAACCTGATCGTCAAAGGTAAAACCATACTGGAAGCCGCTGCAACCACCGCCGGTGATATACACGCGCAATTTCAGATTCGGGTTATCTTCGTCAGCGATAAGACTTTTTACTTTATTCGCTGCTGCGTCGGTAAACTGCAGCGGCAGCGCTACGTCATCACTCATATTTTGCTCCAAACGACATCGGTAATTGGATAAATTTTCACCCAATATTGGCAGTCATTATCTAATACCCTAGTAATTCGTTCAAGTATTCTCGCCCGCAGGCGCATTCTGGCTTTTCGCCGCCTGTTCCGCATCCTGCTTCGCCAGAGTGCGCGCCAGGATGGTTGAGTATAACGGTTTCCCGCCCAAAAACTGGGCTAATAGTGTCGCGCCAAGACAGGTGATAATCATTGGCAAAATGAGCTGGTAGTTATCGGTCATCTCCAGCACCAGCACAATCCCCGTCAGCGGGGCGCGCACCGACGCCGCCATCAGCGCCCCCATCCCGGCAATCGCAAAGGTACCGGCCTCCAGGTGATACTGCGGGAAAAGCACTGCCGCCGCCATACCGAAGGCCGTACCAAGCAGCGTTCCCAGCGCCAGCATCGGGGCGAAAATGCCCCCCGGCGCGCCGGAAGAAAAGCAAAGCAGCGTTGTGACCACCCGGGTAATAAAGATGAACAGCAGTAGCCCGACGCTAAAATTACCTGCCGCGGCGATAGGAATAAGGTTAAATCCGCCGCCTGCCGCTTCCGGCTCAATCAACCCCAGAATACCGCACAGGCCGCCGATCGCGCCGCCCATAAGCACCCATTTTTTAATTTCGCCGCCATGAAAGCGCTGAAACATATCCTGGGTACGCAGCACCAACGAATTAAATACCGGCCCGACGCAGCCAAAAATAATGCCGAGGATAAGGTATAACCACAGTGTGTTAACCGGCGCATCAGACAGTTTGCCGACTTCAATAATCGGCGCTTCGCCGTTAAATATGCGGAACACAATGCTCGACATGATGACGCCGGTAAACACCGCTTTAATCGAAATCAGGTTGTAGCGAAACTGCGGGCGCATCTCTTCAATAATGAACAGGATACCCGCCAGCGGCGCGTTAAACGCCGCAGAGAGCCCCGCCGCCGCGCCGGTCGCCAGCAACGTATGCCGCGCTTCGGCGCTGCGCATACGAAAAACATCCAGCACCATGCGCCCCAGGTTGCCCCCGATTTGCACCGTTGGCCCTTCGCGCCCTAATACCATTCCTGCGCCCAACGTTCCCATCCCGCCGATAAACTTCACCGGCAACACGCGCCACCAGCGCACCGGACGTAACTCCTCCAGCGCGCCTTCAATTTCCGGGATACCCGAGCCGCCGGCTTCCGGCGCAAATTTTCGCACCAAAAAGTAGCCGACCATCGCCAGTAACGCCGAAAGGATAAAGGCCAGCGGCCAAAGCAAAAACGCATGGTCCGCGACCTGAACCAGCGCGCCAATGCGCATGTTTTGTACCCAGGAAACCGCCTTTTCAAAGGCGACGCCAACCAGCCCGGTAAGCGTGCCGACAACGGCCGCCATGAACAGGATGGCCAGCGGCGTTTTATCCCGCTGCATTAACCGGCGAATCTGATCTCTGCGCCGTAAGCGCACAATTTGCTGAGCTAAAAAGGTGGAAGTGTCTGTTTTCATCAGAAGATCATTAATTGGTAATACAAATCTAAAGTCGGCATTCTACTCGCCAACGCCGCGAAAATCCCCTGCAAATCGTATTGTTTCAAATGCGTAAAACTTTCATAACCTTCTCTGAATAACTTAGAATAGCGGGTATTCACTTTTTCTACGAACCAGGAATCTTTCCATGAGTAAGTCTGAAAATCTCTATAGCGCGGCCCGCGAGCTGCTCCCCGGCGGCGTGAACTCCCCTGTTCGCGCCTTCACTGGCGTAGGCGGTACTCCGCTGTTTATCGAAAAAGCGGACGGCGCTTATCTTTATGATGTCGATGGCAAAGCGTATATCGACTATGTCGGTTCCTGGGGGCCAATGGTACTGGGGCATAACCATCCGGCTATCCGCAATGCGGTGATCGAAGCTGCGGAGCGCGGTTTAAGCTTCGGCGCGCCAACCGAAATGGAAGTAAAAATGGCGGAACTGGTGACCAACCTGGTGCCGACCATGGACATGGTGCGCATGGTGAACTCCGGCACCGAAGCGACGATGAGCGCTATTCGCCTGGCGCGTGGTTTTACTGGCCGCGATAAGATTATCAAATTCGAAGGCTGCTACCACGGCCACGCAGACTGTCTGCTGGTCAAAGCCGGTTCTGGCGCGCTGACGCTCGGTCAGCCGAACTCGCCGGGCGTGCCGGCAGATTTCGCGAAACATACGCTGACCTGCACTTATAACGATCTGACGTCAGTGCGCGCGGCGTTTGAACAATATCCGCAGGAAATCGCCTGTATCATCGTCGAACCCGTAGCGGGCAATATGAACTGCGTCCCGCCGCTGCCGGAATTTCTGCCAGGTCTGCGCGCCTTGTGCGATGAGTTCGGCGCGCTGCTGATTATCGACGAAGTGATGACCGGTTTTCGCGTAGCGCTGGCCGGAGCCCAGGATTACTACGGCGTCGTGCCTGACCTGACCTGTCTGGGTAAAATCATCGGCGGCGGGATGCCGGTAGGCGCGTTTGGCGGTCGTCGCGATGTAATGGATGCGCTGGCGCCGACGGGCCCGGTTTACCAGGCGGGCACCCTTTCCGGCAACCCGATTGCGATGGCGGCCGGTTTCGCCTGCCTGAATGAAGTCGCCCAGCCCGGCATTCATGAAACGCTGGATGAGCTCACCACCCGTCTGGCGGAAGGTTTGCTGGAAGCTGCCGAAGAAGCGAATATTCCGCTGGTGGTTAACCATGTCGGCGGCATGTTCGGGATTTTCTTCACCGACGCTGAGAGCGTAACCTGCTATCAGGACGTGATGGCGTGCGACGTGGAACGCTTTAAGCGTTTCTTCCACCTGATGCTGGAGGAAGGCGTGTATCTGGCGCCATCGGCGTTTGAGGCGGGCTTTATGTCGGTCGCACACAGCATGGACGACATTAATAATACTATTGACGCCGCGCGTCGGGTGTTTGCGAAACTGTAAAAGAGAACGTCCAAAAACAACGTAGGCCGGGTAAGGCGAAGCCGCCACCCGGCTTTTTTTTGGTTCATACCAGGTTAGCGTGAATCTTCGCCAAACACCCAGCCCCCCTAAAGCTCATCAATAATATACTGGAAGCTACAGGTCGACGTGAACTGCCCGGAGCCAATGTTGCGGGTGTTCACCGCTACATTAATGTCATGAAGCTCAACATCGGTTATCGGATGATCAACGGCGCTGGTCGTGACGCTCGACTGGTCGCAGCCCAGCACATTGAGCGTAATACCCGATGAGACAAAACGGCAATAAGCGCCACGGTTGTCAAATTTGCTGCCATCGCACAGTTTCCCCCCCTCCATCAAATAGGTATGTAACGTGCGATTCACTGTGCCACCGGTGGCATCAAGCATGAGGGTTGTTTTCTGTTTCGAAACGTTCGCATCCCAGGAAATATCAAAAGTATCAACGGGAACTTTCGGGCAAACTGAGCTGCGCGTATCCGGCGGGGAATACGTTTCGTTAGTGATAAAAGCGGTAGCAACGATATGGCTCGACGCCAGCCAGGGGCAACCATAATCATCGCTTTGTACCGTAATCTCCAGGGTAAAAGAACCACACCCCCTCCAGTTCGAGGGAAGATTCTTGCACGCAGATCGCGAAACAGTGTTATCAAAATCCTTCAATACAACCTTCGGCGCAGGTTCTGGCCCAGACCAGGAGTCTGCGGTTAGCGTTTCTCCTTTACGATGTCCCGAAAGGTTCCAGGAGCCATAGTACACTCCCTCCGGAGTCGCTATCGTCACCTCCGCCACAATAGATTTGTCGCTATTAGGGCCAATACCATAATACATCGTGGTGCTTGAAAACGTCGCTTTCAGCATGGGTCCCGCCGCTATTGAACGGCAACAAACGACCGCCAACAGTAAAAATAAAATCTGTATGCTTCTCATCATAAATACTCAAAGGTAACTAGTGCGCTTGCGAAGAACGTTCCCGGAACCAGGTCCTCGCCAGGAAGGCGTTGTACCCAGGCATTCAGGTTTAGCGCGTTATTCCCCGTCACCAGCGTGAATATCGCACCCTCTTTATCGTTCATGCCCACGGGAACGCCGGATAGCGTTTCAATACCAATCCCGATCCCAAAAGCACCTGAATGGCTATCGATGGCCAGGATACCGCGCATTCCGGTCGCTTCGGTTCCAGTGAAAGTCACCTGCACCCCGTTACTCAGCGCCGAATCGCAATCCGTGAGTTCAAACACCAAAGGCTTACGAGCAGACTGGCCGTCGGGAGTGAAATCAGAACTGTCAAGCGACGAAAAATCGACTTCGGCAATCCCCGTCCCCTGCATCGTGAGCGTGCAAGGACTGGGCACCAGGCTACCGGAAAAATGCAGGTTATCTGCCGCTGAGACCGGCAATATCAGCGCCCCACAGAGGATGCAGGCCGCGCCGTGTAATAACGCCTGTCTTTTAGCCATTACTGATAATCCACCTGTAATGTTGCCGTCGCATCGAAGCCGCCTTCTTTCAGCGAAGCACCGCTCTTTTTAACCGGTATGGCTTTCAGAACAGGTATCGATTGTTCATTCACCGTAATGGTGGACCCCAACGTAAAGGGTTGGTCGTTCTGCCTGAGTTCAATCCCCAGCCCCGCCACGCTGGTGTTTACCGCCGCCGGATTAAAATCACTCACGGAACCGCTTAGCGTCAGGGTCATCGCCATCGTCTCATCGCGCACCGTTGAATCACAGGTGATCTCATACGGAACATTCTGCGCATAACGCGTACCATCTATTTTATTAATCAGCAGGTTACCGAACTTAACGTCGATCGTCTGATCATTGTTAATCGTACAATTCGGCGGTGAAATTAATGTGCCGTGAAACTTAAGATTACCGGCTGCCTGTGCGGCAAGGCTGCCCCCCATTAACATCGTCAAAACTATTTTTTTCATTGGTAATCCACCACCAACGTGGCGCCTGCGTTAAACGCGCCACCTGTTAACGTTACGCCATTATTTTTGACGGGAATCGCCTCAATGGCCGGACCGCTGCCGCCGCTGTATTGAAATGACAACCATTGCGTATTGCCGGGTGAAATCAGCGCGCCATCCGTGGCGGTTTGCAGACGGATACCCAATCCATCGACATCGGTTTGCAATACCGACTCGCCATTGATAGTCACCGCATTCCCCTGAATCTGTAACTTCAGGTAATCGCTCACTCTGCCGTTACAGCTCAGGTGATAGCCCACCGCCTGCCGGTAATTCACCCCATCCACTTTCGTCGTCAACACATTGCCAAATTCCACCTCACCGCCGGTCACAGTACAGGGCGGCGCGGCATTAACGACTATCGTCAGCGTCATGTTGACCGTCTTACTTCCCGCTGCCAGCGGCATACTGACCGCACTCAGCATGGCCGCACACGTTACCGTGCCCAGCCGTAACCGCCATTGCCTCATCTTGCGTCTCCTTGTCGGTTACGACTTTCTGCTTTTTGCTTCATCTACCGCACAACTGTTGTCAGTACAGTTAAAAATCAGCGGTAACCGCGCGCCATAATCGTTGACGTAAGTCAGCACAGGCGAGTGACCTAATTCACTGGCGTCCCCTCCCAGCGTCACGTTGCTTTTTGGTGCAATCACTAAAGGGCTAAAGCCTCTGGCTGGTGTGCCGTCCATGCGGTTGCTGGCGTTGCTTAACACCACGTAGTAACCGGTCGGATTGCTCACCTGATAGCCATTGCCCTGACGCTGAAGGGTGATCTTGTATTGCCAGGGATGCTGCATATCGATTTTCGATAGCGCCTGCGGGCGGTAAAAAACTTTGATGCGCGTTTGCAGGGCGATTTGCAGCGTATTGGGCTTGTCGCTTTGCGGCGGAATTTCGCGCACGTTGTAATAAAAAAGGGTTTCCCGATCCTGGGGGAGCGACGCCAGCGCCGGCATCCCCTGAATTTTGACCTGTCCGATTGCCGACGGCTCAATGCGCTGGACCGGTGGGACGACGATTAAAGGCGAGGTGATTTTGACGCCCTTCTCATCTTCCACCCAGGACTGCGCCAGATAGGGCAGTTTGCTGTTGGCGTTTTTCAGATCGACGCTTATCGATTTATCTTCGCCGCGAAACACCAGGCGGGTGCGATCGGGCGCGATGGCGGCCTGGGCGCTACCGTAGCCGCCCAGCAAAAGCAGCAAAACAGCGGCCAGGTTATAACGTTTTAATGACATCATGAATGCGGTTTCCTGAATCAATGTGTTGGATAACGAGAAGAGAGCGCTTCGGGTTGCGTCGAAGACGTCCGCCGCTGCGTATGAAGCTGGAGTAATGGTTTCTCTTCGGGCTGCGTTGCCTCAGGTGATGAAGCGTCGCCGATGCACGGCAGCAACAGGCCGCTAAACAGATCGCCCGGCAGCGGATCGGGCAACGTCGCTTCACACTGCGTTTTACCTTCCCATGTCACCTGCAACCGCTCGCCGGGGTTAATGCCGATCAGATAAACGCTGCCGTCTTCACCTACGATCCCTAACTGTTGCTGGCGACTGTTGTAAACCTCTGCGCCGAAGGGCGGCGTGCCGCCATCGCGCAGGCGGATACTGGCCATGGCTTTTTTACCGCTGAGCACCTCCATGCGGCGATAACCGATCGCCCCTTCCGTCAGGGTCGCCTGAGCGATGGAGAGGATTGCTTCCGCGTCTTCCGGCAACTGGGTAATGTCGATTTTCACCTGGTTGCGGTAGTAGTCGTTGACGTCGACAATGACGGCTTTACCAAACGCGTTGGTATATACCGGCGTGCTGTAGCCGGAGATGGGTACGTTCGCTTCATCGCCGACATCCACCAGCAGCCGCGAGCCGCCGTTGACGCTGGTGCGGTGCAGCGCCCCGCCTTTAGCAGTCAGCGTCGCGCCGCCCTGGATGTTCAGCCCGCCGGAGGTATAGTCGCCTTCCTGATAGTTCGCACTGACGTCAATGTCGGCATAGCTCGCTTGATGACGGTAGTAGCCGTCGAGAGTCGCACCGTTATCCGCGCGACCAGCGTTGATCTGGTAGTTATTGCGATCGTCAATGCGCTCGTAATAGCCGACCTGATTGCTGTTGTTGTCATCGCTAAAGGAGCCGTTGTAGCTCAGCGTGCGGTTGTTGCCCCACGGAATACTGAGCGAGACGTACACGCCGTCATCACGCTCATTGTCATATTCGTTGCGAAAACCGTTCACCGACAGACTGATCCCGCGCACCTCACCGACATCGAAATAGTGCGACAGCGTCAGGTTATAGCTGTCCTGGTTAGGTTGATTCCAGTAGGTGCGATGGGTGTAGTTGATATAGGCGTTGACGTTTATTGCCGAAAAGTTCTGGCTGTACGTCAGGGTATACATCTCTTTATCGTGGCCGGTGCGCTGACGATCGTTATCGTCATTATGCGTATCGATAAACTCGTCCATCGTCATGTAGTTTTCTTCGGAAAAGCGATAACCAGCAAACGTCAGACGGCTGTCTATATCATCAAAATCTTTAGCGTAGCTGGCACGGAACGAGTTACCCTGAATGGTGCCGTCGCCGTAGGCGCTACCCTCTGGCAGCGTCGCACGGGAATGGGTGACATCGACGGAAAACGCGCCCAGCAGCGCCAGATCGCGCCCCAGTCCTAACGCCAGCGCCTGATAATCCTGCTCACCGATGGCACCGCCGTACAGCGACCAGCCGTTAGCGATCCCCCAGGAGGCTTCGGCTGAGGTGAAAAAGCCGCCTTCCATATTGTGATCCCAGTCCTGCGGTCGCCCGGCTGCCAACTTGTAGCGCACCTGGCCGGGACGGGTCAGAAACGGAATGGAGGCGGGGCTGACGTCATATTCCTGCACCTGACCGCTTTGTTCTTCAATTTTGACGTGTAGATCGCCGGATACCGTTTCATTAATATCCTGAATGCGAAACGGCCCAGCCGGGACCTGCGACTCATAAATCACCCGCCCGCGCTGGGTCACGGTGACTTTGGCGTTGGTGCGCGCCACGCCTGATATATCCGGGGCGTAGCCGCGCAGATTAGGCGGTAACATCTGATCGTCGGTGATAAGGCTGCCGCCAACATAGTTAAAGCCATCGAAAATATCGGATTCCAGCGATCCTTCGCCCAGCGTTAGCTGCGCCCGGAGCTGCGGGATCGCCCGCCAGGCGTAATAGCGGTTCCAGTCCCAGTTCTGTTCGGAACTGGAGCCAAAGTTGTCTTTATCTTCGCTGTCATTTTCGTGACGATAGTTAGCCTGCCAGTCCGCGCGCAAACGCCACGCGCCGAGGTTGGCACCCACCGTGCCGTTGCCGCTGATGTCATATTCATCGCCGTCATCATGTTCAGCATGTCGCCACTGGCTGTTAACGTTGTAGTCAAATAATACGCCGGGAATCCCTTCATCCCAGCGGGAAGGTGGATCCCACTCTTCATCGCTGTATTCCAGATAGGCCTGCGGAATAATCACCGTCAGCGTTGACTGGCTTAAATCCGTTTGGGTTTCCATCCCTTCCAGTTGATCTGGTTGCAGACACTGACCGGCATTTATCCAGATCATTTTATCTGCTATTTCAGGTTTTAACCCCAGCAGCGATACCAGTTCAGGCGATAAACAGGGATAGGTGTTATCAGGATCGTTATTATCAACGGAATACGTAATAACATTATCCTGGGCAATTTGACTCTGATTGACCAGCACCTGGAGATGATAGCTCCCCGGCATAATGTAGCCTTTACGGGAAAAACGGGAGAGATCCAGGCTGGCATCATCTTTAACATCAAGAAATCGGGTATTAAATTGAATGGGCGCTTCCGCATAGCTATTTTCCGGACCGACAGCCAGAACAATACCCACCACGGCCGCAAGCGTGCTCAGACGAAATTTTTTATAGTGAGCCATCAGACAATCTATCCCTGAAATATATAATCTATTTTTTTACTTTAAGCATTATCCTGCGGCAGACTGCCGCAGGATGATATTTCACTTACAGATAGCTGATCGTGAAGTTTACGGTGCTGCTGAATTCGCCGGTATCGATAGTGCTGGCAGCGGAATCGCCTTTCACCCAGGCTTTGAAGTTAAGAGTCTGTTTCGCCGCCGCAACGCTGCCGTTCATCGTCAGATTTTCGCTGTAAGCGTCGCCCAATTTGATCGCGGAACCCAGGTGGTTGCCGATGACAATGCTGGAACCCGCCATTTCGCCGCCGCCGATACGCATCAGCGCAACGCTGCCCGGATTAGCGCTGGATTCGTTACCGATGGCAGAGAAAACGGTAGACGCTTCTTTCTCAGTGGTGAATGCGCAGTTTTCCAGACCGATATGGAAATCGACTTTTGAAGATTCTTTACCGCCCATCAGAGAACCGGTACCGATATGGCCCAGGTTAACGGTCTGGTGTTCGTCGCCAACCACGATTGAACACGGTGAATCTTCAATAGTACCGGTAAAAGTCACCGTACCAGTATTACTGCCTGCAGCATTGGCAAAGCTGGAAACACCCATAACCAGTGCGGCAGCAACCGCAGCTTTTACTGCTGTATTCATTTTTCATCCTTATTAAAAGTTGGTGAGTATTTTTACGCTATTCACACGGAGTTATACTCAATACCCCATGTTTATATTAGTAGATATATATTATATGACGAGTTATGAAATTGCCGATGCAACATTCAAAAGAAGCAAACAACACGTTAATAAATAACATCCCTTAGGCGCGGTGAAGTATTTTCCATTAAAAACCCAAAGACAAGTGTTTTTTATTTAAAGGATTATCAGAATTAAATAATAAATATTTTTACCGTTCAAAAAACAAACAAAGCAAGCAAGACGGGAGAGCCAAAAAAGCAATAAACATGTCAAAATGAATAAAAAAAGATCAGAATTACAGTACTGAATATATAGCAATGACGCGTAACATTTATTTTTGGTATAAATTTCATTAAAAAAAACAAAAAATGCTAAATTACATTTTTTTTGTTTACTCGTGGCAATTAATTTATTTTAATAGAGTTGTTTTTTATTACTTCGATAAAAAAATAATATTTTATTATCGAAGTTTTATAATGAAAATTTATTATTAAATTAAAATTGATTTACGAGATGCATTAAAGATGCGGCATCCACATCTTAATATTTAAAAAGGCTTAATACCGAAACCGGTAATTCTTATTATTGAATAGATCATGCCGCAATTTATCATCAACGTTTCGGGCCTGGATATGTTGAAATTAGTCACCCTGTTCAGAAGACAGCAGCGCGCCACTGAAATAGCACATGACTTATCGATACAGAAATAACACCTGCTTCTTGCTGAAAATAAAAGCAGAATTCCCTCGATAAAACGTGACAGGACAGCTCTCGCACCTGATAGCGTTCAGCTATTTTTAGGTCTACAAAATATTGCCACAACATATTGATATTGTGTAATTTGTAGGTCGGGTTGAGCATGGCTGCCACCCGACATAAATGTGGCACAGCCTTTTTTTACCGGCTCTGTTTACGTAGCAAATAGATAAAATACGGCGCGCCAATAAAGCTTGAAAGCAGTCCCGCCGGGATCTGATACGGAAATAGCGCCATCCTGCCGCACCAGTCGGCAAAGACCAGTAAAACGCCCCCTGCCAGCGCCGAGATGACCATATGCGGCATCGTCCGGCGAAAACCGAGCATCCGCGCAATATGCGGCGCCATCAGTCCAACGAAACTCAGCTGCCCAATGGTCATCGTCGCGGTTGCTGTCAAACAAGCCGCCAGCGCCAGCAGCGCGATACGCGACGGCGTAAGCGCCATGCCCACCGCGCGCGCAGCATCGCCGCCCAGAGGCAAAATCGTTAACCAGCGGCGACACAACGGCACAAGTGCCAGCAAAATCACCATCACGATCGCGGTTCGCGTAACCTGCCCGCCAGTGGCGTTATAGGTAGATCCTGAGAGCCAGGTCAATACTTCCGCCATCCGCGGGTCGCCGCTCGCCTGGAGCATCATTAGCAGCATGGTAAACGCGGTGCTGAGCGCCATCCCCGCCAGCAACATCCGTTGCGGTGAGAAACCGCCGCGCCCGGCGGCTATCATAATAATCAGCAGTGTCGCCGCCGCACCCAGGCTTCCGGCAGGCAGTAGCCAACCGAAAGCATTCCCCGGCACCAAAAACAGCATCAACACCACGCCAAACGCGGCTCCGGAACTGATCCCCAGCACTTCCGGGCTGGCCATTGGATTACCGGTCAGACGCTGAATAATGCAGCCCGCCACCGCCAGCATGACGCCCGCCATTAACGCCGCCAGTATCCGCGGCCAGCGCCACGGCATCAGTTCTTCAAGCAGCGTTCCGCTCGCCCACGTCCAGCCGTGCGCGTCGCGACCAAAAGAGAGCGCGCCCCATGTTGCCAGCAGCAGGAGCGCGCCACCGGCAACGGCAAAAGCAAGAACGTGCCGACGTTCCGCCGCCACACGATCGCTGGCGTTCATATCCGGCGCGCTCATGCTTTTAAGCCGCGGCAGCAGCCACAGGAGCAGCGGCGCGCCGATTAACGCCGTCACTGACCCGGTGGAAACCTCCATCCATACGCGGGTGAGCCAAAGGATAATCTGATCGGATAGCCACAAAATAAGCGCCCCAATGAGCGGCGCCAGCATCAGGCGCGCCAGCAGACGTCTTGCGCCAAGCATTTTCGCCAGCAGCGGCGCAAACAGGCCGATAAAACCGATAATGCCCACCGCGTTGACCAGCAGAGCGCTCAACACAATCGCCAGCGACAGCGCCGCCAGACGCGCTAACGACAGCGCCAGACCCAGATTACGCGCAACGCCGTCATCCAGCCCCATCAGCGTCATCGGACGTAACAACAATAACGTGAGCATCACGCCGCCCAGCAACTGCGGCCACAGACGCTGCACGCCGCTCCAGTCGGTTTGCGTTAGCGTTCCGGTGCTCCATAAAAACATGCTTTGCAACTGATCGTGGTGGAAAATCACCAGTAACTGGTTGATTGCGCCACAATAGAGGCTGACCACCAGCCCGGCGAGGATCAGGGTCACTGGCGACAGGCGTTTGCCCCACGCCACGCCAAACACCAGCGCGCCGACGATACAGGCTCCCGCCAGGGCGGCAAACTGCGTGGTCAGCGCGCCGGGAATCGCCCAAAGCGTAGTCACCGTGATCCCCAATTGCGCGCCGGTCGCCACGCCCAGCGTGGTCGGTTCCGCCAGCGGGTTACGTAATACTTGCTGGAACAGGACGCCTACCAGCCCAAGCCCCGCGCCCACCAGCAGCGAAATCGCCAGTCTTGGCAGCAGGCTGTAATGAAAAATCATCTGCTCAATGATGTCGATATCCGGTGACCAGATAGCCTGTTGCCACTGACTGCGCGGTAGCGCAACGGAGAAGTTAACCCATGTCAGCCAGCAGGCGGCAACCAACAGCGCCAATAACAGCAACGCCGGATGGCGGCTTCGCCTTATCCGGCCTACAAAGCGCCCGAACCGTAGGTCGGTTAAGGCGTTTTTCGCGCCGCCATCCGGTATTTCACGTTTTCTGCTCACGCTTTGCCTCCCAACACGTTATTCAGGATGCGGACAAAATGCATCGTGGAGAGGGTCGCGCCATAGAACCAAACGGCGGGCACCCGATGAAAACGCCCGGCGCGGACAAACGGCATGGCCTGCCACAGCGGCGTTGCCATCAGCGCGTTCATATCGGTGCTATTCCCGTGATCGAAGCAGATTACATCCGCTTCTTTATACATCGCCAGCCGATCGATACTGACCGCCGTACTGCCCCAAAAGTTGGTTTCACCCTGCCAGGCATTGACAATGCCATACTCGTCCAGCACCTCCTGGAACAGGCAATTCGGGCCGAGCACCAGCATATGCCGCGGATCGATAAGCGTCGTCATCAGTAACGGACGCCCCCCGCGGCGGATAAAATGCGGCTTCTGGCTGGCGATGAAGCGATCGTATTGCGCCAGATGTTTTTCTGCCGCAGCTTCCAGATTCAGCGTCTGCGCCAGTTCAACCAGCGAGCGTCGGGCCACCGCCAGCGGCTTTTTGCCGTCGCTAAAATCGAACCCGCGCCCCGGCGCGATCCGCGCCAGTTTCTCCGGCGAGGGTCCGTAGCCTGCCGACCAGACCATAAACGACGGCTTCATCTCCGTCAGCAGTTCGAGATTGGGTTCAGTGCGAAGACCCACATCAATCACCGAATCCGGCAACGGCGGTTCGCTAACCCACAGCTTATAATTTGGCACGTCCGCCACGCCATACGGCGTAATACCGAGCGCCAGCAGCAGCTCAACCGGCAGCCACTCCAGCGCCACAATCCGGCGGGGATCGATAGCGGCAGCCTGCGCCGTATTCATTTGCCACAGCAGCGGCGAGAGCGCCATCGCCGTTAATAAACGGCGGCGAGTAAGAGGATATAACTCACGCATTAATACACAAAACTCACAGGTGCGGCGCCCGCCGGATGCGGAAGGATACCCATCGGGATACCGTAAATCTGTTCCAGCGTGTCACTGCGCATCAGTTCCGCAGGCGTTCCTTGCGCAATCATTTCACCGCCGCGTAGCGCGACTAAATAATCACAGTAGCGGGCCGCCATGTTGATATCGTGCAGCACCGCAACCACCGTCAGCCCGCGCTGCTGGCTTAAACGATGCACCAGCGCCAGCACGTCAACCTGATGGGCGATATCCAGCGCTGATGTCGGCTCATCCAGCAGCAGACAACGGCTGTCCTGCGCGACCAGCATGGCAATCCACGCGCGCTGGCGCTCGCCGCCGGAAAGGCTGTCTACCAGACGATGCGCCAGCGGTTTTAAGCCGACCAGCGTAATCGCCTCGTCTACTTTTTCCCGGTCCGCGACGCCAAAGCGTCCCAGCGCGCCGTGCCACGGATAGCGGCCAATCGCCACCAGTTCGCGCACCGTCATTCCTTCCGCCTGCGGCAATTGTTGAGGCAGATAGGCAACTTTGCGGGCAAACGCCTTGCTGCTCCAGCTCGCCAGCGGCTGATTGTCGAGCAGAATATCCCCTTCGGAAGGCGGCTGATGGCGGCCCAGCATTTTTAACAGCGTGGATTTACCGGAACCATTATGGCCGATAAGTCCGGTGACGCGACCTGCGGGAAACGTTAACGAGAGGGGGTGTAAAAGCGTGCGGCCCGGCACACGAAAGGCGACGCTTCGCAGCGCAAAGGTGGTATCGGAATGAATGTGGTTTTCCTGCATCGCAGCCAACTTGTAAAACGGGCACGGCAAGCCGTGCCCAAAAAGAAATTAGAAACGGAAGGTTGCCGTTGCAACGACCTGACGTTCTGCGCCCCAGAAACAGCCGTAGGTCTGGAAGCAGCTGGCGACGTATTCGCGGTCGAGCAGATTATTAACGTTAACCGCAATGCTGGAGCCCGCCATACCAAAACGCGCCAGATCGTACTTGACGACCGCATCCATCACCGCTGCGCTGCCTACCTTGAAGCTATTGGCCGGATCGCCGTAACTGGAACCAATAAAACGACCGCCTGTTCCCAGGGTTAAACCTGACAACGGACCGTCGTTGAAGGTGTAATCGCCCCACAACGACGCCATGTGTTCAGGCACCTGCTCTGGCGTATTCCCTTTCAGATTAGTGTCTTTCGTGTATTCAGCATCAGTATAAGTGTAAGACGCCGTCATATTGATGTTAGCCGTCAATGCTGCTTTGGCTTCCAGCTCTACACCTCGCGCACGAATTTCGCCTGCCGGCACCTGCGCTAATGGGTTGGTTGGATCGGCGGTCAGGTTATTGGTTTTGGTCAGCTGATAAACGGCACCCGTAACAACAACCGGCATGTCTTTCGGTACGTATTTCACCCCGGCTTCATATTGCTCGCCTTTTGACGGCTTGTAAGAAACGCGTGGGGTGCTCCACAAATCGAAGGCGCTTGGCTCGAAAGATTGGCTATAGCTGAAGTAAGGTGAAATTCCATTATCGAATACGTAGTTTACGCCACCGCGCCAGGTGAACTGGTGGTCATTACGTTCAATATATCCTTCTGTCGGCGTAGTGGAATTCTGACGCACCGTTGTCGCTTGTTTAGACCAGTCATAGCGGCCGCCGAGAGTAAATACCCACTTATTCCATTCCGCCTGATCCTGAACATAAAGGCCTGTTTGTTTACTTTCGTTCATCTGGTACGGCTCAGCGCCGCCGAAAGCAAAGTATTCAGGATGGTAATTGTTATAGAGATCGATTGACGGCGCGCTACCAAACGTCGCGTTAATATCATTACGCATACGCATGAAATCGACACCCGTCAGCAACGTATGATCAATATCGCCGGTCGCGAATTTACTTTCCAGTTGTGTATCTACGCTGAAATTCTGTAAACGCTCGTTGTCAACGATAGTACCGCGGTTAAGCGTATGGCCGTCCGCCGCAATCCCCGTGCCATAGACGCTTTTTTGCGCGGTTTTCATTTCGACAAAACGTAAATTCTGGCGCACGGTAAAAGTGTCGTTGAAGCCATGCTCGAAACTGTATCCCACCATTTTCTCGTTACGAGAATAGGTGTTGTTTGACGCCCCTTCATTGAAATCTGTTGGCAAGCGTTTACCATTCGGTAACGGTTCAACCGTTCCCTCTTTCGGCAGCCAGCCGTAGTAGCCGGTCTCTGGTTCGTTCTGGAAATAAGAAAGGAACGTAAAATTCGTTTTCTCATCAGGACGCCAGGTAAAAGAGGGCGCAATCGCATAGCGCTGCGACTCAGAACTCTTTTGCTGCTCATTTGTCGAACGCGCCAGCCCCGTCAGACGATATGAGAACTCACCGTTGTCATCCAGGGAATCACTAAAATCAAAACCGGTCTGGAACAAATTGTCCGTCCCCATTTTGAATTGAATTTCTTTCAGCGGCTCAGTAGTCGGCCGCTTGCTAACCATCGAAATAATACCGCCCGGGTTGCTCTTACCGTAGAGAACGGACGTTGGGCCACGCATCAACTCAACACGCTCAAGCATGTAGGGATCAATAACCGCATCGTTGTAGAAGTTACCCTGCAATTTCAGGCCATCCAGATAGTTATTCTGGCTCAGACCGACGGAAGAGAAGCCACGGATAATCACGAAGTCATAGGTATTGGAAGCGCCGCGACTGCTTACCGTTACGCCCGGCGTGTAACCCAACGCTTCTTTTACTGACTGGAATTGATGCATCTGCATCTCTTCGTTAGTGACCACCGAAACCGACTGTGGCGTTTTTTCGATAGGTGTATCAGTTTTGGTGGTAGTGGCGGAACGCTTCGCGGCGATGGTCGGAGCCGGTCCCCAGGCACTTTCCTGCGGCGCAGGCGCTGCGGTTACGGTAATGGTTTCTTCTTTCGGTTGAACCGCCGCCTGTGCATAGACAGACATGCCGCTAACCGCTGTGGCTACTACAACTGCGATTTTACGCAGTGAGGAGTTTGGCTGAGCAGTTTTAAGACGCGCCATTGGTATATCTCTGATGAAAGTGAATGATAACGTAAACGATAATTATTATTATAACCGCAGCATGATAGGCGAAATATCGTCGCAATGGCAAGCGATACGCGGCCCTACGAAAACTAAGGGGTTAAGAAATAACCAGATGAAAAGGAAGGGTTAATAAATTAGACTGAAATGTTATTTATGGAAGATTTGCCGGATGGCGACGTAAGCGTCTTATTCGGCCTACGTCGCACATAATGGGGTCGTAACGGTGTAGACCGGGTAAGCACAGCGCCACCCGGTACTATTACCGTGATTAATTGCCGCCGAACATCTCCTTAATCCAGCCGGCAACGCCGTCGCTCTTCTCTTCTTTCGGCGGCTGTTGCTGCGCAGGCTGCTGCGGCTGAGACGACTGATCGAACGGATTGCCTGACGGCTGCTGTTGCTGCTGCATCATCTCGCCCTGCTGGCACAGCGTATTTGGATCGTCCGTCCAGACCGGCAGAGTGCGCATACCGCCGCTACAGACAAAATTACCGTCGTAATCAACGCCCATATCCACCACATCTTCCGGCGGCGTCAGAACTAAAGGCGTCGGCGTCTGGTTCGCCAGATAGCGCTGGTAAATCGCCATCGCGCCGCTGGCGCCGTACAATTTCGTCGGCTGGTTGTTATCACGGCCTACCCAGGTAATAGTCACCTGGCTGCCGTCGATACCGGCAAACCAGGTATCGACATTGTTGTTTGTCGTCCCGGTTTTACCCGCCAGATGCAGACCCGGATATTTCGCGCCAAGCTGACGCCCCGTACCACGCTGGACGACCTGCTGCATTGTCCAGAGCGTCAGGTAAGCCGCCTGTGCCGGTACGGCGCGTTCAGCTTGCGGATAACTTTGGTACAGCACCTTACCATCTTCCGCAATAACCGAACGCAGCGCTGATAACGGCGCGCGATTTCCGCCGCTGGCGATAGTCTGGAACGCTTGCGCCACTTCGATCGGCGTCAGGTTCAGCGCCCCTAACAGCATCGCCGGAACCGGATTGAGCTGATCTTTCGGCACGCCGAGCTTCGTCCAGGTATCGGTTACCGCCGGTAAACCTAACGCCATCCCCAGATTGACCGTCGGTACGTTCATTGAGCGAGTTAACGCATCCACCAGCATCACTTTCCCGCTTTCGCTGTAGCGACGATCGTCGTTCTGCGGCGACCAGACCTGACCATTCGGCTGGCGCAGAGAAATCGGCGCATCGGCAATCCAGGTGTTCAGACGGTATAAGTTCGGCTGACTTAACGCGGTCAGATAGGTCGCCGGTTTCGCCAGCGACCCGATGGAACGGCGCGCCTGCATGGCACGGTTATAGCCGGCATACTGCGGCTCCGCCCCGCCAACCATCGCGCGTACCTCGCCGCTAAAGCGATCCACTACCACCATCGCGGTTTCCAGATCGCTCAATTTACGCTGCTTCTTCAACGCCGGAATGCCTTCGACAACGGCTTTTTCTGCGGCATCCTGCGCCACGGAGTCAAAGGTGGTGAAGATCTTCACGCCGGAGAGATCTTTAATTTTATCCCCCAGCTTCGCCTGCAGTTCCTGACGAACCATCTGCATAAACGCTGGCTGCGGTGAGATAACGCCGCCGCGCGGCTGTACGCCAAGCGGACGCGCGCTCAGCATGTCATAGAGTTCCTGATCGATGATTTTCTGCTGCTGTAACAGGCGTAACACCAGGTTACGACGCTCCAGCGCCAGTTTCGGATTGCGCCACGGGTTATAAATCGACGCCCCTTTTACCATCCCAACCAGTAACGCCTGCTGATCGAGGCTCAGTTCCTCTACCGGACGACCAAAGTAATACAGGCTCGCCAGCGGAAAACCGCGAATTTCATTATCCCCGCTTTGACCGAGGTAGACCTCGTTCATGTACAGCTCAAGAATACGATCTTTACTGTAACGGGCATCCATGATCAGCGCCATGTAGGCTTCATTCGCTTTACGCCAGTATGATCTTTCGCTGGAGAGGAACAGGTTCTTCACCAGCTGCTGGGTCAGCGTACTGGCCCCCTGCACCGTGCGTCCCGCCGTCAGGTTGGCCAGCACCGCACGCCCGATAGAGTAAAGACTAATGCCATCATGCTCATAGAAATGACGGTCTTCCGTCGCCAACAGCGTATCGACCAGCAGATCCGGGAAGCCGCTGCGCGGGACGAATAAACGCTGCTCGCCATTTGGCGAAGAAAGCATGGTGATAAGCCGCGGATCGAGTCGGAAGAAGCCAAACTGGCGGTTGTTATCCAGATTGACGATGGTTTCCAGATGCCCGTCACTGAACGTCAGCCGCGCGCGCACCTGCCCTTCTTTGCTGTCCGGGAAGTCAAACGGACGACGGATCATCTCAATGCTATTGGCCTGCACGGTAAATTCGCCGGGACGGGTCATCTTCGTCACCAGACGATACTGCGTCGCTTCCAGCAATTTCACCATCTCGTTTTTGCTGACAGGCATGTCTGGTTCAAGGTTCACCATCCGGCCATATACCGCCGCCGGAAGCTGCCAGACCTTGCCATCAATACGGCTGCGGATTTTTTGATCCAGATAGACGCCGTAAATGGCGAACAGCACCACAAAAACGATAAACAGTTTTAGCAATAGCCACAGCCAGCCGCGCTTGCCACGAGGCTTACGCCCTTTGCCCTTACCTTTACGCGGCATCGGTTCTTCATCCTCATAGTCATCATCATAATCGTCGTCATGCTGCCGACGACGGCTCACCTTTTGTTTCACAGGACGTGACGGTTTCCCCTTACGTCCAATCGGCTCGCGGTCATTCCCCGCCATGCTTTTTCTCCGCAACATACAGGCGCAAAGGCCCGATTCTCTATTCTTCCGCCAGACGACAGAAGAAGAAATCTCTCAATTTACCTTTTTGCCGGATGGCGATTAACGCCTTATCCGGCCTGGAGGCAACGTATAACACGTCACGAATACTTCTTCGTGCGCCGCGTTGGAGCCGTATTCGCCGGATCGTCCGGCCAGACATGTTTGGGATAACGGCCTTTCATCTCTTTTTGCACTTCGCGATACGCCCCCTGCCAGAAAGCGCTTAAATCGCGCGTAATCTGTAGCGGTCGCTGCGCAGGCGAAAGCAGTTCCAGCACCAGCGGCACTCGCCCCTGCGCAAGCGTCGGCGTACTTGCCTCGCCGAACATTTCCTGCATTCTGACCGCCAGCGCGGGCGGGTTATCTTCATGATAACGAATCGTTATTCGGCTTCCCGTCGGCACAGTGTAATGCCCAGGCAGTTCACTATCCAGACGTTGCAGCAGGGCATAGTCAAGCAGTCCCCGTAACGCCTGATTAACGTTCAGGGATTTTAGCCCTCGTAACGACTGTACGCCTGTCATGTGCGGCAGCAACCAGTTTTCCAGAGTCGCCAGCAGCGACGCCTCATCCACGGCAGGCCAGTCATATTCCGGCAGCCATTTCGCCGCACAGTGCAGACGCAGACGGAACTGCTCCGCTTCCGGCGTCCAGTTAAGGACGGACAGGCCTTTATCGCGGATGCCGTTCAGCATCGCCTGATGAAGCTCCTCTTCAGACGGCTTCGCCAGTGGCTGAACGTTAACCGTCAACTGTCCAATACGCATTCTGCGCCACGCTTTCAACGTTCCCTGCGCCTCGTCCCATTCAACCGTGTCAGACTGGCGCAGTAAATCAGGACACGCCTGAATCAGCGAGGCGATATCCAGCGGCTGCGCCAACAATATTCGGGCGTCCGGCGAGGCGCTACCTTGCAGCAACAGCGGCGCGATCAGCCATTCATGACGTCCCAACGCGTCATCCGCATCTAACATCGCGCCCATACCATTGGCTAACTGATAGCGCCCTTCCTGACCACGACGCCGCGCGATGCGGTCGCTAAACGCTCTGGCCAACAGCGGCATAATAAGCGCGCTATCCGGCTCGCCATTACGCACCTGCAGCCGTTTTAAAAGCTGCTGGCTACGCTGCTGCCAGCCCGGCTGTCGCCGCGAAAATAGCACGCTTAAATCCGTACCGCCGCCGCGCGGCGGGTCCTCAAGGATGGCCGCGAGCATGGCGGCAGTGGCGGCGCTATCGCCCTCGCCAGCGTTGACTAACATCGCCGCCAGGCGCGGATCGTTACCCATTGCCGCCATTTTCTGCCCCCGCGCGCTTAATCGCTCGCCCTCCAGCGCGCCTAACATCAATAATAAACGGCGGGCGGCCTGAAGATTCACCTCCGGCGGCCTGTCCAGCCAGAAAAGCGATGCCGGATCGTGACATCCCCACTGCAACACCTCCATCAATAAACCGGAAAGGTCGCTGTGTAAGATTTCCGGATCGCTTTGCGCCGCCGCCCGCTCCGCCTGTTCTTTGGCCAGCAGATGTAAACAGATACCCGGCGCCAGTCGTCCGGCGCGCCCCGCGCGCTGCGTCATTGATGCCTGACTGATACGCTGCGTAACCAGCCGCGTCAGTCCCGTTCGCGCGTCAAATCGCGCCACGCGCTCCTGAGCGCTATCGACGACCAGACGAATCCCTTCAATCGTCAAACTGGTTTCGGCAATGTTAGTCGCCAATACCACTTTACGCATCCCGGCGGGTGCGGGAACAATCGCTTTGCGTTGCGCTTCCAGAGACAATGCGCCATACAGCGGACAAAGCAGGACATCGCTCCCTACCCGCGACGCCAGATGTTCATGAACGCGCTGTATTTCGCCTACGCCGGGTAAAAATAGCAGCAGCGAACCGTTTTCATTGCGCAACAGTTCCGCTGTCGCCATCGCGACGGCTTCATCAAAACGCAAATGCGTCGCGAGCGGCTGATAACGTCGCTCCACCGGGAACGCGCGCCCCTCCGAGACGATCGTCGGCGCATCAGGCAGTCGCTGACAAAGCCTGTCGTTATCCAGCGTCGCAGACATGATTAACAGCCTGAGATCGTCACGGAGCCCTTGCTGGATATCCAGCAACAGCGCCAACGCTAAATCCGCCTGTAAACTGCGCTCATGAAATTCATCCAGTATCACCAGCCCCACGCCGCGTAATTCGGGATCGCGCTGAATCATTCTGGTCAATACGCCTTCTGTCACCACTTCCAGCCGGGTACGCGGCCCCACGCAGCTTTGCGCACGCATCCGGTAACCTACCGTTTCGCCAGGCTTTTCATTCAACGCTTCCGCCAGACGCTGCGCGACATTACGCGCCGCCAGACGACGCGGTTCAAGCAGAAGGATTTTTCCAGCAACCGGCCCCTGTTGCAGGAGTTGCAACGGCAGCCAGGTGGATTTCCCCGCCCCGGTAGGCGCGGACAACAAAACCTGCGGCGCGGTTTTTAGGGCTGTCAACAATTCAGGCAATACGGCGGCAACGGGCAATGACGTCACAAACGGCTCCACGGGGTTAACTTTCTTTGCGCCGCATTGTAGCATCGTGTTAATCCATAACCGAGTATCCCTATGTCTGAGCCAAAACGGCTGTTTTTTGCGATTGACTTACCCGACGACGCGCGCGCACAAATTATCGCCTGGCGCGCCGCCCATTTTGCGTCTGAAGACGGACGCCCCGTCGCAGCGGCGAACCTACACCTGACGCTGGCCTTTTTAGGCGACGTCAGTAGCGATAAGCAGCGCGCGCTTGCGCAACTGGCCGGACGAATTCGCCAGCCGGGCTTTACGCTACATCTGGATGACGCCGGTCAGTGGCTGCGTTCGCGCGTGGTGTGGCTGGGGATGCGCCAGCCGCCGCGCGGGTTGTTGCAGTTGGCTAATATGCTGCGCGCGCAGGCCGCCCGCAGCGGTTGTTACCAAAGCCCGCAGCCTTTTCACCCGCATATTACGCTGCTGCGCGACGCCAGCCATACGGTGGCTATCCCGCCGCCGGGCTTTTGCTGGTCATTTCCGGTCACGTCGTTTGCGCTTTACGCCTCTTCGTATGGGCAAGGCCGTACCCGCTATGCCGAGCTGCAGCGCTGGACGCTGGGCGAATAATAATGAAGGAATGTCGATGCTATTCTCACCCCCTTTACAACGCGCTACGCTGATTCAGCGCTATAAACGTTTTTTAGCCGATGTGATCACCCCTGACGGTACAACGCTTACGCTGCACTGTCCTAATACCGGCGCGATGACCGGCTGCGCCACGCCTGGCGATACCGTCTGGTATTCGACATCAGAAAATACTAAACGCAAATATCCGCATACCTGGGAATTGACTGAAACGCAATCCGGCGCATTCATTTGCGTGAATACGCTGCGGGCGAACCAGCTAACGAAAGAAGCGATTCAGGAGAATCGCCTGCCGGCGCTGGCGGGGTACAATATTCTGAAAAGTGAAGTCAAATATGGCGCCGAGCGCAGCCGTATAGATTTTATGTTACAGGCAGATTTCCGCCCGGACTGCTATATTGAAGTGAAATCGGTCACGTTAGCGGAAAAAGAAAACGGTTATTTTCCCGACGCCATCACCGAACGAGGGCAAAAACATCTTCGGGAGTTGATGGGCGTTGCGGCGGCAGGTCATCGCGCAGTGGTGGTGTTCGCGGTGCTGCACTCCGCCATTACACGTTTTTCACCCGCACGTCATATCGATATAAAATACGCGCAGCTATTGAGCGAGGCTCAGAATAAAGGCGTGGAAGTTTTAGCTTATAAAGCAGAACTTTCAGCCCAAAAAATGGAACTGAACGAACCAGTACCCATAACGTTGTAGTGGAATAACAGCCTGATTATTAAGTATTCTGGCCGCGTGCGTAAATACGCTTTTCCTCACAGGGTTGTCAAGTGTTACGTTTAGATAATTGCTATCCGGAAAAGCATCTGCTATTTATAGCGACCTGATTTTCCCCCGAACATGGGGATCGATAGTGCGTGTTAAGGAGAAGCAACATGCAAGAAGGGCAAAACCGTAAAACATCGTCCCTGAGTATTCTCGCCATCGCTGGGGTGGAGCCGTACCAGGAGAAACCGGGCGAAGAGTATATGAACGAAGCCCAGCTATCGCACTTCAAGCGTATTCTTGAAGCATGGCGTAATCAACTCCGGGATGAAGTCGATCGCACTGTGACGCACATGCAGGACGAAGCCGCCAACTTCCCCGATCCGGTCGATCGCGCCGCGCAGGAAGAGGAGTTTAGCCTGGAGTTACGTAATCGTGACCGTGAGCGCAAACTGATCAAAAAGATCGAGAAGACGCTGAAGAAAGTGGAAGATGAAGACTTCGGTTATTGCGAGTCCTGCGGAGTGGAGATTGGTATCCGCCGCCTGGAAGCGCGTCCAACAGCCGATCTGTGCATCGACTGCAAAACGCTGGCTGAAATTCGCGAAAAACAGATGGCGGGTTAATCCCGTTCGTTTCTACCCTATTTATGACAGGCGGGAGTTTTCCCGCCTTATTCTTTATTGCCCGCAGCATGACTGACTCACACTATATTGGCCGTTTCGCGCCGTCGCCATCCGGCGAACTGCATTTCGGCTCGTTAATCGCCGCCCTCGGCAGCTATCTACAAGCCCGTGCGCAACGCGGAATTTGGCGCGTTCGCATCGAGGATATCGACCCCCCACGTGAAGTTCCCGGTGCCGCAGCGACCATTCTGCGCCAGCTGGAACATTACGGCCTGCACTGGGATGGCGAGGTCTTATGGCAATCACAGCGTCATGAGGCTTATCGCGAGGCGCTGGCCTGGCTTCACGAGCAGGGACTGAGCTACTACTGCACTTGCCCCCGCTCGCGCATTCAACGTCTGGGCGGTATTTACGACGGCCATTGTCGGACGTTATGCCACGGGCCGGAGAATGCCGCCGTCAGAATTAAACAGCAGCATCCGGTGATGCATTTCCATGATGCCTTGCGCGGCGACATCCAGGCTGACCCACAGCTGGCGAGCGAAGATTTTATTATCCACCGCCGCGACGGACTGTTTGCTTATAATCTGGCCGTGGTGGTCGACGATCATTTTCAGGGGGTGACGGAGATCGTCCGCGGCGCAGATTTAATCGAACCCACTGTCCGACAACTTTCGCTGTATAAACAGTTTGGCTGGCGTGCGCCAGGCTACGTGCACCTTCCGCTGGCGCTCAACGAACAAGGCGCTAAACTTTCCAAGCAAAATCATGCCCCTGCGCTTGCGACAGGCGATCCGCGCCCGGTACTGGTCCAGGCATTGCGCTTTTTAGGCCAACGCGACGTCGTAGCGTGGCAGGAGATGTCTGTTGAGGAGTTGCTGCGCTTTGCAGTGGCGCACTGGAGGCTTACAGCCGTACCCACATCGGCTAATGTAAATCCGGCATTCTCAAATGCGTCTCGCTGAGCTATGATTAGCCGCTATTTTTGCTCATCGTCTTTCGCATTGCTGCGGCGTTAATGATGCTTACAGCCCAGGTCGCGTTGCTCTCTTACGCCCGTCTGCCGTAATGCGAAAGACATAGAGTAAGTTGATCTTATTAATGTATGACACTACCGAGGTGCGCTATTTTTACCCGAGTCGCTAATTTTTGCCGTAAGGTGTTAAGCCGCGAGGAGAGCGAGGCAGAACAAGCCGTCGCCCGTCCACATATGACGATTATCCCGCGTGAACAGCACGCTATCTCCCGCAAAGATATCAGTGAAAATGCCCTCAAGGTACTGTACAGGCTGAACAAAGCGGGCTATGAAGCCTACCTGGTCGGCGGCGGCGTCCGCGATCTCCTGCTCGGTAAAAAGCCGAAGGATTTCGACGTGACCACCAACGCAACACCGGATCAGGTACGGAAATTATTCCGCAATTGCCGTCTGGTGGGGCGTCGTTTCCGCCTGGCTCACGTGATGTTTGGCCCGGAAATTATCGAAGTGGCAACGTTTCGTGGTCATCATGAAGGCAGTGAAAGCGACCGTACGACCTCCCAGCGTGGGCAAAACGGTATGCTGCTGCGCGACAACATCTTCGGCTCTATCGAAGAAGATGCCCAGCGCCGCGATTTCACCATCAACAGCCTTTACTACAGCGTGGCGGATTTTACCGTGCGCGATTACGTCGGCGGGATGCAGGATCTGCAAGAAGGCGTGATTCGCCTGATCGGCAATCCGGAAACGCGCTACCGCGAAGATCCGGTTCGAATGCTGCGCGCCGTGCGTTTCGCTGCGAAGCTCAATATGCGTATCAGCCCTGAAACGGCTGAGCCAATCCCGCGTCTGGCAACCTTGCTAAACGACATTCCTCCCGCGCGCCTGTTCGAAGAGTCGCTGAAGCTGTTGCAGGCGGGGAACGGTTATGAAACCTATCAACAACTGCGGGAATACCACCTCTTCCAGCCGTTGTTTCCTACCATTACGCGTTATTTCACCGAAAACGGCGACAGCGCAATGGAACGCATCATTGCGCAGGTGTTGAAGAATACGGATAACCGCATCCGTAACGAGATGCGCGTTAATCCGGCATTTTTGTTTGCCGCCATGTTCTGGTATCCGCTGCTGGAGATGGCGCAAAAAATCGCTCAGGAGAGCGGCCTTGCCTATTACGATGCTTTCGCGCTGGCCATGAATGACGTGCTGGATGAAGCCTGCCGTTCACTGGCGATCCCGAAACGCCTTACCACGCTTACCCGTGATATTTGGCAGCTTCAGTTACGGATGTCGCGACGCCAGGGCAAACGCGCCTGGAAGCTGATGGAACATCCCAAATTCCGCGCCGCGTTTGATTTGCTGGAGCTGCGCGCTCAGGTGGAAAATAATACTGAACTGCAACGTCTGGCGCAGTGGTGGGCCGAGTTTCAGGCTTCCGCGCCGCCGGAACAAAAAGGGATGCTCAACGAGCTGGACGACGATCCTGCTCCACGCCGCCGTCGTTCACGTCCGCGCAAACGCGCGCCGCGCCGCGAGGGCACCGTATGACGATCGCGTATATCGCGCTTGGCAGTAATCTGGCCTCTCCGCTGGAGCAGGTCAATGCCGCCCTGAAGGCTATCGCCGACATTCCCGATAGCCGTATCGTCGCGGTTTCTTCGTTTTACCGCACGCCGCCGCTTGGCCCACAGGATCAGCCCGATTACCTGAACGCTGCGGTGGCGCTGGATACCGCTCTCGCCCCCGAAGAATTGCTTAACCATACCCAGCGCATTGAGCTGCAACAGGGCCGGGTGCGCAAGGCCGAACGCTGGGGGCCGCGCACGCTGGATCTCGACATTATGCTGTTTGGCGATGAAGTCATTAACACCGACCGTCTGACCGTGCCGCACTACGACATGAAAAACCGCGGTTTTATGCTGTGGCCGTTATTCGAAATCGCTCCGGAGCTGGTGTTTCCCGACGATAAAGGTCTGCTGATCGAGCTGATGTCCCAAATGTCTCCCTGTCCCGATCGTTGGTAAGAAATACCCCTATTATCAATTCAACAAATAGTTTCTATGCTGTTATTCCGTATAATTAGATAAATTAAATACTCTTGTTAGAAATAATCATGGAACCAGTCGTACATTATATAACATAACAACAAACCATATATTTCAGCTATCCGTTTAAAAAGCAGCCGCTTAATGCAATTAAACATAAACACCATGAATAACACTATTAATGACACAATGAATAAAATGTCAGAATATCCTTAAATATAATCAGAGGTAATTCATCACAAAAAAACAATAAATAATAAATATTATACAAAAATTATCCTCAAACGCTAAAATCCAAGCCCTGCTATTTAATATAAATTAGTAGATATTTAATTTATTAACATTTCAATCCTGTAAGGATACAGCAATGAAAAAAGCGATTTTAGCTGCCGCAATGGTTATGGCTATGGGTTCTACTTCCGCAATGGCAGTTGAAGGCGGCCAGATCGAATTCCACGGTTTAGTGAGCGCAACAACCTGTTCTAAAGTAGTTTCCTCTTCACGCGGTAATCAAGCGACTGATGGTGACGTATATCTGACTACAGCAGCCCCAGGCGATATCACTGAAGGCGTTGCTGCTAACGCATACGGCGCGCTTCCGGCTCCGTTCTCTATCATCCTGGATTGCTCAGGCGCGGCTGATGTAACTGATGCCACTAAGGCTTCTCTGGTAATGGATTCGTCATTCTCTAACACTACCGGCACTCTTGACAATGACACCACACTGTCCGTGGCTGGTGAAACTGGGGCTGAAAACGTGAATATCGCCATCCATGATGCCGATACCAAAACTCAGGTTAAAATCGATGGCGCTGAAATTCATGAAGCGTCCTTCAAAAACAAAGTTGCAACCTATAACTTTATGGCGTCTTACGTTCGTGCCGATGCTTCTAAAGAAGTGACTACCGGTCATGTAACCACGAACGCAATGTATACCTTTACTTACCAGTAACAGGACATACGGTTATCACTAATAAGTACTCGTACCTTTCCTTGAGTTAGCGTGCTTATCAGTTATTGATCTCATATAACCTTCGGGGTCCAGGAATTATTTCAACGATTCCGGGGGTTCATTCAATTTAATTAAATTCAAAGTTGATTTCATTATCTTCTACAGGCAAGGAACGCTTATGTTGTATGTAAAAAAAAGCCTGACCGCCATCGTATTAGCCAGTGCTGTATTTAGTACCTTTAGCTATGCGGATATTATTATCTCGGGCACCCGAATCGTTTATGACGAAAATAAAAAAGACGTCAGTATAAGACTGGAAAATAAGGGTACCCGCCCATTATTAGTCCAAAACTGGATAGACCTGGGTAACGATAACGACGATCCCGGGAGTATTAAAGCGCCTTTCGTTTCTACCCCCCCGGTTTCACGCGTTGAGCCTAAACGTGGGCAATCGGTAAAAATTATGTATACCCAG
The DNA here is from genome assembly GCF_046552175.1 of Salmonella sp. SAL00672. Taxonomy (NCBI): domain Bacteria; kingdom Pseudomonadati; phylum Pseudomonadota; class Gammaproteobacteria; order Enterobacterales; family Enterobacteriaceae; genus Salmonella; species Salmonella sp. SAL00672. The sequence continues at coordinate 152,741 of NZ_JBGDUQ010000006.1, read as the reverse complement.
GCCAGCGCGCTGCCGAAAGACCGGGAAAGCGTCTTCTGGTTTAACGTACTGGAAGTACCGCCAAAAGCGGATACCAGCAAAGAAGAGAATAAAAGCTTACTGCAACTGGCTTTTCGTACCCGTATCAAACTGTTCTATCGCCCAACAGGACTAAAGGGCCAGCCTGCTGAAGCGGCAAAACAACTGAAGTGGCAAATAGCGAGCGAACAAGGCCACGCGGTACTACGTGCTGATAACTCAACTCCGTATTTCGTCTCATTTAATGACGCTACCTACACTGCAGGCGGTAAACGTTATGACGTTGAAGCCACCATGGTTGCGCCTTTCAGTAAATCATCCTTCACCGTGAAAGGCTTGTCAGGCGCTAGCGCCGGAAAACTGGAGTATCACGCCATTAATGATTTTGGCGGTTTGATTGAAGGTTCCGTATCGCTGTAACGGATTAACCAAGAATCAGGATGAAGAAATCGGTGCAAAACTTTCCACATTCCAAGGCCATGCCGAAGAAAACGATGCTCGCAGTTTGCTGTGCGCTATTTTATAGCCAGAGCAGTATTTCCGCTGAAAGCGTTGAATACGACAGTTCCTTTTTAATGGGGAGTAGCGCCTCCACAATCGATATCAGCAAATACTCCGACGGCAACCCAACGCCTGTCGGAACGTATAGCGTAAAAGTTTTCGTCAACGAAAACCCCGTATCAAGCCTGTCCATACCCTTTATCGATATCGGCAAGGTCAGTGCAGAAGCCTGCCTGACACAAAAAAATCTGGCGCAGTTGCATATCAAACAGCCAGAAATCAATGCGACCAATCAAATTCTGAAAAAAGGGGAGGAAGAAGATCAAGATTGTCTGAACCTTCCCGTCGCCATCGCGCATTCAGAGGTCAATTTTGATATGGGCGAACAGCGTCTGGATATTACCGTACCTCAGGCGTGGCTCATTGAAGGTTATGACGGCTATGTTGAGCCTTCGCTGTGGGAAGATGGTATTCCGGCAGCGCTTCTGTCCTACTCGGCGAACGGCTATCACAGCACCAATGGCAACGCCGATAATGACAGTATGTATGCGGCGTTTAACACCGGTATTAACCTCGGCGCATGGCGTTTTCGCGCCAACGGCAACTATAACTGGACGAAAGACTCAGGAAGCTCCTTTGACTACCAGAATCGCTACTTGCAGCGCGATCTGCCTTCAATGCGCTCTCAACTTGTTGTCGGTGAAACCTATACCACGGGCGAAACATTTGACTCCGTAAGCATTCGCGGGGCTCGTCTGTATAGCGACAACCGAATGCTACCTTCGCAGCTTGCCAACTATGCGCCGATTATTCGCGGCGTAGCAAACAGTAACGCCAAGGTCAGCATAACCCAGGGCGGCTACAAAATTTATGAGTCCACGGTACCGCCAGGCCCCTTTGAAATCAGCGACATCAGTCCTTCCGGCTACGGTAGCGACCTCATCGTCACCGTTGAGGAGGCCGACGGCAGTAAACGCACCTTTAGCCAGCCATTCTCCTCGGTTATGCAGATGCAGCGCCCGGGCGTCGGACGTTGGGATTTCAGCGCCGGTGAAGTGAATGACGATGAGCTTCATGACAAGCCCTATATGGCGCAAGGTTCATATTACTACGGCCTTAATAACTTTTTGACCCTCTATACAGGTGTTCAGGGAACAGATAATAACTATCTTGCCGGGTTGCTGGGTGTCGGCCTCAACACCCCTCTTGGCGCATTTGCACTTGATGTCACTCAGTCTCGTACAGAGATCCCTGAGGATAAAACCTATAAGGGCCAGAGCTACCGACTGACGTGGAACAAGCTGATTGAACCGACGGCAACCTCCTTTAACGTAGCGGCATATCGTTATTCAACGCAGGACTACCTGGGCCTGAATGATGCGCTACAGCTGATTGATGACGCGAAACATAAAGACGCGGACGATCGCAACACCATGCTTAACTATTCGCGCATGAAAAACCAGGTCACGGTCAGCATAAACCAACCGTTGAGGTTTAAGGAAGTCGACTACGGTTCCTTTTTCCTCTCAGGCTCCTGGACCGACTACTGGGCTACCAATGAAAGCCGTACCGACTATAGCCTCGGTTACGGAAGAGGTTTTTCGTGGGGCAGCCTCAGTATCAACCTCCAGAGATCCTGGGATGAAGATGGCGAAAAAGATGATTCGCTCTATATCAACTTCAACGTTCCGCTGGAGAATCTGCTGGGCGGCGGTCGCCGTAAGTCGGGTTTCAGCTCACTGACGGCGCAAATGCGCACTGATTTTGACGGCGGGCACCAGTTGAGCATGAACAGCAACGGCAGCAGTGAAGACCACACGCTGAACTACAGCGTGAACACCGGCTACACCATGCAGAAAAATGAAAAGAACATCACCGATGTCGGCGGCTACGCCAGCTATCAGTCCCCCTGGGGAGATGTTACTGCTTCAGCCTCTGCCAATAATGACAGCAGCCGACAATATTCGCTCGCCACAACCGGAGGCTTTGTCCTGCATGGCGGTGGAGTGACGTTCACTAACGATAACTTCGGTAATAGCGATGCCATCGTGCTGGTAAAAGCCCCCGGCGCGAAAGGCGCGCGCATCAATGGCGGCAACAGCACCATCGATCGCTGGGGCTACGGCGCGACGAACTCGCTTTCCGCCTACAGAGAAAACCAGGTCAATATTGATATCGACACGCTGGAAAACGATGTCGAACTAAAGAGCACCAGTACAACCCTGATACCGCGTGATGGCGCGGTAGTCTTAGCCAGTTTCGAAACTGACCAGGGACGCTCGGTCATTCTCAACATGTCCCGTAATGACGGAAAAGCCCTACCATTTGGCGCAGAAGTCTACGAGAACGATGTGCAGATCGGCAACATGGGCCAGGGCGGTCAGGCTTTTGTTCGCGGCATCAGCGATGCAGGCGAACTCTCAGTACGCTGGTTTGAAGAAAACCAGCCAGCAACTTGTTTAGCAACCTTTGCGTTGCCGGCAACGCAACAAACGGTAGGGTCCAGCCAGACCTTACTGTTAGACCACATAACCTGTCGTGTTAATAACCTTAAATCAAATGGAATAGACAATGAAAAGGAATAAATACCTTTTAGCAGCCTCTGTGCTCGCCGTGATATTTCCGCTTACCAGTCAGGCGGAAAATATCAACGTCGACTTTACCGCCACCGTGTTGGCCACGACCTGCAGCATGTCAATTGCGGCGTTAGATGGCTCGAACTTATCGGGTGATGCCACCAGCGGCTATACGCTGAACGTCGGCGATGTCGGGTTGGATAAAATTATTAAAAAATCAGCGGAATCGCAGAAAAACTTTAAGTTTGTCGCGAAGGATTGCAGTGCCGCTCTGACCAAAATCACCACCACGCTTGCCAGCTCCACAGATGCCAGCGGCAATTTTATCAAAAACCAATCAGCGGCAAGCGGCGCTGCCACCAATGTTGGCATGGGCTTTAAGCGCAAAAGCACTACCGATGAAACCTATTTCACGCCCGGCTCAGGCTCATTTAGCTGGACTTCCGACGAGCGCGCAGCAAACGAAGTGGAAATGACGGTCGCGCTGCGTGAACTGACCGACGGCGCAGGTACCACAGGTGCTTTCAGCTCAACCGCTACGTTTAACTTCACTTATCAATAACAAGGACGATGATAATGAAAAAGCAAATATTGCGCGTCGTGATTTTTAGCTCGCTGATTGCCACGGGAGCTGGCATATCAACGATGACATATGCCGATGGAACCAACAGTCTGGACCTGACCGTGAACGCCAATATCACTGCGGGTACGTGTTCTGCATCCGTGGTTGAAGGTGATACCATTACCGATACTATCGCTTTTGGCAACGTTTACATTTCTGAATGTATATGCAAAAAGTAAAATAAAACCCTTTAAGTTACGGTTCAGTGATTGTGTCGGTCTCAAAGATAAAAAAGCTAAGTTCAGACTAGCCCCAAATAATGTAGCATGCCCGGGGAGCAGCGGCACTGATGGGCAATTCGCAAATGCCTCGACTTCAACAACAAAGGCAGCAATGGTCGCCATGGAAGTATGGACGACAGAAACCCCTGGAGGCACTGGCGCGGTAAAACTTCACTGCTGGTCGAAACCAGAACAAACCGTGGATTTATCTGGTGCAAGTGTAACAACGCCTGTTGATTTTCCTTTAAGCGCTATGATGGTCGCTCAAAGCGGCGGTACGCTTCAAAATATGACAGCGGGAGATTTCTACTCGCCCACCACCTTCACCATCACTTACCAGTAATGGTGATACCAATGAGACGTTTGCGCGAACCCACGCTCGCCACGTTATTTTCAGGGCTGGCAACAGCCCTGTTTAGCGCGACGCTGTACGCCGATACCAATGTGAATTTCACCGCCAGCGTGCAGAAGGACACCTGCCAGATAAAGATAGATGGCAATGGAACGGTAAACTTCGCCACCATAGCGCCCGCCTATTTTGCCGATGGCATTACCGCGGAAACCGATTATGAGGGGGGGAAAGAGTTCACCATTAAGCTTATTTCTTGCCCGATCAGTGATGGTAAAATAACCAATGTTACCTTTAATTTCGCACCACTAAACGGGCAGTTCTCACCTGAGAATCAACAAGTTTTTCCTAATGACATCGCTACCGATGCTGGTGGCGTAGACAATGTCGGCGTGGTGATTTTCACCACCGATTCACCACGCACCAACGTGCTTAATACGGATGGTTCATCGCGGGCGACTTTTGCTGCCAGCACCTACAGCGACACCGTCTGGACCTTTTACTCCAGAATGCAAAAAATACGCAGTGCCGAAAAAGTGACGACCGGTGAACTTAGCAGCCGTGTACTGGTGAATGTCTCCTATGAATAATCAGGAGATTTTATTAAACGAAAGGATATCGTTAATATGCTTTTAAAAAACACAACATGATTTGCCGCCTTTTTCCTGATGATGGCTATCATGTCCAACTGTTATGCCATAAATACTACCCTGGTCGTTGGCGACTACGCCTCCAGTGAACATGATGGCCCAAGCGGGGATTCGGTATTCACTGATAACAGCCACAATTTTGGGCAGACCATCGCGATTCATAAGGAAACGGCGCTGCGCCAGATTACCGTTTTTAACTGGTCCGGCATCCAGTACGTTATGGAGATGTTCTGTAACGGCAGCGGCAACCACACCTACCTTCAACTGACCCATAATTATATCTCTGCTGGCAAAAGCTATAATGGACATCCGCTGTATAAAACCTCAATCCCCGGTTTTTATTTCACCATTGAGATGACCTTCCTTCAGCCAGCAGAGAATATGACCTCAAGCACCTTCTGGTTTGATAAGACCTCAACGCCGATCACCAGCGAGTTCACGGAATTTCCGTCAGCCTGCTCCAGAACAAATCTTTATAGCAACCTTGGCAAATTAATGTATGGCCTGAAAATCTATGCCTATGTCGACTCTGACTTCGCGCCGACGGAAGCCCAGCTTCAAAGCTTTACGCTGTCTAAAAACGGCGACTCCGATTTCTACATTGATAACCCGGGCAGCGGATTATCAAACTATAAAATGAAGTTTAACCTCGCCGCCACAGGACTTAAGGCCGTCTGGCCAACCTGCTCGGCCAGTACCATTAGCGGCACCAATGTTTCGGGATCAACGGTTAAGCTGGGTAGCTTTTATCCAAAGCAGATTATGGAAGGGCTGTCGCCGACCAAGTTCCAGATCAATCTCTCCTCCTGCCAGTACATCAATAATATTGAAGTTAAATTGGCCAGTAATAATGTCGGGACGAAAAACACCTCGCTACTAACCAACAATTCAACCAGCAACACGAAAGCCAGCGGCATTGGCGTTTTAATTGAAGGTTTGAAAAGTAGTTCGAGCGCCCAGATGGTACTCAAACCTAACGACTCAAGCTCAATTTATAAAGATACCACCAATAACACCGGAGACGGCAGCCCGGTAGGAAGCGCGACAAAATCGTTGTATTTCCAGGCAACCTTAAAGCCCGATGGTGACAATCCAACAATCAATCCAGGTGATTTCAAAGCCACCGCTCAATTTTCAATCACCTATCCGTAAAATCCTATAACGAACCGCAACGCAATTTGCCCAGAAAGGGCTAACGCTTGCGGTTCTCTTCCCCTACAATGCGGCCATTCTATTCATCAATATTATGGCCGGAGAGGTTATGAGCAAACCCACTACTATCGCTGTGCTGCAGAAATGCAAACAAGAGAAAAAGCGCTTCGCCACCATTACCGCGTACGATTACAGCTTCGCCAAACTCTTCGCTGATGAAGGCATCAATGTGATGCTGGTTGGCGACTCGCTGGGCATGACAATTCAGGGGCACGACTCCACCCTGCCGGTCACCGTGGAAGATATCGCCTACCACACCCGTGCGGTACGCCGCGGTGCGCCGAACTGCCTGCTGCTCTCCGACCTGCCGTTTATGGCTTACGCCACGCCGGAACAGGCGTTTGAAAACGCGGCCACGGTCATGCGCGCAGGCGCTAATATGGTCAAAATCGAAGGTGGCGCATGGCTTACGGATACGGTGAAAATGCTCACCGAACGCGCCGTGCCGGTGTGTGGCCATCTGGGATTAACTCCCCAGTCGGTGAATATCTTCGGCGGCTATAAAATTCAGGGCCGCGGCGATGCCGGACAAGTGCTGCTGGATGACGCGCTGGCTTTAGAAGCGGCTGGCGCTCAACTGCTGGTGCTGGAGTGCGTGCCGGTTGAGCTGGCGAAGCGCGTCACGGAAGCGCTGTCGATTCCGGTGATCGGCATCGGCGCGGGCAACGTCACCGACGGTCAGATCCTGGTGATGCACGATGCGTTTGGCATCACCGGCGGTCATATTCCAAAATTCGCGAAAAATTTCCTTGCCGAAGCGGGCGACATGCGCGCCGCCGTACAGCAGTATATGGCTGAAGTGGAGTCCGGCGTTTATCCGGGCGAAGAACACAGCTTTCACTAATTTTTCTGACCGTGCCGGATGGCGACGCGACGCGTCTTATCCGGCCTACAGATCCTCAACGGATGTAGGCCTGATAAGCGCAGCGCCATCGGGCAGGATCATCAAGCAACTCAAGGAGTTTTGTTGTGCTAATCATTGAAACCCTGCCGCTGCTGCGCCAGCATATTCGTCGTCTGCGTCAGGAAGGTAAACGCGTCGCACTGGTTCCCACCATGGGCAACCTGCATGACGGCCATATGAAGCTGGTCGATGAGGCAAAAGCCCGGGCTGATGTGGTGATCGCCAGCATTTTCGTCAATCCGATGCAGTTTGACCGGCCGGACGATTTGGTGCGTTATCCGCGCACGCTGCAGGAAGATTGTGAAAAGCTGAACAAACGCAAAGTCGATTATGTCTTTGCGCCAGCCGTTGAGGAAATCTACCCGCATGGGCTGGAAGGCCAGGCGTACGTTGATGTTCCCGGCCTCTCTACCATGCTGGAAGGCGCCAGCCGTCCAGGTCATTTCCGCGGCGTCTCGACTATCGTCAGCAAGCTGTTCAACCTGATCCAGCCGGATATCGCCTGCTTTGGCGAGAAGGATTTCCAGCAACTGGCGCTGATCCGCAAAATGGTGGCGGATATGAGTTATGACATTGAGATCGTCGGCGTGCCGATTATTCGCGCCAAAGACGGGCTGGCGCTCAGCTCACGTAACGCTTATCTGACTGCAGAGCAGCGCAAAATTGCGCCGGGTCTATACAACGTGATGAATAGCATCGCTGAAAAACTGATTGCGGGTAATCGTGAGCTGCAAGAGATTATTGCCATTGCCGAACAGGAACTGAATGAAAAAGGCTTCCGTGCCGACGACATTCAAATCCGTGATGCCGACACGCTGCTGGAGCTGACGGAAACCAGCAAACGCGCAGTGATTCTGGCTGCCGCCTGGCTGGGACAGGCGCGTCTGATCGATAATCAAAGCGTTACATTAGCCCAGTAGACAGGGGTTAAAAATCGGGCAATACTGCCTGAGAATTTCCAAAGCAGGCTACAAGCGCCTGCTTAGCCAAGGTAAACGACAGGGTAAAGAAGTTATGATTCGCACCATGCTGCAAGGCAAGCTCCACCGTGTAAAGGTCACGCAGGCGGACCTGCACTACGAAGGTTCCTGTGCCATTGACCAGGATTTCCTTGATGCCTCCGGTATTCTGGAAAACGAAGCGATTGATATCTGGAACGTGACCAATGGGAAACGTTTCTCAACCTATGCGATTGCGGCTGAACGCGGCTCCAGAATCATCTCGGTGAACGGTGCGGCGGCGCACTGCGCTGAAGTTGGCGACATTGTGATTATCGCCAGCTTCGTCACCATGTCTGATGAAGAAGCCCGGACATGGCGTCCGAAAGTGGCCTATTTTGAAGGCGACAACGAAATGAAGCGCACCGCGAAAGCCATTCCGGTTCAGGTTGCCTGATAGTCCTTACCCCTGCGGCTGATTGACTATCAGCCGCGACATCGTTTCCAGCGAATCCGTGCGTAAAATATACAGCCTTTTGAGCAGCATCGGATTATCTCCCGGCTTCACCTTCCCTCTCACCGTGGTGACCGCCAGATGGAAACCGGCGTCTTTTGCTGCTTTGATCGCGGTCGCGTTATAGCCGCCAAAGGGATAAGAAAGATAAAATACGTGCGGAGTAAACTGTGTGAGCGCCCGCCGCGAACGTTCAAAATCAAACAGAATATTATGGTAGCTGCGGCTATATAAAATCGGGCGGCGATGCCCGTCTACCCGGTGTAAAAAATGGGTATGCGACTGAAAATCAAAAACATCGCTTATCTTGCGCAATTCGGACACGCTCATAAATTGCAGCGACCTGGGATTCCATTTTTGCGGATGGCGCTTAATACGCGATGAGATAATAAATGCCGTCGCTTTCATATCGTACTGCTTTAATACCGGATACGCATAGCGACTCACCGATTTAAGGCCATCATCAAAGGTGATAGCCACCGCGCGCGCCGGAAAATTAGCGCGGTTATAGATGTAATCCTCCAGTTGGTACATCGTCAACGTGGCATAGCCGCGATCGCGAAGCCAGGTCATTTGGTTGCTGAATGCCCGAACCGAAGTCGTGGTGGAGGTATGGCGAAAACGGGTATTCTCTTCATCACGTAAAATGTGATGATAGGTCAAAATCGGAATGCCGTTGTCTTCCTGCGCATCCATGGCGTTGACATAAGCCAGCCTGTCGCCAATACGGATCTGATACCAGGTTTGATGTAGCCGGCCTTTCAGCTTGCTAATAATGGGGTAACGCAAATTATCCACCAATACGCCAAACGGGGCGCTACTGATGTCCGGCGCGTTATACACCGGCGTGTCCTTCCAGGTCACCAGATTCTGATTGCTGAGCGGCTTGTTAAGATCGCCCAGCCCATCTTCCACTTTTTGTTTTCCCTGCACGGGTTCCAGATGGCCTTTATCGATAAACCCCACACCGAAGCCAAATTTAAAGGCATAATAATCAACCGCAACAGGCGTTACGGAAAGAATTTGTCCGGCGCGGATATTCCCTACGGTCACCATTTTGTCGCCAATCTGCGACCAGATGGCGGCATCTTTCGTCGTTTGCATATAACGAGCGGGCAAGGCAGCCAACACATTACCGGCGAAAAAGAACAGCAAGATAAGAACAACGCGCATAACCATATATCATAACCGAGGCGAAAAAACGCCGTTATTGTAGCAAAAGCGTCGTCAATGGTATTGATCAAAACTCATACAAATCATGCAGCAATACAAAAGGCGGATTTTTCTGCTGCTGATGCCAGAGACTGGTGACATCCGGCGCGCCAAGCGCGACAATCTGGTCGCGAAATGCTGAACTGCTCATCGACTCTCGCAAAGGAATCATTTCCTCTATCAATGAATAGCTAATGCCTGAAATAACTTCACATTGAGGATGTTTATGGCTCATCAGCGACGCTACACGATAAGGCGCCGCGCCGGAAATGTCGGTTAAAAATATCACGCCTTCACCAGAGTCGGTGGCATGGAGGGCATCACACATCATGCGGCTCAGCATGTTTGAGCTCAGACCGCGCCAAAAATTGACCGCCCGGCATTGCGCCAGCGGACCATTTTTTCTCTCCAGGCGATCAAGCATATCCTGTGCACGATCGTCATGGCAGGTAATCACCCAACCTAACATAGCCTACCTCCTTAGCAGGCAAGTAGTTTATCAGGGTTACCAATCAGGAATGATGACAGCCGTCAAAAGTCTCCTCTTCCCTCCAGGAGAAGAGGAGAATCGTATCAGCTACGCAAACCGCGTCCGCGCTGGATCAGCGACCAACACAGCAGATAGAAAGCAGCGATAAAGATCACCAGTACGCCAAACGTTGTCACCAGCGGCACATCATGGATACCCAGAAAACCATAACGGAAACCGCTGATCATGTAGACGATCGGGTTCAGGTGCGACAACCCTTGCCAGAACGGCGGCAGCAGCGTCAGCGAGTAAAATACCCCGCCGAGGTAGGTCAGCGGCGTCAGCACAAAGGTCGGGATCAGACTGATATCGTCAAAGGTTTTCGCAAACACGGCGTTCAGCAGTCCGGCCAGCGAGAACAGAATCGCGGTCAGAATCAGCGTTAGCGCGACAAATACCCAGGAATGCACCTGGAAAGGCACGAAAAAGAGCGAAATCGCCGTCACCAGAATCCCCACGCACAGCCCGCGCGCCACGCCGCCGCCGACAAATCCGGCGATGATCACGTGCGTTGGCACCGGCGCGACCAGCAGTTCCTCAATATTGCGCTGAAACTTGGCGCTAAAGAACGAGGAGGCCACATTGGCGTAGGAGTTAGTAATGACCGCCATCATAATCAGGCCCGGCACAATAAATTGCATATAGCTAAAGCCATGCATTTCGCCGATGCGCGAACCGATCAGGTTACCGAAAATAATAAAATAGAGCGTCATGGTGATGACAGGCGGCACCAGCGTTTGCACCCAGATCCGCATAAAGCGGTGGATCTCTTTCGCCCAGATGCTTTTAAGGGCAACCCAGTAAAGCTGCATCATGCGCGATCTCCTTGTTTTTCATGCACCAGCGACACAAACAGTTCTTCCAGACGGTTGGCTTTATTACGCATACTTAATACCTGAACCCCCTGCTCGCTCAGTTGGCTAAAGACACTGTTAACCCCCTGCTCGCGTAACACTTCCACCTCCAGAGTCGAGGTATCCACCAGACGATATTGATAACCTGCAAGCTTAGGTAGCGGGCTTTTTGGCGCTAAATCCAGAATAAATGTCTCCGATTTCAGCTTTGAAAGCAGATTTTTCATGGAAGTATTTTCCACCAGCTCGCCGTGCTGAATAATACCGATATTGCGGCACAGCATTTCTGCCTCTTCCAGATAGTGGGTGGTAAGAATAATCGTGGTGCCTTTGGCGTTTAAGTCTTTCAGGAACCCCCACATCGAGCGACGCAATTCGATATCGACGCCCGCCGTCGGCTCGTCGAGAATCAATAGTTTAGGCTCATGCATCAATGCGCGGGCGATCATCAGGCGGCGCTTCATCCCACCGGAGAGCATCCGCGCGCGTTCATGACGTTTTTCCCACAGATCGAGCTGTTTTAAATACTTTTCGCTACGTAAAACCGCCTCTTTATGCTCCACGCCGTAATAACCGGCCTGATTCACTACGATCTGTTGCACCGTTTCAAACGGGTTAAAGTTAAACTCCTGTGGCACCAGTCCAAGCTGTCGCTTGGCGTTAACCACGTCTTTTTCCAGGTCGTAACCAAAAACGTTAACGCGCCCGGACGTTTTATTAACCAATGAGCTGATAATACCGATGGTGGTCGATTTCCCTGCTCCATTTGGCCCCAGAAGCGCGTAAAAATCCCCCGCTTCGACCTGCAAATCTATGCCGCGCAGCGCCTGAACGCCGCCGGGATAGGTTTTTTTAAGTTGTTGAAGTTCCAGCGCAATGGTCATAAATTCTCACTTACTTTACGTTCTTACACTTTATATATGGTTTAAATAATTACGGAGTTGCCCTATATTAGCCCAACGCACTTATTTGGTTACAGGTCGTTAACTTCCATGAAAGACATAGATACACTCATCAGCAACAATGCACTATGGTCAAAAATGCTGGTGGAAGAGGACCCCGGATTTTTTGAGAAACTGGCGCAAGCGCAAAAACCGCGCTTTCTATGGATTGGATGTTCCGACAGCCGCGTTCCCGCAGAGCGTTTAACCGGGCTTGAACCGGGCGAATTGTTTGTTCACCGTAATGTGGCTAACCTGGTTATTCACACCGATCTGAACTGTCTCTCCGTGGTTCAGTATGCGGTTGATGTTCTGGAAGTTGAGCATATTATCATTTGCGGCCACTCCGGTTGCGGCGGTATCAAGGCTGCGGTAGAAAACCCTGAGCTGGGCTTGATTAATAACTGGCTGCTGCATATCCGCGACATCTGGCTTAAACATAGCTCGCTGTTGGGAAAAATGCCCGAAGAGCAACGTCTGGACGCGCTCTATGAATTGAACGTCATGGAGCAGGTCTATAACCTGGGGCATTCCACCATTATGCAGTCAGCGTGGAAACGCGGGCAGAATGTGACCATTCACGGCTGGGCGTACAGTATCAATGATGGCCTGCTGCGCGATCTTGACGTCACCGCCACCAACAGAGAAACGCTGGAGAACGGCTATCATAAGGGTATCTCCGCCCTAAGTCTGAAATACATTCCCCACCAATAAGCCATTAGCTATAGGCCGGATAAGTCGCTTTAGCGACGCCATCCGGCATTTCTGCGCTTACTCGTCCAGCAGCACCACTTTACCAACATACGGTAGATGGCGATAACGCTGGGCGTAGTCGATACCGTAACCGACTACAAATTCGTCCGGAATCGAAAAGCCAACGAACTCAACCGGCACGTCCACTTCGCGACGAGACGGTTTATCCAGCAGCGTACAAATCGCCAGCGATTTCGGCTCGCGCAGGCCCAGGATTTCACGGACCTTCGACAGCGTATTACCGGAATCAATAATGTCTTCGACAATCAGCACGTCTTTACCACGAATATCCTCATCCAGATCTTTGAGGATTTTCACGTCGCGGGTGGTGGACATACCGCTACCATAACTGGAGGCGGTCATAAAATCGACTTCATGAGGAACCTGAACTTCACGGCACAGGTCCGCCATAAACATAAATGAGCCACGCAACAGACCTACCAGCACCATTTCACTGCCGCTGTCTTTATAACGTTCGGTAATCTGACGACCCAGCTCGGCAATACGTGCTTTGATCTCCGCTTCGGGGATCATGACTTCAACAGTATGTTTCATATTTATAACCATATGATTTAAAAACAAATCACTCAATGCCGGTGACTAATAACGCCGCATTGACGCGCAAGGCACGCAGTATAACAGCAAACGTATTCATTCGCGGCATTTGATAAGAAAGCTCATTTTGTGATGACGATCACACATGTTAATTCCTATACTTAATTGCTACTAAAAAATTAACAATTTGGGATGGTGTCTTTTTATGGCAGAAAATAACGCACGATCGCCACGATTACTCGTGACGCTGACGGCCCTCTTTGCAGCACTTTGTGGGCTGTATCTTCTTATCGGAGGTGTCTGGCTGGTTGCTATTGGCGGTTCCTGGTACTACCCCATCGCGGGCCTCGTGATGCTGGTTGTCGCCGGATTGCTATGGCGCAGTAAACGTGCCGCGCTGTGGCTGTATGCCGCCCTGCTGCTGGCGACAATGATTTGGGGCGTGTGGGAAGTCGGGTTCGACTTCTGGGCGCTCACGCCGCGTAGCGATATCCTGGTGTTTTTCGGCATCTGGCTAATATTACCGTTTGTCTGGCATCGGCTGGTGGTTCCTTCCAGTGGCGCAGTGGCGGCGCTGGTCGTGGCGCTGCTGATTAGCGGCGGCATTCTGACCTGGGCCGGCTTCAACGACCCGCAGGAGATCAACGGTACGCTTCGCGCCGACGCCACGCCCACCGCAACAAGTTCGTCGATCGCCGACGAAGACTGGCCGGCCTATGGACGTAATCAGGAAGGCCAACGCTATTCGCCGCTGAAACAGATCACTGCGGATAACGTTCACCAACTGAAAGAAGCGTGGGTCTTCCGCACCGGCGATCTGAAACAACCCAACGATCCGGGTGAAATCACCAACGAAGTGACCCCGATTAAAGTCGGCGATACGCTTTATCTGTGTACAGCTCACCAGCGTCTGTTCGCGCTGGACGCCGCCAGCGGTAAAGAGAAGTGGCATTTTGATCCTCAGTTGAAGACCGATTCGTCTTTCCAGCATGTGACCTGCCGCGGCGTCTCTTATCATGAGGCCAAAGCGGATACCGCCTCGCCGGAGGTCATCGCCGACTGTCCGCGCCGCATTATCCTCCCGGTCAACGACGGTCGCCTTTTCGCGGTGAATGCCGAAACCGGCAAGCTGTGTGAAACCTTCGCCAACAAAGGCGTCCTGAATCTGCAAACCAATATGCCGGATACCACGCCGGGACTATATGAACCGACGTCGCCGCCGATTATCACCGATAAAACGATTGTCATTGCCGGTTCGGTCACGGATAACTTCTCTACTCGCGAAACGTCCGGCGTTATCCGTGGTTTTGATGTTAATAGCGGTAAACTACTGTGGGCCTTCGATCCTGGGGCGAAAGATCCGAACGCGATTCCAGCCGATGAGCACGCTTTTACCTTTAACTCGCCGAACTCCTGGGCGCCTGCCGCCTATGATGCGAAACTGGATCTGGTCTATCTGCCGATGGGCGTGACCACGCCGGATATCTGGGGCGGTAACCGCACGCCGGAGCAGGAACGTTATGCCAGCTCCATCCTGGCGCTGAATGCCACCACCGGGAAACTGGCCTGGAGTTATCAGACCGTCCATCACGATCTGTGGGATATGGACCTGCCGGCACAGCCGACGCTGGCGGATATTACCGTTGACGGTACTACCGTTCCGGTTATCTATGCGCCAGCGAAAACCGGTAATATCTTTGTGCTGGACAGACGTAATGGCGAGCTGGTCGTGCCCGCTCCGGAAAAACCGGTCCCGCAGGGCGCGGCAAAAGGCGATTATGTCGCCAAAACTCAGCCGTTCTCTGATTTAACCTTCCGCCCGAAAAAAGATCTCTCCGGCGCGGATATGTGGGGCGCGACCATGTTCGACCAACTGGTGTGCCGCGTTATGTTCCACCAGTTGCGCTATGAAGGTATCTTCACCCCGCCATCCGAGCAGGGGACATTGGTCTTCCCTGGCAACCTGGGGATGTTTGAATGGGGCGGTATTTCCGTCGATCCAGACCGTCAGGTCGCTATCGCTAACCCGATGGCGCTGCCGTTTGTCTCGAAGCTGATCCCACGCGGCCCGGGCAATCCAATGGAGCCGCCGAAAGACGCGAAAGGTACTGGTACAGAAGCGGGTATTCAGCCACAGTACGGCGTACCATTCGGCGTCACGCTGAATCCGTTCCTTTCGCCGTTTGGCCTGCCGTGTAAACAACCGGCCTGGGGCTATATTTCCGCGTTGGATCTGAAGACCAATGAAATCGTGTGGAAGAAACGTATAGGGACGCCGCGCGACAGTATGCCGTTTCCGATGCCGGTTCCGGTGCCGTTCAACATGGGGATGCCCATGCTCGGCGGGCCAATCTCAACTGCCGGTAACGTGCTGTTTATCGCCGCGACCGCCGACAACTACCTGCGCGCTTATAACATGAGCAACGGGGAAAAGCTGTGGCAGGGACGTTTACCCGCCGGAGGCCAGGCAACGCCGATGACCTATGAGGTAAACGGTAAGCAGTACGTGGTCGTTTCTGCCGGAGGCCACGGTTCGTTTGGTACGAAGATGGGCGACTATATCGTGGCCTATGCTTTGCCTGACGACGCGAAATAACCATTAATGCCCGGCGTATGCCGGGCATTGTGCCGGGTGGCGGTTTCGCCTTACCCGGCCTGCGTCGCAGACATCGGTCAGACCGTAAATCCTAACATCATTCCCGTATCTTCATGTTCTAACAGATGACAGTGCGCCATATAGGCATGTTCCTTCGGCGCGTCGTGATCGAACTTGACCAGCACTTCGCTGATACCGCCCTCAACGCGTACCGTATCCTTCCAGCCCGTTCTGTGCGCCGCTGGCGCTTTGCCATTCTCTGACAAAATACGGAACTGCGTGCCGTGAATATGGAAAGGATGCAGCATCATGTCACCCACGCCGGAAATCACCCAACGTTCATGTCGGCCTTTTTGCGCCGCGAACATCGGTTTGTTCATATCGAAGACCTGGCCGTTGATAAAGTTAGCGTTATGGAAGTCGAATTTTCCGCCGTGATTCATATTGCCCATCGCGCCATGATTCATCCCACTGTGATCCATGTTGCCATGATCCATCTCGCCATGCCCCATATTGCCGCCCTGCATATGCGCGTTCATGCTGTCATGATCCATGCCGCTCATCGCCTGAGCGCCATATTTCTTCATCAGCATTTGCATCCCCATCATATCAAGGCGCGGGTCCATCGACAGTTTCAGGTTGCGCACCGTCAGCCCATCCAGCAACGGCAACGCCGGCATCGTCGTCAACGTATCCGGCAGCGTACCGGAGGCGGTAATCCGCAGCGGCTGGATACGCATCACCGGATGCGGTTTATCAAACGGAGCGATCGCCATTCCCATCTGGCTGACCGGCAGGGTCACCAGGTCAAAGGCTTTCCCGTCGCTGATATCCACCAGCACTTCAAAACGCTCGCCCATTAATAACGGCAGTTCAGTGACTTTCACCGGCTCCGCCAGCAGGCCGCCGTCGCTGGCGATCACATAAAGCGGGCGATTATCGCTGGCGGCGATATTCAGAGAACGCGCATTACAGCCATTTAGCAAGCGCAGACGTAGCCAGCCTTTCGGCGCGGAATGCTGCGGATAGATCGCGCCATTGGTCAGCAGCGTATCACCAAACCAGCCGACGGCGGCGGTCATAATATCCAGTTGATAATCAATCTGGCCATCGGCGGAGAAACGTTTGTCCTGAATGATCACCGGTACATCGTCGATGCCCCACTGTTTCGGCAGGCGCAATTTGCGAATCTCGTCATCTTCAATCAGCACCAGTCCGGCAAGGCCCATCGCCACCTGGCGCCCGGTTTTGCCGTGTTTGTGCGGATGAATCCAGCAGGTCGCGGCGCGTTGCTCCGGCGTAAACGTCACCGTACGGGTTCCGCCTGCGGGAATAATCCCCTGCGGACCGCCGTCGACGATGCCTGGAATCTCCAGACCATGCCAGTGAAGCGTCGTGTCTTCGGCCAGTTGGTTATGGATATCAACGGTCACGCTTTTTCCTTTGTGAAGCTGTACCGCTGGCCCCAGCAAATTACCGTTGTAGCCCCAGGTTGTCGCGTTCTTACCGGCGAATGTCGACTGTCCGGCTTTAACAATTAACTGCATACGGTTGCTCGCATCTGCCGTTAACAGGTCAGGAATAGGCAACGCGGGACGTTCGGCGGCAAAAGCGGCGCGGCTCCACAGCGGCAGCGCTGATGCAACCCCCAGCGCCACTGAATATTTTAAGAAATCACGGCGTAACATAATCATTTCCTTATAATGAACAGGCGGGTGTCTAAGCTTAGACCCTGCCCTAACGGGAAGGTCAAGCCAGCAACACGTCTTTACCGTTCCTGACAGCAATACAATAAGAATGAAAACGCCGCGACCAATCCTGATAATAAAAGTCGTCGCTACGTTCTCAGTATGTTAACGTTGACTTTCCCTGATGCCGTGGTAGAAGCAATGAAGACGTTTTTCAGACCCGTGTTGTTTGGCAGCCTGATGGCCTTATGCGCAAATAGCTATGCGCTTACTGAATCCGAAGCTGAAGATATGGCCGATTTAACGGCGGTTTTCGTTTTTCTGAAAAATGACTGTGGTTACCAAAATTTACCCAACAGTCAGATTCGCCGTGCGCTGGTCTTTTTTGCCCAGCAGAATCAGTGGGACCTGAGTAACTACGACACCTTCGATATGAAATCGTTGGGCGAAGACAGCTACCGCGATCTTAGCGGCATCGGTATTCCGGTCGCTAAAAAATGCAAAGCTCTGGCCCGCGATTCTCTGAGCCTGTTAGCCTACGTTAAATAATCCTCCGCGATCCTATTGCTGAAATAATGACCGTGCATCCACGGTCATTGTTAGCTATGATGTTGCGCCCTTTTTTTACGGGTGTTAACAATGGAGGTATCAGCCAATGGCCGAAAATACGATGTGGCATGAAACGCTACACGACCAGTTTGGTCAGTACTTTGCCGTAGACAACGTTCTGTATCATGAAAAAACCGATCACCAGGATTTAATCATCTTTGAAAACGCCGCTTTTGGCCGCGTGATGGCGCTGGACGGCGTGGTACAGACCACCGAACGCGACGAGTTTATTTATCATGAAATGATGACCCACGTCCCGCTGCTGGCGCACGGTCATGCGAAACACGTTCTGATTATCGGCGGCGGCGACGGCGCAATGCTACGTGAAGTTACCCGGCATAAAAACGTCGAAACCATCACCATGGTAGAGATAGACGCTGGCGTAGTCTCGTTTTGCCGCCAGTATTTACCCAACCACAATGCCGGCAGCTACGACGATCCGCGCTTTACGCTGGTGATCGACGACGGCGTGAATTTCGTCAATCAGACCCATCAGACCTTTGATGTGATCATTTCCGACTGTACCGATCCGATCGGCCCCGGCGAAAGCCTGTTTACCTCCGCCTTTTATGAAGGCTGTAAGCGTTGCCTGAATCCGGGCGGCATTTTTGTCGCCCAGAACGGCGTGTGCTTCCTGCAACAGGATGAAGCGCTCGACAGCCACCGCAAGCTGAGTCATTACTTCAGCGATGTCGGCTTCTACCAGGCGGCGATTCCGACCTATTACGGCGGCATTATGACCTTCGCCTGGGCGACGGACAACGACGCTCTTCGCCACCTGTCGAGCGAAATTATTCAGGCGCGTTTTCATGCCGCTGGCCTCAAATGCCACTATTACAACCCGGCTATTCATGCCGCTGCATTTGCGCTACCGCAATATCTACATGACGCACTGTCCGCACAGTGACGTTAAGGAGGTGATAAAAATTGAAAAAGCTGAAACTGCATGGCTTTAACAATCTGACGAAAAGCCTGAGTTTTTGTATTTACGATATCTGCTACGCCAAAACCGCAGAAGAGCGCGATGGCTATATCGCCTATATCGATGAACTCTATAACGCCAACCGACTGACCGAGATCCTGTCGGAGACCTGCTCCATTATCGGCGCGAACATCCTGAACATCGCCCGTCAGGATTATGAACCCCAGGGCGCCAGCGTCACGATTCTGGTGAGCGAAGAGCCGATCGACCCGAAACTTATCGACCAAACCGAACATCCCGGCCCGCTGCCGGAAACCGTGGTGGCGCACCTCGATAAGAGCCATATCTGTGTGCATACCTATCCGGAAAGCCATCCGGAAGGCGGGCTTTGCACCTTTCGCGCCGACATCGAAGTGTCAACCTGCGGGGTGATTTCACCGCTAAAAGCGCTCAATTACCTGATCCACCAGCTAGAGTCTGATATCGTCACCATCGATTACCGCGTGCGCGGCTTTACGCGCGACGTCAACGGTATGAAACACTTTATCGATCATGAGATTAATTCCATTCAGAATTTTATGTCGGAAGATATGAAGTCGCTGTATGACATGGTGGATGTAAACGTGTATCAGGAAAATATTTTCCATACCAAGATGCTGCTTAAAGAGTTCGATCTTAAGCACTATATGTTTCACACCAAACCGGAAGATCTCACTGAAACCGAACGCCAGCAGATCACCGCCGCGCTGTGGAAAGAGATGCGCGAGATTTACTACGGCCGCAATATTTCTGCGGTCTGATTCACCACTGGCAGTGCCTGACGGCGCTGTCACTCCGGCTGCACCAGCGTTAGCGCAAAAGCGCGCCCTTTTAGTTCAACCTGCGCTGACGGCGGCAGATTGACGTCGGTAATCACATCATTAAAGCGCTCAAGCGGCACCACATTAAAGAGCGAATGCGCGCCATACTTACTGCTGTCCGCCAGCAACACTTTGCGCTGCGCATTAGCAATAATCTCCTGTTTAAGCCCGGCCTTATCTTCCGTTGGGGTCGTCACGCCCGTTTTTACCCCCCATGAATTACAGCTCATAAACGCGATGTTCGGATAAACGCTGCGCAACAGCTTGCGCCCATGCTCACCGATACAGGACTGACTGCTGTCATCGATACGACCGCCGACAATCGTCACTTCAATTTGCCGGAACTCAGCTAAAAACAGCGCAATATGCAGATCGACGGTGATGACCCGCAGCGGAAGATGGGTTAAGCATTTCGCCAGCTCCATCATTGTCGTACCGGCATCCAGCACGACGGCATCGCCAGCATTGACCAGCGATGCGGCAACGCGTGCGATCGCCCGTTTTTCAGCGGGCGATCGCAGTTG
This sequence comes from Salmonella sp. SAL00672, assembly GCF_046552175.1. Taxonomy (NCBI): domain Bacteria; kingdom Pseudomonadati; phylum Pseudomonadota; class Gammaproteobacteria; order Enterobacterales; family Enterobacteriaceae; genus Salmonella; species Salmonella sp. SAL00672. The sequence continues at coordinate 132,193 of NZ_JBGDUQ010000006.1, read as the reverse complement.
TTTTTCATTGGTGGTGGGCTGGGCGGGTTCAAAACGCCGCAGCGCCACGCCGCCATGACTACGGCTGATCACGCCCTGCTCATCCAGCTTGATCAAATCGCGACGGATAGTGGCTGGCGATGCGTCAACCGCCTCAACCAGCTGTTCTACCGTAACCAGCGTATGGTTTTTCAGATACGCCACAATGAGATCCAGACGGTGTTGTCCTTTCATAACAGGGAATTATGCCAGTTGCATTGCCAGTTTGATCGATACGGCCATGCTCTCAGATTTTGCTTTTCCCGTCCAGGCGATATCAAATGCGGTGCCATGATCGGCAGAAGTCCGGATAAACGGCAGCCCTGCGGTGATATTCACGCCATCATAAAAGCCAAGCAATTTCAACGGGATATGCCCCTGATCATGATACATCGCCACCACCATATCATACTGTCCCTCATAAGCCTGGAGAAATACAGTATCCGGCGGGCACGGCCCATAAACGTCCATACCTTTTGCGCGGGCATCGGTAATGGCTGGCGTCAGGATACGCGTCTCTTCATCGCCAAACAGACCATTCTCGCCCGCATGAGGATTCACGCCTGCCACGGCGATACGCGGTTTAACGTAACCCACACGCTTGAGGAAAGTATCAGCAATACCAATCACCGTTTCGACACGCGCGGTACTTAACGTATCAAGGAATTTACGCAGCGCGATATGCGTTGAAACGTGAATCACTTTTAGTTTATCGGTGTAAAGTACCATCGCGTAATCGCGGCTATGGGTCAGGGTCGCGAGCAGCTCGGTATGGCCCGGATAGTTGTGCCCTGCCAGGTGCAGCGCCTCTTTATTCAGCGGCGCGGTAGCGATAGCCTGTACGTCGCCCCGTAACGCTAACTCGGTGGCGCGCTTCACGCAGCGATACGCTAAATCCCCCGCCTGCGCCTGAACTTTCCCGGCCTCCAGCGCCTCCGGCTGCGCCAGCGGCTCATCAATCACATGAATGATGCCGGGCGCAAAACGCGCTTCGGCGACCCGTTCAATGGCCCGTAACTCGACGTTCGGCGTGATGCCCTTCGCCTGTAAACGTTTCAACGTTGCGAGGCATCCAATAACCACCAGCGGCGCGCCGTTGAGACCGTCTTCACTTAGCGCTTTAACAATAATTTCCGGCCCAATGCCCGCTGGATCGCCCATGGTAATGGCAACGGTTTTAGTCTCCACAATACATCTCCTCAATATAATAAAGCGCGTCACACAACGTACTGTCTGAACCGAATCCGCCCGCTTTGGTAATGACCGGCAGATCGTCAATTTCGCTGTTTACAAACGTTCCACAGGGAATACAGGGCGCCACCTCGCTCTGAATGCGATAACCTTCAGCGCCAAGCGCGCCGGCGACGGCGGTAGCGATATCGCCGCCGGTCAGAAACAACCCGCCAATCCGCGCCTGCTCGATAATGTTTAACGTGACGACGCCAAGCCGCTGGCTCAGTCGCTCGCCCAATTGCTGACGGCTCATCGCGGATTTTTCGCATAGCGCGTCGATTAGCTGTCGATCTTCTGCGCGACGGCTGGTGCGTAAAATCGTATGTCGATGCTGACTTAACAGCGCGCAGGCCTGCTCTACGACAGACGCGATTTCCTGCTCCGCGCTATCCGACACCATGCGCGCGGCATCAATATCCACGACCTCCGCACGTCCCCGGCACAGCGCATTATCCACCTGACGTCGCGTGGCTTCGCTCATCGAACCGGCCACCACCAGTACCGGCAGCCGCTGCCGGTCTTGCATAAAAAGTTCAACCGGCAACGCATTCGCCAGACCTGCTGCGCCGACGAGCAGCGGCATCGACGGTTGTTCGCACGCCGCTTGCGCAATCAACGTCAGGTCCCGCTCTTCCACCGCATCCACGACGATAATCCCTTCGCCCTCAGCCGCATAAGCCGTAAGTAAGGCGCTTAACCCGCCGCGTCGGACATCCTGCAAAAAGACTTCATACACAGGGATCTCACTTTGCAACGCCACTATCTCGGCAATGCGGGAAGAGACAATGGGCGTTTTCGGATCGCTGGCAAATTCGGTTTCCAGTAGCGGGACGCCATTAACCAGACATTTTCCTTCAAGCGTCGTGCGTCCGGCCGCAGGGATCGCGGCGGCGATAACGGCCAGTTTTCGCTGACTGGCGCGCATGGCCGCCGTCACTTCGGCGCCGATATTGCCGCGAAATGTGGAGTCGATTTTTTTGTACACCAGCGGCGCTGGCGATGTCTCACACCACGGGGAAAGCGCGGCATAAACGGCAGATGCCGCCTGATCTGCGGGCATCGCCCGGCTTTCGGTGTTAATGACTAACACATCGGCGCGGCGGGACGGTTTTTGCGACGCGCTCAACATGACTTCCGTTCTCGCCCCCTTCTTCGCCAACTGGACGCCGGTATCATTCGATCCGGTAAAATCATCGGCGATAACCATCATTTTCATGCGTTTTTCTCCAAAGAAGCCTGACGCGCCTGTTTTTTCGCAACCCAGGAGGTCAACACTGGCGTCAGGATTGCCGTGGTGATCACCGAGGCGGCAATCAGCGGAGCGGCAGCAGCGGCCACCTCGGCGAGCGAAGGGTCGGCCTGCGCAATAGCCAGCGGCGTCGCAACGGCATTACCCGCGGTGCTGGAGGCCGCCGCCCCGGCAATGCCAGTTCCGCCAACCAGACGATCTGCGCGAATATTAAAGAAACCGCCAACGAACGTTGTCAGCACGCCGAGCAGAATTCCGGCAAGTCCGCCTTGCAGTAACATTTCCAGGTTGATGCCCGCCCCCAGCGCAAAAGCAAAGAAAGGAATGAGCAGCGGGCCGCCTTTGGTCAAAAAATCGCGCATATGAGGATCAAGATTGCCGAGGATCATGCCGACAACCAGCGGAACCAGCACCGCCACCAACGCCATAATGGGAATGTTCGCCATCCCTGCCGCGCCCAGCGCAATCATCGTAAAGAAAGGGCCATCATTAAGAGACAAAATAGAGATAGCGCCGACGTCGCGCTCATTGCCGAATTCGCCTACCAGCGCAGCATAAAGTCCGCCATTTGAATTGCTCATCGCCGCGATAATCGCCACGCCGCTCAGGCCAAAAATACCCTCCGCGCCGAAAAGATGCTCCACGCCCAGGCCAATGCCGATGGCGACAAGCAACTTAGTGAGCGTAATCGTCCCGCCCTGCAATAACGCCTGGGGCGCGGCTTTCACACTGATACCGGCTCCCATACACAGCAGAAAAGCGCCAATTAGCGGCGCCGCGCCGTTTTTAAATAAGGCGGTGGTAAAACCGCCGATCTCAAGCGCCTGCGGGGCGAAGGTGTTAATGACTGCGCCAATAACGAGCGGTACGACCATCATGCCGCCGGGTACGCGCTCTATTGCTTTTTTGATGTTCATGGTCTTACCGCCTGTTGCTTGTTGTGATTGAATAAAATCATAACGATTATATTCAATCAAATTAAGATCACAAACGCGTCAGATCACAGTTTTAAAATGATTAATAAAAATCAAAAAATCATTCTGCAATAAAAAAGCCGGGATACTCCCGGCTGGAATGTGTGGTGATTTCGTTTCCACTACCGCCCCCAACTGTCCGTCGACTGGCGTTGCGGGACAATAACGAAGAGAGGGTCAGGCTTTACTGACGAATTCCCGATACGCGGCGACGACCCGTAGAAAATCCTCCATGCCGCACAGGGATAAACTCTCTTCATCGTAATAACTCATCCCCTCTTCCATCTCATCGCCGGAAAAATCCAGTTGATTGGCGCGAATCATCACTTCTTCGCCGTCCATCCAGATCGTGTATTCATGCCCTGCTCGTTGCCAGGAGCGTTCGCTGCCTTTGACCGTACGCGCGGCTTGTTCTACTTCATCCAGTAGCGAGAGGTTGTCTTTAACCTCTTCATTAAACCAGTGACCGACCACCTCGTGGCCCATCGACATTCGTACTTTTACCCCTCCGGTAACGTCGCGCAGAAATTCGTAATCCATAATTGTTTTCCTCTGCCCTGGCAATGCGCCAATACCGCATTGCGCCTTAAGGTAATTATCGCAGCACGGTGAAAGAAAAACAGCGGGGCGCACAAAAGATAAAATAAAAATGCCAAAACAGTTTATTATTCATACAGAAAGTCACTCTAGCGCTTCAATATATCTACACGCACTCCGACAAAGTGCTACGTGCCGCACCGTGGGGTATTAAGTCTCCACGATTCACAAACTCGCCGTTAGCGAAGCGCGATCTGGAAGAGTATTTATTTAATGAATGTGCTTTTCATATGCAGCCGAAATCAATGGCGCAGCCCCACGGCGGAGCAGGTGTTCCGCCGCTATCCTGGCCTTAGCGTCCGTTCCGCTGGCACCAGCCGCAACGCCAAAAAAAGCGTGTCGTGCGGGTTACTTCAGTGGGCTGACGTTATCTGCGTTATGGAGCAGAAACATAAAGACCGGTTGATGGCTGAATATCGTCGTATTATTGAAAATAAGCCCCTGCACGTACTCGATATCCCCGATGATTATCGCTATATGGACCCTGAACTGGTCAGGCAACTGGAAGAGCTGGTGCCGGACATGCTGGGGATATAGGCATTACCAATAGCTGCAAGAAAATTTCCCTCATCCATCACGTTTACATTCACTTAATCTCCGTTAAGCGAAAACTCGACGACAAATTTCACATCAGGCAGCGCGCCGTTTAGATGACCTTTTATTATGCGCCGGAAGAGAGCAGTCATTAAAAACGGCTGACCCTCATCCAGTTATAGCATTACCAGCCCGGTGTCCCTCTGGCGTTTTTTTTCAGAAATCATCAATACCCTGCCACGCCGATGCCTGCTAGTCTTTCAGACGCTTCCTTATCATCCGGGTCGTTGTCATGAAATTGTTGGCTACTTGATAAGCGCTTTTCAACTGAGCTCCAGCAATGGGCGATATCAGCAGAGAAGCCGTAGTGAGTTGTATTTTTTGTCAGACGGTTGAAGGAAAATTCAGGAAGGATACATTATGTCTGTATTTCGACGAATAATTTATCATAGCGGTTGGTTTATTCTGTTTGGGCCGTTAATAGGCGCAGCCATCGCGATAGGTATCATAAACTTTTTACCCGCCATTATTGGCGGACCAGACTCATTTTTGTTGTATTTCTGCAGAACAATACCAGAATTAGTGATTATTACCGGCTGGATATACAGTCTCCTCCCCGCATGGTTAACCGGTGTCGCCTGCGCGCTGATACCCCTGAAATTATATCAAAAAATAATTAACAGGATGATCCTTTGCGCCATTGCAGGTGGTCTGATCACGACGCTGTTTAATTTTGCGCGATATGGTTTTGACATAAGCATACTGCCATTAATATATGGTGAAGTATTGATCATGCTTATTCCAGCGATTGTAGCCGGGGCAATAATGGGCGGGGTAATTACGTATTTGCCGGGGCTACGGGAAGTGAAGCGTAATAATAAATAAGAAGCGCCATTCGGGCCCGGAAATCCGGGCCAGTCACTTTTACACCGCAGTCTGGAAAATCACCCCATCAGCTTTCTCAGTGTACTGAGAGAGCTGGTCGAAGTTCAGGTAACGGTAAGTATCTACCGCCGCCAGCTCCGCAGAAGCCGGAAAACGATCTGTCGATGACCTTTTATTATGCGCCGGAAGAGCGCAGTCATTAAAAATGGAGAGTCTCACATCACCAGCCCGGCCCCTCCATCACGGGCATGAGTTCCACAATATTCTCCAGTACCAGTGGCGTGTGGTGATCTGAACTTAATGCCAGTAAAACATCACCTGTGACAACAATTTCTTGGTTTAACAAACTGTCGCCGTCTTGGTTTAACAAATCGTCGCCGTACTGTACTTTAACTCTTTCTATGATCTCATCGCTCAACAAGAGTTGCACTTGCCCATTCCAGTCGGCTGTCTGCATGTCGGCATCCTGGACGCAGGTTAACGGTTCTTCGAGTTTAACCACCCAATAACGCTGCGCGCCGCTTTTTTGCTCTGCCAGTATTCCGCGCAATGACACGGTATCGCCTTCCCGCACGCAGCGCTGTTGCCGTTTTTTCGCCATTTCTTCAACCGTTTTGACTGGCAAAATGTCGGTGCTGTGGTTACACCAGGCCAGTGAGCTTTGGCGACTAATGCCCTGAAATTGAGGAACGGGCAACCACCATGTATTATTAGCGTCTTTCTGCAATACCAATACCACATCCAACTTTTTACTATCCTGACTATACCAGTCAGCATCGGCATTGGCTGGTTCGCCACAAAAATAGGCATATTTTTGCGCCGCGCATAGCTGCGTCACCACGAAGGATGGCACAGGCGTATTATTCAGCGTTGTTTTACGATTAAGATCGCCAACGTAGTTTTCACGTACCGCGTCAAGCAGTTGCGTGCGCAACGGATCGCCTTTTTCTACCGGCAGGCAAGCTGCGATGCGCCCGTACTGTTTCACCAGCGCGCGTAATTCCTGTGACTTCAGGTCAACATTCCCGGCAAAGTGGCACTTCGCTTGCTCCGGCGCGCTAAACTCTTCATCCAGGTAAACCGTACTCACCCACCCTTCGGTACCGCTGTCCAGCAGAATACGATCGAAGAGATAATATTTATCATCTTCATCTTTAATATATTGACCGTCAGTATCTTTTAGCAGGCCGCAAAAATAGGCCAGTTCGCGCGTCTCGTTGATTTCAATCCGCTTGATATCGAAGCGGGCGTTTAATAGCCCAACCTCCTCGCGTAGCGTTAACGCAATAGCGCCACGTGGATTTTCATCAGGCTTCAGCGGGAACATATCTGATGCATATAAATTGCAACAAACCATCACCAACACCAATAAAAAATAACGCATGAACGTGACCGTCGAAAAATTGCATTGAGGGTGCAATAATAGCGCTTTGCGTTATTATCAGTAATCATTTGCTCATGAAAAAGATCGCGTTCGGTTTCCCGTTATTGCTGGCAGTATTGCCTCATCCGGCGCAAGCCAATGAGGCCGTGGCGAATAGTTCATTACATTTACTGGCACAGAGCGATATTCAACTGGCGAAAGAGCGTCTGTTAATTGAACGCGATCGGATTAATGCCGATTATTTGTTTGTGAATCCGACCGCGCAGGATATTACCGTTCCTGTCGTTTTCCCCATGCCGCCGCTGTCATTTAGCGACGTTAACGAAGCCGGTGAAGATTACATCCCCGGCATCCGCAACATTAAAATCCGCGTCGATGGTCAGATCGTGACCCCGCAACCACGCTGGACCGTAGTACTGAATGCTCCGCAGGAAGAGATCACCGATAAACTTCAGCAGGCTGGCTGGACGGTGGAGCAACTGATCGCCGCGCTAAGCGATGGTGAATTTTCGCCTCCGGCGGATCACCCGGCGCTGCCGCCGGAATGGTTTAAGGATAATCAGCCGCAGTTTACTATCCAGCGCAACTTCATCTGGCAGCAGACCTTTCCGGCGGGGAAAGCGGTGACTATCCACCAGGTTTATACCCCGAGCGTGTCACTCGGCGCGCTAATGTCAACGGATGAGCTGGACAATGACAACACCTGCCCGACGGCGGAAAACCGCCAGCAAATACAGCAGGCGCTGGATCAGTTAATGGCGACGCAAGGCCCGGCAGGCGCTTTGGGGCAAAACCGGATGGATGTGGTGCTAACCGGTGATCCCGCGTGGAAAGAGGGAGACATCGGCGAGTTTACGCTGCGCCTTCACGGCGACGTGATCACCACCTGCTTTCAGCCGCCGCTAACGCGGATTAACGCCACTACGCTGGAATTTAAACAGAAAAATTTCCGGCCTGCGAAAAATCTGGCAGTGACGTTTTATTCTTTATCATCCATGTACGAATGATGGCATAAAACGCTTTACTCACTCAAATCCACGAGCGCATGAAGCGTCTTATAATTAAAAATCCACCAGGTAGAAAGAATTTTACCCTGCTGGTAAAATTCATAATCACTCTCGCCATTTGGCGACTTCAGTTTTATGACATCCCCCATTTGTTTCCAACGGGCATAAGGCGCCTTGTTATTCATTGATTTGAGATTCTGCACCATCGGTTCGCAGCGCGCGCACATTTTTGCGTTACCGTCATCGTAAAATGCCATCATCCCACCGTTAGTAACGTGTAAATACTGTAATTTAGCTGCCGCATCAACGTTGCCGCATAGCATCAATAGCATTCCTATAACCCCATAACTTTCTCATTCACTTTATTTCCGTTAAGCGAAAAATATTATCCAGTAACAGCGGCGTATGATGCGAGGCGCTCAGGGCCAGAAAAATATCGCCGCCGACGCTGACTTTTTTACCGACCAAATTGTTGAGCGATTCCCGCTCTTGTGGGGTTAGCACCAGTTGCATCGTCTGGTTCCAGCCAGGCTGCTGCTTATTGGCATCGCGCACGCAGTCAAGGGGGTTATCCGGGGTCAGGGTCCAGTAAGCGGACTCGCCGTCACCCTGCTGGCGAAGCGTGCCGGTGAGGTTAACGGTGTCTCCCTCCACCCTGCACGCCTGCGCCAGTTGCGCTAAATCGGTTTCTCGCAGCGTGCCATCGCTATAGTACCCGCCGCTCACTTTAGATTGTTGTGTCAGCAGGTTGTTTTCCGGCTGCGGGCGCCACACGCCATCCGGGGATTTTTTCAACACGACGCGAAGCCGATTATTGGCGTCATCATGGATAAAAAAACTCGTTTTATCTCCCGTCGCCTTACCCAAAAAGTAAGCATAATCTTCCGTGGCGCAAAGGTCTTCGACGATAAATTTTACCGTCGGCAGCGGGCCATTAAGGGTTAAGCTATTGCTGTCGCCAATATAACTGGCGCGCAGGCCGTTCAGAATATCGCTTCGCAGCGGGTCGCTGGCTTTTACCGGCTGGCAAATATTTTTGCGCCCTTGCGCGGCGACCTGCTCACGTAAGAGCGCAGACGTTAACGGTACGTTTTTACCATAATGGCAGTGAACATCCTGCGGCGAAGCAATGGTTTTATCAAAGCGCACAACGCTGCCCCAACTCCAGCGATAACCTATCGCCATCACGCGGTCATAAAGATGATATTGATTTTGCCCATCCGTCAGAAAATTATCGTTTTTGTCTTTTATTAAGCCACAAACGTAAGCAATGCTACTGTTTGCTTCAATCCGCCGCAGGTTAAACAGCCCATCCTCAAGCCCTTCTTCATCGCGCAGCGACAGGGCAATATATTTGCGCCAGGTATCACCTTGTGGCAATGGTTTTATTTCTTCGGCAAATATATTTTGGCAAATTATTAATAATAAAAATAAATAATACCGCATTTTTCTTCCCTCGAAAAACGGCACTCGCCGGATTATGATAATGATTATGTTTCGGACATGGAATGCACCGGTATGACATATTTTAAGTGGCTGAGCGTACTCCTGTGTTTTATTACCAGTTATCATGCTTATGCAAACGACTCGGCGGTCGGGGAAACCAATGGTTCCATTGAATTTCTGCAACAAAATGAGATCAGCATGGCGAAAGAGCGATTGTTGATTGCCAGCGATCGTATCAATGTCGATTATGTATTTATTAATCATTCGGCGCAGGATATTACCGTTCCGGTAGCCTTTCCGATGCCGGCTATTTCCCAACAATATATGGGAGATCGCACAGAAGGTATTGCCAACTTTAAGATCAGCGTGGACGGTAAACCGGTTAAAAGCGAGTCCCGCTGGCGAGTCATCCATGACTTAGGCGGTAAAGGTGAAGAAGACATTACGGCGAAACTACTGCAAACCGGCTGGACGATCCCACAGCTACGCCATGTCCTCAATCGCGAGGGCAAAGCCTCTATTGAAGAAGGATATAAAGAGGGAAAACAGCAATTACCGTCAGAGTGGTTTGATGACGGCTATCTGAATATTGCCGTTCAACAATATTTTATCTGGCAACAACGTTTTCCGGCGGGCAAGGAGATCGTTATTCACCACTCATACACGCCCAGTAAATCCACCGGCGTGCCTGACAGCCTTGACAGTCTTCTTGGTGATGAGCTCGGCGATCAATGCCTGACCGCCGCTACTCGCAAGGCGTTAAAACAGCTGGATGCAGGAATAAAATATAAAAACGAAGACGGTAGCGCGAATATCGGCTGGGGCTATCTGGGCTATATTCTGAAAACTGGCGCTAACTGGAAAGAGGGTGTCATTGGCGACTTTACCTTGCGCATTCATAAGAAGGATGAGACTGAAGTGGTCGTCCCCTGCTTTAATTACCCGCTAAAACAAATTGATCCGTTAACCCTGGAGTTTAAACAAAAAAACTTCAAGCCCGATGAAAACCTGGATATCCATTTTTATTACGATTCTTCGCTGTAAAAACTGGCCCGGAAATCCGGGCCAGTCACTTTTATACCGCAGTCTGGAAAATCACGCCATCTGCTTTCTCAGTGTACTGAGAAAGCTGGTCGAAGTTCAGGTAACGGTAAGTATCCACCGCCGTCTTATCCACCTGCGCCACAAAGGTCTGGTACTCTTCCGGCGTCGGCAGTTTGCCGATCAGCGCTGCAACCGCCGCCAGCTCCGCAGAAGCCAGGAAGACGTTCGCACCGGTACCTAAACGGTTCGGGAAGTTACGGGTAGAGGTAGAAACCACCGTCGCGCCGTCGGCCACACGCGCCTGGTTACCCATACACAGGGAACAACCTGGAATTTCGATACGCGCGCCGCTCTTACCGAACACGCTATAGTAACCTTCTTCGGTGAGCTGCGCGGCGTCCATACGGGTTGGCGGCGCTACCCACAGGCGGGTTGGCAACTGGCCTTTGTGGCTATCCAGCAGCTTACCAGCCGCGCGGAAGTGGCCGATGTTGGTCATGCAGGAACCGATGAACACTTCGTCGATCTTCTCGCCCTGCACGTCAGACAGCAGGCGCGCGTCGTCCGGATCGTTCGGCGCACAGAGGATTGGCTCTTTGATATCCGCCAGATCGATGTCGATCACCGCCGCGTACTCTGCGTCAGCATCGGCTTCCAGCAGCTGCGGGTCCGCCAGCCATTTTTCCATGCCCTGGATACGACGTTCCAGCGTACGGCGGTCGCCGTAGCCTTCGGCGATCATCCACTTCAGCAGGACGATGTTGGAGGTCAGGTATTCAATGATCGGCTCTTTGTTCAGCTTGATGGTACAGCCCGCAGCAGAACGCTCGGCGGAAGCATCGGTCAGCTCAAACGCCTGCTCCACTTTCAGATCCGGCAGACCTTCGATTTCCAGGATGCGGCCAGAGAAGATGTTTTTCTTGCCTTTCTTCTCAACGGTCAGCAGGCCCTGTTTGATGGCGTACAGCGGGATGGCATGGACCAGATCGCGCAGGGTGATGCCCGGCTGCATTTTGCCTTTGAAGCGTACCAGCACGGATTCCGGCATATCCAGCGGCATCACGCCGGTCGCGGCGGCAAACGCCACCAGACCAGAGCCCGCCGGGAAGGAGATACCGATCGGGAAACGGGTATGGGAGTCGCCGCCGGTACCCACGGTATCTGGCAGCAGCATACGGTTCAGCCAGGAGTGAATCACGCCGTCGCCCGGACGCAGAGAGACACCGCCACGGTTCATAATGAAGTCTGGCAGCGTGTGGTGCGTGGTGACGTCAACCGGCTTCGGATAGGCTGCGGTGTGACAGAACGACTGCATGACCAGATCGGCGGAGAATCCCAGACAGGCCAGGTCTTTCAGCTCGTCGCGGGTCATCGGGCCGGTAGTATCCTGAGAACCGACGGAGGTCATTTTCGGTTCGCAGTACGCGCCCGGACGGATACCTTTCACACCACAGGCGCGACCGACCATTTTCTGCGCCAGAGAGAAGCCACGGCTGCTTTCTGCCACGTCTTTTGCCTGACGGAATACATCAGAGTGCGGCAGACCCAGCGCTTCACGCGCTTTGGTGGTCAGGCCACGTCCGATAATCAGCGGAATACGACCACCGGCACGCACTTCGTCGATCAGCACGTCGGTTTTCAGTTCGAAGGTTGCCAGCAGTTCATCGGTTTCATGATTGCGCACTTCGCCTTTGTACGGGTAGACGTCAATCACATCGCCCATATTCAGGTTAGAAACGTCAACTTCGATTGGCAGTGCGCCCGCATCTTCCATAGTGTTAAAGAAGATAGGCGCAATTTTGCCACCGAGGCACAGACCGCCGCCGCGCTTGTTCGGCACGTTCGGGATGTCATCGCCCATGAACCACAGCACGGAGTTGGTCGCGGATTTACGGGAAGAACCGGTGCCCACCACGTCGCCCACGTAGGCCAGCGGGTAGCCTTTTTTCTGCAATGCTTCGATTTGTTTGATGGGGCCGACAACGCCTGGCTGATCCGGCTCAATGCCTTCACGGGCGTTTTTCAGCATCGCCTGCGCATGTAACGGGATATCCGGTCTCGACCACGCATCCGGCGCCGGAGAGAGATCGTCGGTATTCGTTTCGCCGGTCACTTTGAAAACGGTGACGGTGATTTTTTCCGCCAGCGGCGGACGGCTCAGGAACCATTCGGCGTCGGCCCAGGATTGCATCACCTGTTTGGCATATTCATTGCCCGCTTTGGCTTTCTCTTCTACGTCGTAGAAGTTATCGAACATCAGCAGGGTGTGAGACAGCGCTTTGGCCGCAATCGGCGCCAGTTTCGCATCGTCCAGCGCGTCAATCAGCGGATGAATGTTGTAACCACCCTGCATGGTGCCCAGCAGTTCAATGGCTTTTTCTGGGGATACCAGCGGGGAGGTGGTGTCGCCTTTCGCGACAGCAGCGAGAAAACCGGCTTTAACATAAGCGGCTTCATCTACGCCAGGAGGAACGCGGTTGATCAACAGGTCTAACAGGAATTCTTCTTCGCCCACAGGCGGGGTCTTCAGCAGCTCGACAAGCGCAGCCATTTGGGTTGCGTCTAAAGGTTTTGGCACAATCCCCTGGGCAGCACGCTCAGCTACGTGCTTACGGTATTCTTCTAGCACGACGATATCTCCTCGCTCTCATTGTCATAATGCGGCGCTTTTGTTGATGGGCGATTCTCTTCACGCTCCTGTGAGACAGTAGTTAGTAGGGTAAATGCCCGGTACCGCATAAGGCACAATAACAGGATTTTCTTTAAGTGTTAATCTGTTTACAAAAAAGCAACATAAAAAAGTGGCTGAATCGTTAAGGATGGTCTAATGCTCTACTGAGACGGGAGCTGCAGCCATAAATGCTTACCTCATTTCGTGCTTTGATCGTCACGTAACGTTACCGATCCCAACATTAGCTAAAAATTAAACTATCGTCCCTTTATACTCACGCCAAACTGCACCCCGTCGGCGGCAGGCATAATGACCATAGCGATTCTCTGGAATCGGGAGAGATAAAATGACGTTGCCCTTTAAACCCCATCTCATTGCCCTTGTGTGCAGTGCCGGGTTATTTGCCGCTTCGGGCGTACTGTATGTTAAAAGCCGCGCTCCCGAAGCGCCCGCGCAGGCGGCAGCTCCCGCCCCTGAGCCAACGCAGAGCGCTGTGCCCGCGCCTGTCGCGAAAACGACCTTTACCACTGCGCAAATTGATCAATGGGTCGCGCCTGTCGCGCTTTATCCCGATGCCCTGCTTTCGCAGGTGCTCATGGCCTCCACCTACCCGGCGAACGTAGTTCAGGCCGTCCAGTGGTCGCGCGATAACCCTACGCTGCAGGGCGATGCCGCTATTCAGGCGGTGGCCAGCCAACCGTGGGACCCCAGCGTCAAATCGCTGGTCGCCTTTCCCCAGTTGATGGCGCTTATGGGCGAGAATCCGCAATGGGTGCAAAACCTGGGCGATGCGTTCTTAGCCCAGCCACAGGATGTGATGGATGCGGTGCAAAGGTTGCGTCTGCTCGCTCAACAAACCGGTTCGCTAAAATCAACGCCGCAGCAAACCGTCACCAGCGTGCCGAAGTCCAGCGCTTCTACCGCCGTCACGACGACAACAACCACCACCACATCCGCCAGTACGCCAGCGACACCGTCGACCGTCATCAAAATTGAACCCGCGAATCCGCAGGTGGTGTACGTGCCGAACTATAACCCCGCGACGGTGTATGGCGCCTGGCCCAATACCGCTTATCCGCCGGTGTATTTACCGCCCCCTCCGGGGCAGCAGTTTGCCGATAGTTTTGTTAAAGGTTTTGGTTATAGTCTGGGCGTCGCCACCACCTATGCGTTGTTCAGCAGCATAGACTGGGATGACGACGATCATCACCACCATGACGACGACCATCATGATGATGATTACCATCATGGTGGTAACGGTTATCAACATAATGGCGATAATATCAACATCAATGTCAATAATTTCAACCGGATATCCGGGCAAAACCTGCCGGGCCAAACGATGGGCTGGCAGCATAATCCCGCCTGGCGCAATGGCGTCCCCTATCCGAATAATACCGTTGCGCAACGGTTCCATCCCACCAATGTTAGCGGCGGGTTAAGCGCAACGCAGCAAGCGCCAGTGTCTCGCGACAGTCAGCGCCAGGCGGCCATGACGCAATTTCAACAGCGCAGCCATACGGCCAACGCTTCTTTGCCAGCGCCAGGCACCCGCGATGCCCAGCGTAAGGCGGCATCGCAGCAGTTAAATCAAATTGCCCAGCGTAATAATTACCGTGGCTATGACGGAACACAAAACAGCAGTCGTCGCGAGGCGGCGCAGCAGACACTGAATAAATCCACCACGCAGCAGCATCGTTCCGAGCTGAAGGCTAAAGCCCAGCAGCACCCTGTTTCACAACAGCAGAGAGACACCGCCCGCCAGCGTATTGAATCCTCTACGCCGCAGCAGCGTCAGGCATTTCGCCAGAATATGCACGCCAATGTGTTTAGCGGGAACGACAGTCGATCGCCGTCATGGCAATCGCAACAGCTACGCGGCCTGGAAAGCCGTCGCGGCAGTCACTTAAACACCGAGCAACGCGCCGCCGCGCGGGAACATTTTTCTGAACATCATGAATTTCATCGCCGTTAACCGGAGCAGATAATGAAAAAGGTTATGTTAAGCGCTCTGTTACTGTCGTTACCCTTGCTGGGCTACGCGCAGGAACGGTTCCCCTCCCCGGAAGCGGCCGCCAGCGCCTTCGCCGCGGCGGTAGCCGGAAAAAACGAAACGCAGCTTACCGCGCTACTGGGCGATGACTGGCGGCAATTTCTGCCGCCGGAAGGTGCCGATCCCGAGGCCGTGGCCCGCTTCAATCGTGACTGGCGCGAAGGCCATCGCATTGTACAAAAAGACAATACGGCGCACCTGAATGTCGGACGAGAAGACTGGCAGCTCCCGGTGCCCATGGTGAAAGAGACTGGCGGCTGGCGCTTTGATATGGCGGCAGCCGGGAATGAGATCCTCACCCGTACTATTGGGCGAAATGAACTTTCTACCTTACAGGCCATGCATGCTTACGTTGATGCGCAGCAGGACTATTACTTACAAAACCATCGCTGGGCGCACAGGATAATCAGTAGCGAAGGCCAAAAAGATGGCCTGTACTGGCCAACCAAAGCAGGCGACGTCCCCAGTCCGTTAGGCCCAAACTTTAGCCCCGCAGCGCCAGACGAGGGTTACCACGGCTACCATTTCCGTATTATCAGCGATAACGACGGTCACGGCGCGGCGCTTCTGGCCTGGCCGATGCATTACGGCGAAACCGGGGTGATGAGTTTTATGGTCAACCAGGACGATCGTATTTATCAGGCGGATTTAGGCAAGGAGACGGAGAGTAAAGTTCAGGCTATCACGCGTTTTGCGCCAGACGCGCAGTGGCAGGTCGCCGAATAACCCGTAAGCGCCTGGCGTTATCGCCAGGCCGTGATCATTAGCCCTGATGCGGCATCAATTCCGGGTGGCCTTGTACCGGCGGCTTGTTGCTGGTCAGCGCGGCTTCATCAGCCTGAATGCTGCCGGAATTGGCCGCCCATACGCCTTCATGCGTGTGGGTGATCTGCTGATGCTGCGCATTCAAATCCTCGCCCATTGCCGCAATATGCGTGCTTTCCGTACCGCCGCTGTTAGTCGCCCAGGGGATGACGGGATCGCTGGCAAATGCCATGCCGGAAATCAAGGTCGCAGTTAGCGCTGCTGTTGTCAGAAAAAGTTTCATATATCAAACCTCATAATTAGCTCGCTATTATTTTATAGCGTTACCAATTTCAGGATGATGACAAAGTAAGGAGAGGTATTTCTTATGAAACAATTAGTTGGTCGAAAATGACAGACAAAGGCACTACCGACGGCATAAGCTTTGAAAAACGTACTGCTGCGGAAAGGATAAATTTTGCGGTTTCGTTATCCTTCGCCATCATTTGACACATCTGATTTGCCATGCATAAAAAAAGCGGCTGTAAAGCCGCTTTTCTGTATCGGGTGGCGCATTGCCACCCGCAGAAGATTATTTCTTCTTCGCTTTCGGGTTCGGCAGGTCGGTAATGCTACCTTCGAAGATTTCCGCCGCCAGGCCCACGGACTCGTGCAGAGTCGGGTGCGCATGAATGGTCAGCGCGATGTCTTCCGCGTCACAGCCCATTTCGATCGCCAGACCGATTTCACCCAGCAGCTCGCCGCCGTTGGTGCCGACAATCGCCCCGCCGATCACGCGGTGAGATTCTTTGTCGAAAATCAGTTTGGTCATACCGTCTGCACAGTCAGAAGCGATAGCACGGCCAGAAGCTGCCCACGGGAAGGTGGCGGTTTCATAGCTGATGCCTTTTTCTTTCGCTTCTTTCTCGGTCAGGCCAACCCATGCCACTTCTGGCTCGGTGTACGCGATAGACGGGATAACTTTCGGATCGAAGTAGTGTTTCTTCCCGGCGATAACTTCAGCGGCAACGTGGCCTTCGTGAACGCCTTTATGCGCCAGCATCGGCTGACCGACGATATCGCCGATAGCGAAGATGTGCGGCACGTTGGTGCGCAGCTGTTTGTCCACGCGGATAAAGCCACGGTCGTCAACTTCCACGCCAGCTTTGCCCGCCTCGAGGTTTTTACCGTTCGGCACACGACCAATCGCCACCAGAACCGCATCATAACGCTGCGCTTCAGCCGGGGCTTTTTTGCCTTCCATCGAAACGTAGATACCGTCTTCTTTCGCTTCAACGGCAGTCACTTTGGTTTCCAGCATCAGGTTGAATTTCTTGCTGATGCGCTTGGTGAATACTTTAACGATATCTTTATCAGCCGCCGGGATAACCTGGTCGAACATTTCAACCACGTCGATCTCTGAACCCAGCGCGTGGTATACGGTACCCATTTCCAGACCGATGATACCGCCGCCCATGACCAGCATACGCTTCGGTACTTCTTTCAGTTCCAGAGCGTCGGTAGAATCCCATACGCGCGGGTCTTCATGCGGAATAAACGGTAATTGGATCGGACGAGAACCCGCCGCGATGATCGCGTTGTCGAAGTTGATCACGGTTTTGCCATTTTCGCCTTCCACTTCCAGGGTGTTCGCCCCGGTGAATTTACCCAGACCGTTGACCACTTTCACCTTACGGCCTTTGGCCATACCCGCCAGACCGCCGGTCAGCTGCGTGATAACTTTTTCTTTCCAGGTACGAATCTTGTCGATATCAGTTTTCGGCTCACCGAAGACGATACCGTGTTCAGCCAGCGCTTTGGCTTCTTCGATAACTTTTGCTACGTGCAGCAGCGCTTTAGAAGGGATACAGCCGACGTTCAGACAAACACCGCCAAGGGTGTTGTAGCGTTCTACAATTACGGTTTCCAGACCTAAATCAGCGCAACGGAAAGCGGCAGAATAGCCTGCCGGGCCCGCCCCAAGTACCACGACCTGAGTTTTGATTTCAGTACTCATCATGACCTCTTTATTTGTATCCGGCGGTCCGGGGTACTTGATCGCCCATCATCCACCGGGTCGTTCTATCCGCCCGTATCTTACAAAATTGTTAACAATTTTGAAACAACAAACGGATCACGAATTATCGCTTTCGCTAATAACCTCACAAAATACATGAGATTATCAAAAAAAAGCCGGCCGTCGGGCCGGCTTTTTCGCTTACATCACCAGACGGCGAATGTCAGACAACATATTGTTGATAATGGTAATGAAACGCGCACCATCAGCACCATCGATCACACGGTGGTCGAAAGAAAGAGAGATAGGCATCATCAGACGCGGCACAAACTCTTTCCCATTCCACACCGGTTCCATCGCCGACTTAGAAACGCCGAGGATAGCCACTTCCGGCGCGTTGACAATCGGCGCAAAGTGGGTAGTTCCCAGGCCGCCGATGCTGGAGATAGTGAAGCAACCACCCTGCATTTCGCCAGCGGTCAGCTTACCATCACGCGCTTTTTTGGAGATGGTGGTCAGTTCACGAGACAGCTCGGTCACGCTCTTCTTATTCACGTCTTTAAAGACCGGAACCACCAGGCCATTCGGGGTATCAACCGCCACGCCGATGTTGATGTATTTTTTCAGGGTCAGACGCTGACCGTCTTCGGACAGAGAGCTGTTGAAGCGCGGCATCTGTTCCAGAGCAGCGGCAACCGCTTTCATGATGAAGACCACTGGCGTGTATTTCACATCCAGTTTGCGCTTCTCAGCTTCGGCGTTCTGCTGTTTACGGAACGCTTCCAGATCGGTGATATCGGTTTTGTCGAAGTGCGTAACGTGTGGGATCATCACCCAGTTACGGCTCAGGTTCGCGCCAGAGATTTTCTGGATACGGCCCAGTTCCACTTCTTCAACTTCACCAAACTTGCTGAAGTCCACTTTCGGCCACGGCAGCATCCCCGGGATACCGCCGCCCGCAGCAGCCGGCGCAGCTTCCGCGCGTTTGATAGCGTCTTTCACGTAAGCCTGAACGTCTTCGCGCAGAATACGGCCTTTACGACCAGTGCCTTTCACTTTCGCCAGGTTGACGCCAAACTCGCGCGCCAGACGGCGAATCAGTGGGGTAGCGTGAACGTAAGCGTCGTTTTCAGCGAACTCAGATTTGCCTTCGGCTTTGGCAGCCGGGGCAGCAGGCTTCTCAGCTTTCGCCGCCGGAGCCGGTGCCGCCGCTTCCTGTTTAGCCGGAGCGGCCGCAGGCGCTGCGCCTTCTACTTCGAAGACCATAATCAGAGAACCAGTTTTCACTTTATCGCCGGTGCTGATTTTGATTTCTTTCACGGTCCCCGCAAACGGCGCAGGAACTTCCATAGAGGCTTTGTCGCCTTCCACAGTGATCAGCGACTGTTCAGCGGCAACTTTATCGCCGACTTTGACCATCACTTCGGTGACTTCAACTTCGTCACCGCCGATGTCCGGTACGTTAACGTCTTTCACGCCCGTCGCTGCTGCTGGAGCAGCCGCAGCCGGAGCGGCTTCCGCTTTCGCTGGTGCTGCTGCGCCCGCTTTACCCGCCACTTCGAAGACCATAATCAGTGAGCCGGTAGACACTTTATCACCGGTGTTCACTTTGATCTCTTTCACGGTGCCCGCGAACGGCGCCGGCACTTCCATAGAGGCCTTGTCGCCTTCGACGGTGATCAGCGACTGTTCAGCTTCTACGGTGTCGCCCACTTTCACCATCACTTCAGTCACTTCAACTTCGTCACTGCCGATATCCGGAACGTGAACGTCTTTCGCCGCTGCCGCAGCAGGTGCTGCTGCCGGCGCCGCTTCTTTCTTCTCTTCTGCCTTAGCAGGTGCAGCGTCGGCTGCACCGTCGGCGGAATCGAAAATCATGATAAGTGCGCCGGTCTCGGTTTTGTCGCCGACAGAGACTTTGATCTCTTTCACGACGCCAGCCTGCGGAGACGGGACTTCCATAGAGGCTTTGTCGCCTTCTACGGTGATCAGCGACTGTTCAGCTTCCACTTTGTCGCCCACTTTGACCAGAATCTCGGTGATTTCAACTTCATCTGTCCCGATGTCCGGTACTTTGATTTCGATAGCCATTATTCTTTTACCTCTTACGCCAGACGCGGGTTAACTTTATCTGCATCGATGTTGAATTTGGTAATCGCATCCGCTACCACTTTCTTGTCGATTTCGCCACGTTTAGCCAGTTCGCCCAGCGCTGCAACAACCACATAAGAAGCATCAACTTCGAAGTGGTGACGCAGGTTCTCACGGCTGTCGGAACGACCGAAGCCATCCGTACCCAGTACGCGATAGTCGTCAGCCGGTACGTAAGTACGAACCTGCTCGGCGAACAGTTTCATATAGTCAGTAGATGCTACAGCCGGAGCGTCGTTCATCACCTGAGCGATGTACGGTACGCGCGGGGTTTCCAGCGGGTGCAGCATGTTCCAGCGCTCACAATCCTGACCATCACGCGCCAGTTCGGTGAAGGAGGTTACGCTGTACACGTCAGAACCTACGCCGTAGTCTTTCGCCAGGATCTGTGCTGCTTCACGCACATGACGCAGGATAGAACCGGAGCCCAGCAGCTGAACTTTACCTTTGCTACCTTCGAGGGTTTCGAGTTTGTAGATACCTTTACGGATACCTTCCTCGGCACCTGCTGGCATGGCCGGCATGTGGTAGTTTTCGTTCAGGGTGGTGATGTAGTAGTAAACGTTCTCTTGTTTCTCACCGTACATACGCTCCAGACCATCATGCATGATGACAGCCACTTCGTAAGCGTAAGCCGGGTCGTAAGAGATACAGTTCGGGATAGTCAGCGACTGAATGTGGCTGTGACCATCTTCGTGCTGCAGACCTTCGCCGTTCAGCGTAGTACGACCGGAAGTCCCGCCGATCAGGAAGCCGCGAGCCTGCTGGTCGCCAGCCTGCCAGCACAGGTCGCCGATACGCTGGAACCCGAACATAGAGTAGTAGATGTAGAACGGGATCATCGGCAGATCGTTGGTGCTGTAAGAGGTCGCCGCAGCCAGCCAGGATGCGCCTGCGCCCAGCTCATTGATACCTTCCTGCAGAATCTGGCCTTTCTCGTCTTCTTTGTAGTAAGCAACCTGCTCACGGTCCTGCGGGGTGTACTGCTGGCCGTTCGGGCTGTAGATACCAATCTGACGGAACAGACCTTCCATACCGAAAGTACGCGCTTCGTCGGCGATGATCGGAACCAGACGATCTTTGATCGACTTGTTCTTCAGCATCACGTTCAGGGCACGCACGAAAGCGATCGTAGTGGAAATCTCTTTACTTTGCTCTTCCAGCAGCGCGCCGAAATCTGAAAGTTGAGGCAGCTCTAACTTCTCGGTGAAGTTCGGCTGACGGCTTGGCAGGTAGCCATGCAGCGCCTGACGGCGTTCATGCAGGTATTTGTGTTCTTCAGAACCTTCCGGGAAGGTAATGTACGGCAGTTTTTCGAGATCAGCATCGGCAACCGGCACGTTGAAACGATCGCGGACGTAACGCACGCCGTCCATGTTCATTTTCTTCACCTGGTGAGCGATGTTTTTGCCTTCCGCGGTGTCGCCCATGCCGTAACCTTTAATGGTATGGGCCAAGATTACGGTCGCTTTGCCTTTGGTTTCCTGCGCTTTTTTCAGTGCAGCATAGACTTTCTTCGGATCGTGACCACCGCGGTTCAGCGCCCAAATCTGCTCATCGGTCCAGTCGGCCACCAGCGCGGCGGTTTCCGGGTATTTACCGAAGAAGTGCTCACGTACGTAAGCGCCGTCTTTGGATTTGAAGGTCTGGTAGTCGCCGTCAACGGTTTCGTTCATCAGCTGGATAAGCTTACCGCTGGTGTCTTTACGCAGCAGTTCATCCCAACGACCGCCCCACATGACTTTGATAACGTTCCAGCCAGCACCTGCAAAGATGCCTTCCAGTTCGTTAACAATCTTGCCGTTACCGGTGACCGGGCCGTCAAGACGCTGCAGGTTACAGTTGATAACAAAGACTAGGTTGTCCAGTTTTTCACGGGTGGCGATGGTGATCGCGCCTTTGGATTCCGGCTCATCCATCTCGCCGTCGCCGAGGAAGGCGTAAACGGTTTGTTTAGAGGTATCTTTCAGGCCGCGGTGTTCCAGATATTTCAGGAATTTCGCCTGGTAGATAGCACCGATTGGGCCCAGACCCATAGAGACGGTCGGGAACTGCCAGAATTCCGGCATCAGTTTCGGGTGCGGATAGGAAGAGAGGCCATTGCCGTGAACTTCCTGACGGAAGTTATCCATCTGTTCCTGGGTCAGACGACCTTCCAGGAACGCGCGAGCGTAGATGCCCGGAGAGATGTGGCCCTGGAAGTACACCAGGTCGCCGCCATCCTGTTCGTTGCGCGCACGGAAGAAATGGTTAAAACAGACATCATAGATCGTGGCGGAAGACTGGAAGGACGCCATGTGGCCGCCCAACTCAAGGTCTTTTTTAGACGCGCGCAGCACGGTCATGATGGCGTTCCAGCGGATCGCAGAACGAATGCGACGTTCCAGCTCCAGATTACCCGGGTATTCCGGTTCGTCTTCAACGGCAATAGTGTTGATGTAATTACTGGCCCCTGCGCCTGCCGCGACTTTCACGCCGCCTTTACGAGCTTCAGAAAGCAGTTGGTCAATCAGATACTGAGCGCGCTCAACACCTTCTTCACGGATGACCGATTCGATCGCCTGTAGCCAGTCGCGAGTTTCGATCGGATCCACGTCATTTTGGAAACGTTCTGACATGGGGGTATTCCTTATCTATCTAATACGTTGAGTTATCTGGAACCTGTCCCATTAAACTTTCGTCAGAAAGCTTAATAAGACAGGTTCTGCGTTTAGTTGCCGCGCACATTTTTGCGCGTTATTCACAACATCTTCTGGTTAACGTTCTGCCAGAAAAAACTAATTCTTGCGCTGTTCCAGGCGGCGTAAAGCGCGTTCACGACGGCTCTCCTCACGGCTTCTGTCCAGCATAATCTCTTCGATAAACGCCAGATGTCGGTGTGACGCTTCACGCGCTTCTTCTGGTTTTCCGGCCATAATGGCTTCAAATATACGGGTGCGATGCGTACTCACCAGCGGCAGCATCTCCCGACGCGCATACAGCAATTCGAAGTTCTGCCGCACGTTTTGCGCCAGCATCGGCTCCATACACCTTAGCAGATGAAGCAATACCACGTTGTGCGCCGCTTCGGTGACGGCGATTTGATACTGGAGCACGGCTTCGGACTCGGCATCCAGATCGCCGGACTCTTGCGCCAGCTCAATAGCATGGTGCAGCTCGCGAATACGGTCTTTATCTTCATCGGTGCTGCGCAGCGCCGCGTAATAAGCCGCAATGCCTTCCAGAGCATGGCGCGTTTCGAGCAGGTCAAACTGGGATTCAGGGTGATCGGAGAGCAGTTCCACCAGCGGGTCGCTAAAGCTCTGCCACAGGCTGCTCTGCACGAAGGTTCCGCCGCCCTGACGACGAAGCAACAATCCCTTCGCTTCGAGACGTTGA
This sequence comes from Salmonella sp. SAL00672, assembly GCF_046552175.1. NCBI lineage: Bacteria > Pseudomonadati > Pseudomonadota > Gammaproteobacteria > Enterobacterales > Enterobacteriaceae > Salmonella > Salmonella sp. SAL00672. The sequence goes on along the minus strand of NZ_JBGDUQ010000006.1, from coordinate 108,808 downwards.
ATCGCCTCGCGCAAGGAGGGACGGGAGACGTCGAACTGTTTTGCCAGTTCACGTTCCGGTGGGAGTTTTTCTCCGGGACGCAATGTTCCCTCAAGGATTAAAAACTCCAGCTGCTGCTCGATCACATCGGAGAGTTTTGGTTGGCGGATTTTGCTGTAGGCCATGATTTCCTGTCTTAAGCCATTTGCCCGGAGTCAATTGGTCTTACCAATTTCATGTCTGTGACGCTAAAGTAACAAAGTATTCACCTTCTGTCCATACAGGTTTTGATTGAAATCAGTAAAGGAGGCACATTTTAACAATTTTACAGAAATCATGTTTCAAAACTGTAACTGTGCACAAATGTTAAATTTACCCACCTGGAGGTAGATTTAACGTATTTGAAACGATAAAAAATCTCATCTGAACCGATTCAACAGTAGATTAAATGCATTTTTATGCATAAATAATGAATAAAAACAAATTAACATCTGTAAGGGAAAATAAAAGGAGGTATTTACAAGTGCTTTCTTTTTACGCAACTCGTCATCACCCCTGCACAAAGCAGGTGCATTCGCGGCCACATACCATTATTCTGATCAAGACGAAAGAGTTGAAGTGACATTTAAAAAAACGAGTCTGTAAATAAATCAATACAAAAAGCGGAATTGCAAACTTACACACGCACTACTGCATCGTTCAAAATAAGCGCGTTATGAATAAACCGCGCCCGATACACGAGGTTTTATAATGGACAGTCAGCAGCACGGCGAGCAGCTCAAGCGCGGCCTGAAAAACCGCCATATTCAGCTTATCGCATTGGGCGGCGCGATAGGGACAGGCTTGTTCCTGGGAAGCGCCTCCGTTATTCAGTCGGCGGGGCCAGGAATTATCCTGGGCTATGCGATTGCAGGCTTTATTGCCTTTCTGATTATGCGCCAGCTGGGAGAGATGGTGGTTGAAGAACCGGTCGCCGGCTCTTTTAGCCACTTCGCCTATAAATACTGGGGCGGCTTTGCCGGATTCGCTTCCGGCTGGAACTACTGGGTGCTGTACGTATTAGTTGCCATGGCGGAACTGACCGCAGTGGGTAAATATATCCAGTTCTGGTATCCGGAGATCCCCACCTGGGCTTCTGCGGCAGCCTTCTTTGTGATTATCAACGCCATCAACCTGACCAACGTTAAAGTGTTCGGTGAGATGGAGTTTTGGTTCGCCATTATTAAAGTGATCGCCGTCATCGCTATGATTCTGTTCGGCGCGTGGTTACTCTTCAGCGATACCGCTGGTCCGCAGGCCACCGTGCGCAACCTGTGGGAACAGGGCGGCTTTCTGCCGCATGGCTGGACCGGGCTGGTGATGATGATGGCCATTATTATGTTTTCGTTCGGCGGACTGGAGCTGGTAGGGATCACCGCCGCTGAAGCCGATAACCCGGAACAGAGCATCCCCAAAGCCACTAATCAGGTTATCTATCGCATCCTGATTTTTTATATCGGCTCGCTGGCGGTTCTGCTTTCGCTGCTGCCATGGACTCGCGTCACCGCCGATACCAGCCCATTTGTCCTTATCTTCCATGAGCTGGGCGATACGTTTGTCGCCAATGCACTGAATATCGTGGTTCTCACCGCCGCGCTATCGGTTTATAACAGCTGCGTTTACTGCAACAGCCGTATGCTGTTCGGTCTGGCCCAGCAGGGAAATGCGCCGAAAGCGCTGCTGAACGTCGACAAACGCGGCGTGCCGGTGAGCTCCATTTTGGTTTCCGCCGTCGTGACTGCGTTGTGCGTGCTGCTCAACTACCTGGCTCCAGAGTCCGCATTCGGACTGCTGATGGCGCTGGTGGTCTCCGCGCTGGTCATTAACTGGGCGATGATTAGCCTTGCCCATATGATGTTCCGTCGCGCGAAACAGCAACAGGGCGTGAAAACCCGCTTCCCGGCCCTGTTTTATCCGTTCGGCAACGTTCTCTGTCTGCTGTTTATGGCGGCGGTATTGATCATTATGCTGATGACGCCAGGTATGGCGATCTCCGTGTGGCTGATTCCGGTATGGCTGCTCATCCTGGGCGTCGGCTATCTGTGTAAAGAAAAAACGGCAAAAACGGTGAAAGCCCACTGATCGTGACGTTACTTTTCCGCCCTCCCCGTCCGGGGAGGGTGTTATCTGCCTCACAGTTTCCCACGTATAACCATTTTATCCATATCAGCGGCGTGATCCTGCTACGCAAAAAAAAGCTCGCAGGCGAATAATTACCGCCATCATCTGATGGGGAGAAGTCTCAATGGATAAGGGCAGACTTTCGGTAAGAGAGAAAATCGGGTATGGCATGGGTGACGCCGGATGTAACATTATTTTTGGCGCTATCATGCTGTTTGTTAATTACTTTTATACGGATATTTTTGGTCTTGCCCCGGCGTTAGTCGGTGTTTTACTCCTTTCAGTACGCGTTATCGATGCCGTTACCGATCCGGTGATGGGCGCGCTTGCCGATCGTACCCAAAGTAAATATGGTCGTTTCCGCCCCTGGCTACTGTGGATTGCATTTCCCTACGCGCTGTTCAGCGTGCTGATGTTCACGACGCCGGACTGGGGCTATAACAGCAAAGTTGTCTATGCTTTCGTCACCTATTTTCTGCTTTCCGTGACCTACACCGCCATCAATATTCCCTATTGCTCACTGGGCGGCGTGATCACCAACGATCCAAAAGAGCGCGTGGCCTGTCAGGCTTATCGCTTCGTGTTAGTCGGCATCGCGACGCTGTTGCTATCGTTAACGCTATTGCCGATGGTGGACTGGTTTGGCGGCGGCGACAAAGCCAAAGGCTATCAGTTGGCGATGACCGTGCTGGCGATTATCGGCATGGGTATGTTTCTGTTCTGCTTTGCCAGCGTCCGCGAACGCGTTCGCCCTGCCGTTCCGACGCACGATGATATGAAGAATGATTTCAAAGACGTGTGGAAAAACGATCAATGGGTACGCATTCTGCTATTGACCTTATGTAACGTCTGCCCGGGGTTTATCCGTATGGCGGCGACCATGTATTACGTCACCTGGGTGATGGGACAAAGCACCCATTTCGCTACGCTTTTTATTAGCCTTGGCGTGGTCGGTATGATGATCGGCAGTATGCTGGCAAAAGTCTTAACCGATCGCTGGTGTAAATTGAAGGTATTTTTCTGGACCAATATCGCGCTGGCGATTTTCTCCTGCGCGTTCTATTTCTTTGATCCGAAAGCTACCGTGATGATAGTGGCGCTCTACTTCCTGCTCAATATTCTGCATCAGATCCCTTCCCCGTTGCACTGGTCGCTGATGGCGGACGTCGATGATTACGGCGAATGGAAAACCGGCAAACGCATTACCGGTATTAGCTTCTCCGGTAATCTGTTCTTCCTGAAACTGGGCCTGGCGATTGCCGGGGCGATGGTCGGCTTTTTGCTCTCCTGGTACGGTTATGACGCCAGCGCCAAAGCGCAAAGCGCCTCGGCGATGAACGGTATTATGCTGTTGTTTACCGTTATCCCCGGCGTTGGCTATCTGATTACCGCAGGCGTGGTACGTCTGCTGAAAGTTGACCGTGAACTGATGAAAAAAATCCAGGACGATTTGGAAAAACGTCGCACTAATTACCGCGAATTGAGTGAGTTGCAGGACCTCAAAGCCGCTGAAAGCGTAAGGAAAGCCTGATGGCAAACTGGCCAAACCCGTTTATTGAACAACGTGCCGATCCGTTTATTTTACGCGACGGCAGCGATTACTACTTTATTGCCTCCGTACCGGAATATGACAGGCTGGAAATCCGCCGGGCTGATTCGCTGGAAGGGTTGCGCGCCGCCGACCCCGTTGTCGTCTGGCGCAAACCGGAAAGTGGCCCGATGAGCCAGCTCATCTGGGCACCGGAAATGCACCGCATCAACGGCAAGTGGTACATCTATTTTGCCGCTACCCATACTCAAGCGCTTGATAAGCTGGGAATGTTCCAGCATCGCATGTTTGCCCTGGAGTGCGCCGATGCCGACCCACTCACCGGCAAGTGGACGGAGAAAGGTCAAATTAAAACACCGTTTGATACCTTCGCCCTCGATGCCACCACTTTTTATCATCAGGGAAAGCAGTGGTATCTGTGGGCGCAAAAAGCGCCGGATATTGCCGGTAACTCAAATATTTATCTGGCTGAACTGGAAAATCCGTGGACGATTAAAGGCGAGCCGGTAAGACTCAGTAAGCCAGAGTACGACTGGGAGTGTCGGGGTTTTTGGGTTAACGAAGGTCCGGCCGTCGTGGTGCATGGCGACAAGCTGTTTATCAGCTATTCGGCCAGCGCCACCGATGAAAACTACTGTATGGGATTACTGTGGATTAACGTAAACGACGATCCGCGCGATCCGGCCAACTGGCATAAATCACCGCGCCCGGTCTTTACCACCAGCTATGAAAATCGCCAGTATGGGCCGGGACATAACAGCTTTACGCAAACGCCGGAAGGTGAAGATGTACTGGTGTACCACGCGAGAAATTACACCGAAATTGAAGGCGATCCGTTGTACGATCCCAACCGCCATACGCGTCTGAAACGGGTGCGCTGGGACGAAAACGGGATGCCTGATTTTGGCGTGCCGCCAGCCGATACGATCTAAGCCGTTGCACTGCCCGGTGGCGCTAGCGCTTACCGGGCCTACAGATTTTTCCATTGTAGGCAGCATAAGCGTTAGCGCCATCGGCACAACGCTACACTAATGCCCCATAAATGGTGAGCAACGCAATAATCACCACCACCACAAACGAGGCCTTCTTCGCCATCGACACCGCCGCTTTGGGGGTTTCTACTTTGTCAGTATGCGGTTCACGCGCCAGTGAGAACTGCGCCAGACGTGTGAGCACCTGATACTGCGAAGTATGCAGATCCGCCAGCGAGGCAAACCAGGCCGGCAACGCTTTCTCGCCATGCCCCAGTAATGCATACACTACGCCCGCCAGACGTACCGGAATCCAGTCCAGCACATGAAGAATAGCGTCAATGCCGGATTGCAAACGTTGGTGCGGCGTCTGATAGCGCGCCAGCCAGGTCTGCCAGGCCCGTAAAAACGCATAGCCCACCAGCGTTACCGGCCCCCATGGACCGCCAACGATAAACCAAAATAGCGGTGCGAGGTAAAAACGGAAATTTATCCATAACAACGCATTTTGCAGCTCACGCAAAAATTCACGCTCATTACAATCCGGCGGCACGCCGTGAATCAGCGTAAGCTCGCTGGCCATCGCCTCGCAAGGATGCGGATCGTTACGGGATGCCGCTTTCAGCCAGGCGTGATAATGTACTCGCACTTTGCCCGCGCCGATACACAGCACGCCCAGGAGAATCCACACCACCAGTGTCGGCACGTTAAATAGCAGCCCTTTTAACGCCTGGAGCAGTAGAAAAGTCACCACCATCGCGATCGCCGTCATTCCCATCGTGCGCAACATCGAAAAATGCGTAATCCGACGGAATAGCGCCTCCAGCCGATGATCGAGCTGCCAGTGCTCGCCCAGCTTAAACAGGCGCTCGACAATCAGCACCAGTAATGTCGTAAACAGCGTCATGTCATCTCCTTGTGCGACGAGAGGGCTACCAAAGCGCGAAAGCGCGGCCAGTCAAAGGCAGGGCCAGGGTCCGTTTTGCGGTCAGGCGCAATGTTGCAGTGTCCGGTCATATTGTCGGCGATCGCCGGATAGCAAGCGATAAGCGTGCGCGTCACGGCGGCTAGCTGCTGATACTGCGCATCGGTATAAGCCAGCGTATCCGTCCCCTCCAGCTCAATACCAATGGAGAAATCATTACAACGTTCCCGCCCCTGATAGTTTGACACGCCCGCATGCCACGCACGCTTATCAAAAGGCACATACTGGACGATTTCACCGTCGCGACGAATCAGACAATGGGCCGAAACACGAAGATGAGCGATTTCTGCAAAAAAAGGATGGGCGTCTGGATCTATCGTTCCGGTGAATAATGCATCGATCCACGGACCGCCAAACTCGCCGGGGGGCAGGCTAATATTATGCACCACCAGCAAGGACGGTTTTTCGTCATCCGGACGGCAATCATAATGCGGAGAAGGGACGCGTCGCGCCTCTACCAACCAACCCTTATCTGGCAACATGCGGAGTCTCCTTTTGAGTGGTGCTTATAGCTGCTTCAGAGTAGCATGTTTCTACCTTATGATTCGTTAGCAATTTGGAGTTTTATCATGCCGCCTCGCCGTTATAACCCAGACGACCGACGTGACGCGCTACTGGAACGCATTAATCTCGATATCCCTGCCGCCGTTGCTCAGGCGCTGCGTGAAGATTTAGGTGGAGAAGTCGATGCTGGCAACGATATCACCGCGCAACTTTTGCCGGCAGATACGCAAGCCCATGCCACGGTGATCACTCGTGAAGACGGCGTTTTCTGCGGCAAGCGCTGGGTTGAAGAGGTCTTCATCCAATTGGCGGGCGATGATGTGCGCCTCACCTGGCATGTCGATGACGGCGACGCCATTCACGCCAACCAAACAGTGTTTGAACTGAACGGCCCGGCTCGCGTATTGCTGACCGGCGAGCGCACGGCGCTAAACTTTGTCCAGACCCTTTCCGGCGTCGCCAGTGAAGTACGCCGCTACGTTGGACTGCTGGCTGGCACCCAAACCCAGTTGCTCGACACGCGTAAAACGCTGCCGGGTCTGCGCACCGCGCTCAAATATGCGGTTTTATGCGGCGGCGGCGCCAATCATCGTCTGGGCCTCACTGACGCGTTCCTGATTAAAGAAAACCATATCATCGCCTCCGGTTCGGTTCGTCAGGCGGTGGAAAAAGCGTTCTGGCTACATCCGGACGTGCCGGTAGAAGTCGAGGTCGAAAATCTGGATGAACTGGACGATGCGCTGAAAGCAGGCGCGGATATTATCATGCTGGATAATTTCAACACCGACCAGATGCGCGAGGCGGTGAAACGCGTCAACGGCCAGGCGCGGCTGGAAGTATCCGGCAACGTCACCGCGGAAACCTTACGCGAATTTGCTGAAACCGGGGTGGATTTCATCTCCGTTGGCGCGCTGACCAAGCACGTACGCGCGCTCGATCTCTCCATGCGTTTTTGCTGATCCTCTCCGCCCGATGGCGCTGCGCTGTCGGGTCTATAAATCACCTGTCCGGCTATCCGCGTCGTGATTCGGTAAAATATTCGTAGCGCCTCGCAATAACGTTGCCGTGTCATGTAACGCAGCAAAAATCTTCAGAATCCGCCTTCCCGTTTTACCTTTTGCCGCTCGCCTGCTCTTTCCTCGTTTGCCACAGTAGCGCCAGCTAACTCAAGGAGCGAACAATGGAAAAACAACGCGGTTTCACGCTTATCGAACTGATGGTCGTTATTGGCATCATCGCCATTTTAAGCGCCATTGGCATTCCGGCTTACCAGAACTATCTGCGTAAAGCGGCGCTGACGGATATGTTGCAAACGTTTGTCCCCTACCGTACCGCCGTCGAACTCTGCGCTCTGGAACATGGAGGGACGAGCACATGCGATGCGGGCGTCAACGGTATCCCCTCGCCCGTCATCACCCGTTATGTTTCGGGCATGAGCGTGGAAAAAGGCGTCATCACGCTTACCGGCCAGGAGAGTCTGAGCGGGCTTAGCGTCATCATGACGCCCGCCTGGGACAATGCTAACGGCATTACCGGCTGGACGCGTAACTGCAATATTCAAAGCGACAGCGCGTTACAACAGGCTTGTGAAGATGTCTTCCGTTTTGACGCCAACTAAGGAGACAAGATGAAAGACGCTCAGCTCAATACCTTGTGTCAACGTCATCAGGCTGTACTGATCAATAGCGCCAGCAACAGTATCACTGTTGCGGTGGTCGACGCGCCCTCTCATGCGTTACTGGACGCTCTGCATTTCGCCACGCAAAAACAGATTGATATTGTGTGCTGGACTCGCCAGCAAATGGAAAATCATCGGCATAAGCCGGATCAGGCACCCTCGGCAAACGCCGCGAAAGGCGGAGAAACCGCGGCCCAGCTTCTCAATCAGATATTACGCTCGGCGATGGCGAAACGCGCCTCTGATATCCATCTCGAACCAGGCGCCAGCCGCTACCGGATAAGGCTCCGCATCGATGGTGTTCTTCATATTCTGCAGGACATCGCCAAAGAGACGGGGCTTGCGCTGACGGCCAGATTGAAAGTCCTGGGAAATTTGGACATCGCTGAACATCGGCTGCCGCAGGACGGGCAATTTACCGTTGACCTGACGGGAGACAGCATCTCTTTTCGTATCGCCACGCTTCCCTGTCAAGAAGGCGAAAAAGTCGTCTTACGGTTGTTGCATCAGGTTGAACAAACGCTGGATCTGGACACGCTGGGCATGTACGGGGCACAACTTACCGCTTTTAGACAAGCCCTACAGCAACCTCAGGGGCTGGTACTGGTGACTGGCCCCACCGGTAGCGGAAAAACGGTCACGCTATACAGCGCGCTACAAACCCGGAATACGCCGGGTATCAACCTCTGTAGCGTTGAGGATCCGATAGAAATTCCACTGGATGGGATTAACCAGACGCAGATCCATCCCCGCGCTGGGCTCACCTTTCAAAATGTGCTGCGCGCGCTTTTACGCCAGGACCCTGACATCATCATGGTAGGTGAAATTCGTGACGGCGACACCGCAGAAATCGCCATTAAGGCGGCACAAACGGGCCATCTGGTACTTTCAACGCTCCATACGAACTCCACCAGCGAAACCCTGATACGTTTGCAGCAAATGGGCGTAGCACGCTGGATGATCTCATCGGCGCTTACGCTGGTGGTAGCGCAACGCCTGGTAAGGAAGCTTTGCCCGCACTGCAAACAGCGCCTGAGCGATCCCGTGGTACTATCGCCCAATCTTTGGCCCAGCGCGCTACCGCGCTGGCAGGCAAGCGGCTGTCAGCATTGCTACCACGGCTTTTATGGCCGAACCGCGTTATTCGAAGTGTTAACTGTTACCCCGGCATTACGTCAGTTAATTGCGAGCGGCGCATCGGCGCAAGCACTGGAAGCCCACCTCCAACAGACCGGTACAGGGACGCTTTTTGAAAATGGCTGTCGCGCCGTTGAGCAAGGCATGACGTCCTTTGAAGAGATACTGCGCGTTCTGGGAATGCCCCATGAGCGTTAAACAGCTCTGGCGCTGGCAAGGCGTTAACGATAAAGGTCAACTGGAACAAGACGTTGTATGGGTGGACAATCGTCTGGCGCTGATCATCACCCTGCAACATCAGCGCATTATGCCGCTTCGCATCAAGCGCATAGGCGTTAACGCCGCACTGTGGAAAGAAGAGCAAAGCGCTGAAATTATTCATCAGTTGGCCACGCTCATTCATGCCGGGCTGACGCTTTCAGAAGGGCTGGAACTCCTTGCGAAACAGCATCCCCACCGACAATGGCAAGCGCTGTTGCGCACGCTGGCTCATGAGCTTGAACAGGGCGTCCCTTTTTCCAGCGCATTAGTCTCCTGGCCGCAGGTATTTCCGCCGCTCTACCAGACGATGATCCGCACCGGAGAACTGACCGGCAAACTGGCCGAATGCTGCTTTGAACTGGCCCGTCAGCAAAAAGCGCAACGGCAGATTACGGTTAGCGTGAAAAAGGCGCTGCGCTATCCCGCCATTATTCTAACAATGGCCGCCCTGGTCGTTTTCGCCATGCTGCACTTTGTCCTGCCGGAATTTGCCGCCATTTACCGTAGCTTCAATACCCCGCTTCCTCTTCTGACACGCGGTATTATTGCGATAGCGCAATGGGGGTCGACATGGGGTTGGCTCATCTTGTTCCTGACGATGCTCATTGCTATCGCTCACCGCAGGGTAAAACAAAAACCGTCCTGGCAAGCGCAGCGGCAGCATCTTCTGCTACGGCTTCCTGTTATGGGTCGCCTGATAAGAGGCCAGAAACTAGCGCAAATATTCACCGTACTGGCATTGACCCAAAGCGCAGGCATTCCTTTTCTTCAGGGGCTGGAAAGCGCTATCGAGAGTCTCGGCTGCCCTTACTGGTCACAGCGTTTAACGCAGGTACATCAGGAGATCGCCGCGGGCAATCCGGTCTGGTTGGCGCTAAAAAATACCCAGGAATTTAGTCCGCTATGCCTGCAACTGGTCAGAACGGGCGAAGCGTCAGGTTCACTCGATATCATGCTGCATAACCTTGCCCGTCACCACAGTGAAACTACGCTGGCGCTGGCCGATAATCTGGCGTCGCTGTTGGAACCGGCGTTATTGATCATCACCGGCTTAATTATCGGTACGCTGGTGGTGGCGATGTATTTGCCGATTTTTCATCTGGGAGACGCGATGAGCGGGATGGGATAAGGCTGGCGCACATTTACGCCAGCCAGAATATTAGAGGCTATTGAAAATGCGGTTTTCTTGTTCCTGCACCCGAATAAAGGTGGTGCGTTTGGTCAACTCTTTCAGGCGAGACGCGCCGACATAAGTGCAGGCTGAGCGTAGACCGCCCAGGATATCGCGGGCGGTATTGCCCACCGGCCCACGCAGCGGCAATTTAACCGTTTTACCTTCTGCCGCGCGGTATTTCGCAACGCCGCCGACATGACGGTTCATCGCAGATTCCGAACTCATGCCGTAGAACAGCATAAATTTCTCGCCGTTCTCTTCTACCACGCTGCCGCCGCTCTCTTCGTGCCCCGCCAGCATGCCGCCCAACATAACGAAATCCGCGCCGCCGCCAAAGGCTTTTGCTACGTCGCCTGGCATGGTGCAGCCGCCATCGCTGACGATCATACCGCCCAGGCCATGCGCCGCGTCAGCACATTCGATAACCGCCGACAGTTGCGGATAACCAACGCCGGTTTTTACACGCGTCGTGCATACGGAGCCGGGACCAATTCCCACTTTCACGATATCGGCGCCGGAGAGGATAAGCTCTTCGCACATCTCGCCCGTTACCACATTGCCTGCGCAGATTGTTTTTGTCGGCCATGCTTCACGCGCTTTTGCGACGAACTGCACAAAATGTTCTGAATAGCCATTGGCCACATCAATACAGACAAAGTTCAGCGCAGGATTCAGCGCCAGAATCTGCACGGTTTTTTCGAAATCAGCATCAGAGGTCCCGGTGGAAACCATCACATGCTTCAGAACATCAGCCGAGGCCGTGTTGATAAAAGCTGCCCATTCTTCAACGGTATAATGTTTATGTACAGCAGTCAGAATATCAAACCCGGCCAATGCTTGCGCCATTTCAAACGTCCCGACGGTATCCATATTGGCCGCGATAATCGGTACGCCAGACCAGGTCTGACCTGAGTGTTTAAAGGTGAATTGACGTTCCAGTTCGACATCGGAACGGCTTTTGAGGGTAGAACGCTTAGGACGGATAAGAACGTCTTTGAAACCTAACTTCAGATCTTCTTCAATACGCATGTACGGATTCCTGGGGTTAATGGCGAAAAATCGAAACTCACAACTCCAGTGACGCTATCATACGCACTAATCATGGCCGTACAAGACTGCGAAATTCTCTTTTTTTACGTTACAATCCCATAAATTTACCTGGCGAATAGTAGGTTAATGCTCAGAGCGTATCGTCTTTGTATGCTTAAAATTTAACCTTTTGATTGTCAAACTAAAATTCCGGAAGCTGGAGATATGAGGTATACCGTAGCCTTAACCGGCGGTATTGGCAGCGGTAAAAGTACCGTCGCTGATGCCTTCGCTGACCTCGGAATAACCGTCATCGACGCGGATATTATCGCGCGCCAGATGGTTGAGCCAGGGCAGCCCGCCCTGAACGCAATAGCGGAACATTTTGGTTGTGAACTTATCGCCGCCGACGGCACGTTACGTCGCCGGGCGCTGCGTGAGCGTATTTTTTCGCATCCGGAAGAAAAAGCCTGGCTTAACGCTCTGCTTCATCCCTTAATTCAGCAGGAAACCCAACGACAGTTTCAACAGGCTACGTCGCCCTATGTGTTATGGGTTGTGCCTCTGCTGGTTGAAAACAGGCTGTATCAAAAAGCCAACCGCGTACTGGTGGTTGACGTGACGCCCGAAACGCAGCTCATACGCACAATGCAGCGTGATGATGTTACGCGCGAGCATGTTGAACACATTCTCGCTGCGCAGGCGACGCGTGAAGCGCGCCTTGCCGTGGCGGACGATGTTATTGATAATAACGGCGCACCGGATGCTATCGCATCAGATGTGGCCCGCCTGCACGCCAGTTATCTTAAGCTCGCGTCGCAGTTTGTCTCACAGGAAAAACCGTAATGCACACCCAGGTCCTATTTGAACACCCTCTCAATGAGAAGATGCGTACGTGGCTGCGCATAGAGTTTTTGATCCAACAGCTCTCCATCAACCTGCCAATTGCAGACCATGCTGGCGCACTGCATTTTTTCCGTAACATCAGCGATCTACTGGATGTGTTCGAACGGGGCGAAGTCCGTACCGAACTGCTGAAAGAACTGGAGCGCCAGCAGCGTAAATTACAGGCCTGGGTTGAGGTTCCCGGCGTCGATCAAGACCGTATTGAAGCCCTGCGCCAGCAGTTAAAATCGGCGGGCAGCGTGCTGATCTCCGCCCCGAGGATTGGCCAGCAGCTACGCGAAGATCGCTTGATTGCCCTTGTGCGTCAACGCTTAAGTATTCCTGGCGGCTGTTGCAGTTTCGATTTACCCACTCTGCATATCTGGTTGCACCTACAACAGGCGCAGCGCGACGCCCAGATTGAAAGCTGGCTTGCCAGCCTGAATCCCCTCACCCAGGCGCTGACTTTGGTGCTTGATCTGATCCGTAATTCAGCGCCTTTCCGTAAGCAAACCAGCCTGAACGGTTTTTATCAGGATAACGGGGACGACGCCGATTTGCTGCGTCTTATACTGACGCTCGATTCACAACTTTATCCGCAAATTTCCGGCCATAAGAGCCGTTTTGCCATTCGCTTTATGCCGCTGGATAGTGAAAATGGTCTGGTGCCGGAGCGTCTTGATTTTGAACTGGCCTGTTGCTAAGGAGTAAAAATGTCTGACGTGACCGTCGTAAACTGTCCGACCTGCGGTAAACCGGTCGTCTGGGGGGAAATTAGCCCCTTCCGCCCATTTTGTTCTAAACGCTGTCAGTTAATTGATTTGGGCGAATGGGCCGCCGAAGAGAAACGAATCGCCAGCAGCGGCGACCAGTCTGATAGCGACGACTGGAGCGAAGAGCGCTAACAGTGATGGCTCTGTTGAGACGGCAATATCGCCTTATGACAAAAATAATCAATAAATACGCGTAGTTTTGGTGCCATATGCGCGCGGCCGGGATAATACAAATAAACCGGCGAGATTAGGCTATAACAGAAACGTAGCCGCCACTGCGCCAGGGTGGATGAAAACCTCGGCGCGTTATCACTGACCCTAAGCCCGCAGGAGCTGGCGGCAATTGAGGCGGTTTTTCCTCACGACGCCGCGGCCGGCCCCCGCTACTGGCCGGAAATTATGTCGACATTAAATCGCTAATAAGATCGATGGGGATCGTGTTGCGATCCCCCACTAAGGCGAAAATTGGCGTAATTTACGAATAATCGGTTCATTGGCCGGCGGAAAATCTTCCGTATTCAACGCGTTCTGCGCGATCCACCGTCCCGGCTGTCCTTCTTTCCCCCACGGTTCGCCCTCCCAGCGTTCAACCAGCCAAAACCACAGCGTAATGTGTCTATCCGGGAATTGATATTCCAGAGTGTCGAATAATGTCACCTGTGTTGGCGTAATCCCCACCTCTTCCTGTAACTCCCGGATCAACGCCTGCTCTGGTGTTTCGTCGGCTTCAATTTTTCCGCCGGGAAATTCCAGCTTGTTCGCCATATGCGCATCAGCGGCGCGTCGGGTGATAAAAATTTCGTCGTTCGGGTTGCGGATAATCCCAACCGCGATTTGCAGTTTTTTCATCTTGTTGCATCCATAAAAAAGGCGCAGTCGCCTGCGCCTTTTTATCTGTGTTCAATGCCAGGCCGAATAAGCGTAGCGCCCTTCGGCAATAATGCCAGCACCGACCGGATGGCAACACATTATGTCTTATCAGGCCGGTAAGTTTATCGCATTAGCTCAGGCGACCGTGACACTGTTTGTATTTCTTACCGGAACCACAAGGGCAAGGATCGTTACGTCCAATCTTACGTTCGCCGGTTTGGGCGGCCAGATCGGCAGCCACGGCGGCATCGTCATCCTGATGGCTTAGCTGCTGCATCTGCGCCAGGCGCTCCGCCTCTTCGCGACGCTGCATTTCCATCGCTTCGACCTCTTCAGGCATACGTACCTGGACTTTGCTCAGGGTACTGATCACTTCATATTTCAGCGATTCCAGCATCGCGGCGAACATAGCGAAGGATTCGCGCTTGTATTCCTGCTTCGGATCTTTTTGCGCATAGCCGCGCAGATGAATACCCTGACGCAGGTAATCCATCGCCGCCAGATGCTCTTTCCACAGGGAATCGAGCGTTTGCAGCATTACGCCTTTTTCGAAATGACGCATCATTTCAGCGCCAACCACCTCTTCTTTACGCTGATACACCTCGATGGACTGCGCCAGGATGCGCTCACGCAGCGTCTCCTCATGCAGCTCCGGCTCTTTATCCAGCCATTCGGCAATCGGCATCTCCAGGTCGAAGTCGTTTTTCAGGCGTTCCTGCAAACCCGGGATGTCCCACATCTCTTCCAGCGACTGCGGCGGAATGTAGGCGTCGATAGTCGCCTTAAAGACATCTTCGCGAATGCTGTTAATGGTGTCGCTCACGTCAGACACATCCAGCAGTTCGTTACGCTGGGTATAAATTGCACGGCGCTGATCGTTCGCCACATCATCATATTCCAGCAGTTGCTTACGAATATCGAAGTTACGGCTTTCTACTTTACGCTGCGCGTTAGCGATAGCTTTCGTCACCCACGGGTGCTCAATCGCTTCGCCCGGCTTCATTCCCAGTTTACGCATCATACCGGAGACACGATCGGAGGCGAAAATACGCATCAGCGCATCTTCCATCGACAGGTAGAAACGGGAAGAACCCGGATCGCCCTGGCGACCGGAACGGCCACGCAGCTGGTTGTCGATACGGCGGGATTCATGGCGCTCGGTGCCAATGATATGCAGACCGCCGGCAGCCAGAACCGCGTCATGGCGTACCTGCCAGTCCGCTTTAATCTGCGCAATCTGTTCTTCCGTCGGCGCTTCGAGCGCGGCGACTTCCGCCTGCCAGCTACCGCCCAGCATAATATCGGTACCACGACCCGCCATGTTGGTAGCGATAGTGACCGCCGCTGGATAACCAGCCTGCGCAACGATGCCTGCTTCGTTGGCGTGGAATTTTGCGTTCAGTACGTTATGTTTGATACCCGCTTTGGTCAGCTCTCTGGAGACCACTTCAGATTTCTCGATAGAAATCGTCCCGACCAGCACTGGCTGACCGTTCGCGGTACGTTCTTTAATATCTTCGATAATGGCCTGGATTTTTTCCGCTTCGGTCATGTAGACCAGATCCGGCAAATCTTTACGGATCATCGGACGGTTGGTCGGAACAACGACGGTGTCCAGCTTATAGATAGAGCTAAATTCGAAGGCTTCAGTATCCGCCGTACCGGTCATACCGGCCAGTTTTTCATACAGACGGAAGTAGTTCTGGAAGGTGATAGACGCCAGCGTCTGGTTTTCATTCTGAATTTCAACGCCTTCTTTCGCTTCTACCGCCTGGTGCAGACCGTCAGACCAGCGACGCCCCTGCATGGTACGACCGGTATGTTCATCAACAATGATGACTTCGCCGTCTTTCACAATGTAATCCACGTCACGGGTAAACAGCGCGTGCGCGCGCAGCGCGGCGGTGACGTGATGCATCAGCATAATATTGCCAGGCGAGTAGAGCGACTCGCCCTCATCCATAATGCCTTCTTGCACCAAGAGCTCTTCAATCAGCACCAGACCGCGTTCGGTCAGGTTAACCTGGCGCGCTTTCTCATCAACGGAGAAGTGGCCTTCGCCCTGGAAAGTGTCAGAATCTTCTTTCTCCTGACGAATCAGGTGCGGAATGATTTTGTTCACTTTTTTGTACATTTCCGAGCTATCTTCCGCCGGGCCGGAAATGATCAGCGGCGTACGCGCTTCATCGATCAGGATGGAGTCGACTTCATCCACCAGCGCATAATGCAGTTTACGCTGCACGCGCTCTTCCGGGCTGAACGCCATGTTGTCGCGCAGGTAGTCAAAACCGTATTCGTTGTTAGTGCCGTAAGTGATGTCGGCAGCGTAAGCTTCACGTTTGGCTGGCGCAGGCATACCTGGCAGGTTGATACCAACGGACATACCGAGGAATTCGAATAGCGGGCGGTTGTTTTCGGCGTCACGCTGCGCCAGATAGTCGTTCACGGTTACCACATGAACGCCTTTGCCGGACAGCGCGTTCAGGTAGGCTGGCAGCGTTGCGGTCAGCGTTTTACCTTCACCAGTACGCATTTCGGCGATACAGCGATCGTTGAGCACCATACCACCCAATAGCTGAACGTCGAAGTGACGCATCCCAAAGACGCGTTTACTGGCTTCACGCACCACCGCGAACGCTTCCGGAATCAGGCTCTCTACGCTTTCGCCTTTTTCAATACGGGCGCGAAATTCGTTGGTTTTCGCTTTCAGTTCGTCATCGGAGAGTTTTTCCATCTCCGGTTCCATCGCATTAATAAGGCTGACGGCCTTACGCATACGACGCAGCGTACGATCGTTACGGCTACCGAATACTTTGGTTAATAATTTGATTAGCATAATAAAGTCTCAAATGCCCCGCGCCGCGGAGCTACAAATAAAGTAAAAGGGTCTTTTTTCGTTAGCTGAGACGTTGCGGACCGGCGCGGATACCCTGCGCCTGACTTATCCAGGCCGGGATGCTAAATGCGGTTTGTGGCGCAAAATACGCCAGGGAGAGGCGGCGAACAATCGCCGGCGGCGTGCCCTCCTGCGTGAGCATCGCGCTGAGCGTATTCAGTAAGGCGATATGATGCGCCTGTAATGGCGACGGCGCGTCGGCAACGGGCAGCGTTTGCGGCGCCATTGCAAAAGAAAGGTGGCGAATCACCGTGCGAATAGCGTGCTGATGCCAGTAATCTACGGTGAAATTGGGACGACGGTTAGAGGCTTCTAACAGCGCAAGATGGCTAAAGTTAACTTTAGACGCGGTGCTGGCGGTCGTCCTTGCAGGCGTATTGGTTTCAGCGGCGTTACTGAGCGCGGGCAAACCAAAACTCGCCGCGACCATCCCTAATAAGAGATGCGGCCAGAAGTATCGTCTGCCTAACTGTCGCCAGCGCGTCAGTATTCCACTCACGTCATTGCCACCTGATATGCCCCTCATGGGCTTACGGAATCAAAACAATTTGCGCACAAATCTTATCATTAAAGCGTACGCGCTACAGCAGTAATGACGAGAAGCTAAGGTGAAAATCGGCTAAGAAAACAGCGAACGCGCCGTGTTTCCATTTAACCCTGTCAAAATGGCTGTATTAAGGAAAGCGCAGATAAAGGATAGTAAAAAAAACGACTGGCTCGCCTGGCCGGAGAGAGTGCCAGGTTAACCAGTCGAATTTTATACGACAGCGTATGTCGTTATGCCAGTACCGTCGAAGGCGCTTTGAAAGCCAACGGCAGTTCTGCGTCGTCCTGGAAGGTCACAAATTCCCAGGCTTCCTGTTTTGCCAGGACTGCCTGTAACAATTTGTTATTCAATGCGTGACCGGATTTATACGCGGTAAACGCACCAATAATATTGTGACCACACATGAACAAGTCACCGATCGCGTCGAGCATTTTGTGACGAACGAATTCATCTTCAAAACGCAGGCCGTCTTCGTTCAATACGCGATAATCGTCAACAACGATGGCACAATCGAAGCTGCCGCCCAGGCACAGGCCGCGGGACTGCAGATATTCGATATCACGCATAAAACCGAAGGTACGCGCACGGCTGATCTGGCGCATGAACGCATCCGCAGAGAAGTTCATCGCGTAGCGCTGGCTGCTGGAATCGATCGCCGGATGGTTAAAGTCGATGGTGAAATCCAACGTAAAACCATTGTACGGTCTGAATTCAGCCCATTTATCGCCATCTTCAACCCGAACAGTCTCTTTGATGCGTACGAATTTTTTGGCGCAGTTCAGTTCATCAATACCGGCATCAAGCAGCAGGTAGACAAACGGAGCGGCACTGCCATCCATGATCGGGATTTCCGGGGCATTAACCTCAATAACGATGTTATCGATACCTAAGCCCGCCAGAGCAGCGTTCAGGTGCTCAACGGTTGAAATCCGTACATCATGCTCATTCACCAGACACGTACAGAGCATGGTATCACGCACAGATTTGGCATCGGCCGGGAAATCTACCGGTGGATTCAAGTCGGTGCGACGATAGATGACCCCGGTATTGGCCGGCGCAGGGCGTAATGTCAGGGTGACTTTTTTGCCGGTGTGTAAACCGACGCCAGTCGCCTGAACGATACGTTTAAGTGTCCTTTGTTTGATCATCGTATAATCTCGCCAAATTACCTATCCAACCGAAGTGTACTATACATTCGGCGGGCCAGTTTAGCACAAAGAGCCCAGAATCCCAAATTCCAGCTAATTCTTAATCAGCTTGCTTACGCAGGAATGCGGGGATATCCAGATAATCCGGCTCTTTCGCCGCCTGTGGTGTATTGTCGTTAACCACTTTCGCGACCGTTTTTTGCTCCTGCGTCAGCGGCGCCATACCGTGCTGCTGATAACGATCCAACACCGGCTGCTGCACCTGTTTATTGGTGACCAGAGTGATTTCAGGACGCTTGTCCATACCAATTCCAGTGGCAACAACGGTCACGCGCAGTTCGTCGTTCATATCCGGGTCCAGAGAAGTACCGATAACCACGGTGGCGTTATCCGACGCAAACGCGCGAATGGTGTTACCGACGGTTTCAAACTCGTCCAGACGCAGGTCGAAGCCCGCCGTAATGTTGACCAACACGCCGCGCGCGCCGGACAGGTCGATATCTTCCAGCAGCGGAGAAGAAATAGCCATTTCAGCCGCTTCTTCCGCACGGTCTTCACCGCTCGCCACGCCGGAGCCCATCATTGCGTAGCCCATTTCAGACATCACGGTACGCACGTCAGCAAAGTCGACGTTCATCAGGCCCGGGCGGGTGATCAGCTCTGCGATACCCTGAACCGCGCCTTTCAGCACGTCGTTAGCCGCGCCGAACGCGTCGAGCAGGGAGATACCACGGCCCAGCACTTTCAGCAGCTTGTCGTTCGGGATGGTGATCAACGAGTCCACATGCTTGGACAGCTCGGTAATACCCTGCTCCGCAAATGCCATGCGCTTTTTGCCTTCAAAATTGAAAGGCTTAGTCACCACGGCAACGGTCAGAATACCTAAATCTTTTGCCACTTCAGCAACCACTGGCGCCGCGCCGGTTCCGGTACCGCCGCCCATGCCTGCCGCGATAAATACCATGTCTGCGCCTTCAAGCGCCGCACGCAGCGCTTCACGGTCTTCGTCCGCCGCGTTACGACCGACTTCCGGGTTAGCGCCGGCGCCCAGACCTTTGGTAATGCCGCTACCAATTTGAATGGTCTGGCCAACCGCCGTTTTACGCAACGCCTGAGCGTCGGTATTCACCGCGAAGAATTCAACACCTTCGATGCGCTCGCGCACCATGTGTTCAACAGCGTTACCGCCGCCACCACCGACGCCGATGACTTTAATCACCGCGTCGTTGGTTAGTTCCATAGGTTCAAACATAATCTCTCTCCGTCATGTGCCTGTCGCCTGAGGCCGTAATATCTGGCGGCCTCATAAAAATTAAAACTCTTTTCGCAGCCAGCTATTAAGTCGCTTGATCCACGAGCCAACTGATGCCGTAACACGTTTTTCCACTTCTGCTTCACCGTTTAAGTGGGACTCTTTCCCGTAGTGAAGCAATCCCACCGCCGTTGAGTAATACGGCTCCTGGGCATAATCCGTCAGACCGGTGATATTCAGCGGCGCGCCGATACGCACCTGCGTATGAAACACGCGCTGAGCGCAAGCAGCAAGCCCTTCGATTTGCGCCGCGCCGCCGGTTAACACAATCCCCGCCGCCAGGTGATGTTTTACCCCTTGTTGGCGAAGCTGTTCCTGTAATTGCAATATCTCTTCGTTGACCAGATTGAGCAGCTCGGTGTAACGCGGCTCAATCACTTCCGCCAGCGTCTGACGTTGCAGGCTGCGCGGCGGACGCCCGCCCACGCTCGGTACTTCAACGCTCTCGTCTTTACCGACGATGGAGCCCAGCGCGCAACCGTGGCGAACTTTAATGGCTTCAGCATCGCTCGGCGGCGTACCAAAGGCATAAGCGATATCGCTGGTCACCACGTTCCCCGCGTAAGGGATCACTTTGGTATGACGCAGCGCGCCGCCAGTATAAACGGCGATATCCATTGTACCACCGCCGATATCCACGACACAGACGCCCAGTTCACGTTCATCTTCCGTTAACACGGAATAACTGGCCGCCAGTCCGGCAAATATCAGTTGGTCAACTTTCAGACCACAACGTTCAACAGCTTTGACAATGTTTTTTGCCATATCGTTGTGGCAGGTAATCAAATGTACTTTCGCCTGCATACGCACGCCGGAAAGACCGACCGGATTTTTAATGCCTTCCTGGTAGTCAATGGCGTACTCCTGAGGAATCACATGCAGCACGCGATGCTCATCGCGCACGCGCACTGACTTCGCAGTATGCACGACGTTTTCCACATCTTCTTGCGTCACTTCCTCTTCGGAAATGGGCACCATACCAATTTCATTCTGACAGCTAATATGTTTGCCGGAAAGCGCCAGATATACCGAGGAGATCTGGCAATCAGCCATCAATTCCGCCTGGTCAATGGCGCGCTGAACGCATTTCACCACTGACTCAAGGTCATTCACCCCGCCTTTATCCATACCCCGCGATGGGCAACTGCCCACGCCAATGATATTGACCATACCGTCGGGCAGAACTTCCCCTACTAAAGCGGCAACCTTCGCGGTGCCAATCTCCAGTCCTACTACCAGTTTTCTGTCCGTCGCCTTGATCATTGTTGTTCTGCCTGTGCCTGATTCTGTTGCTGATTAGATTCCTCAGGGGGGAGCGGCGCCCAGCCAACTGCCGCACCTGAGTCATAACGCAAATCAACGTAGCTAATCCGTTTGCCATCGGTTTGCGCCTGCTGCTGTAAAACCGGATAGAGTTCTACAAAGCGAGCCAACCTTTTCATCGTATCGCCCCTGCCGAGATTGAGCTTAATGCCGTTATTAAGCGTCAATTGCCAGGAGCGACGTGCGGTCATCGCCGCTTCCTTCAGAGTGAATTTATCCTTAGCCAGCACCTGCCCCATCTCGCGGTATCCCTGCAACACTTCACTCGCGCTGCCTTCCGGGCCATACAACATGGGTAAAACCTGTTTGCCGATGCGGTCTGACGGCACGCTGAAGGTGTTCCCTTCAGCATCGACCATATGTTGATCATTCCAACGCGCAATCGGCACATATTCAACCAGATGAATCTTCAATTCATCAGGCCACTGTTTTCTGACGCTGGCCTGTTTAATCCACGGCAAACGCTCAATCTGGCTCTGGATAATGTTCACATCCTGCGTCATGAAGGTTCCCGGCGCGCCCAGAGCCAGTATCGCCTGACGGATATCATCGTTACGCGTGTAGTGACGCTCGCCGGTTAATACCAGCTTTGATAACGGTAAACGCTGCGCATCTTCCATCCACCCTAACACGACCCACCCGCTAACAAACACGGTGCACAGTACCGTCAGCAGGAATAAAATTCCTGCAAGACGCGTTCCATTATTGCGGCGTGAAGAAGGCGTCTCTTCATCACTGTTTCGCGTGTTCAGCGCAGCCTGCGACATATCAGTCCGCCAACTCCAGAATTCGTACCACTAACTGCGAGAAGCTCATTCCCGCCTGACGCGCCGCCATCGGCACCAGACTATGGCTGGTCATCCCCGGAGAAGTATTGGCTTCCAGCAGATAAAACTGACCATCGCTGTCCAGCATGACGTCAATACGCCCCCATCCCGTGCAGCCTAAAGCTTTCCATGCCTGCAGGACGAGAGACTGTAGCGCGGCTTCCTGGGACGCTTCTAAACCGGCAGGGCAGAAATACTGAGTCTCATCAGAGAGATACTTCGCCTCATAATCATAGAAGGTTCCTGCCGGTTGGATACGAATTGACGGTAAAATTTCTTCGCCAACTATCGCCACCGTAAATTCCGGACCGCACAGCCATTTCTCAATCAGTATTTCGTCATCATGCTGAAAAGCCAATGATAACGCACCCTGTAAAGCATTTTCTTCTACTACTTTCGTCATACCGACGCTGGAGCCTTCACGGCTGGGTTTGACGATCAGCGGTAAACCCAGCGCCGAAATTCGCGCTTTTTGTTCTTCGCTAAGGCCTTTTTCAAACTCAGCGCGCGTCAGCGCGACCCACGGCGCAACCGGTAAGCCTGCGCCCTGCCACAGCAATTTACTGCGCAGTTTATCCATGGAAAGCGCCGAGGCCATCACGCCGCTGCCGGTATAAGGCAGGCCGAGCAGTTCAAGCATTCCCTGTAAGGTGCCATCTTCACCGCCACGGCCATGCAACGCAATAAAGACCTTCTGAAAGCCCATTGCTTTAAGCTGCGCGACATCGACCTCTTGCGGATCGACGGGATGCGCATCAATGCCGCCTTCACGTAACCCGGCCAACACTGCCGCGCCGGAATTTAACGAAACGTCCCGCTCCGCAGAGGTTCCGCCCAACAGGACCGCGATTTTATCAGCCATGTTGCTCTTCCTCCTGGATTTGCGGCTTCAGCTTGATTTCAGATAAGTAACGCGCAATTTTGCCAACATTTCCTGCGCCTTGCACTAATATCAAGTCGTTACCCGTCAGCACCGGCGCTAACATTGTCGCAACCTGAGCCGGATCGGAAACCAGAATCGGGTCAATTTTTCCCCGATTACGAATCGTACGACATAAAGAACGGCTATCCGCGCCCGGAATCGGCGCTTCGCCCGCCGGGTAAACGTCCAGCATCAGCAGCGCATCGACCTGGGTCAGCACATTGGCGAAATCGTCATACAGATCGCGCGTGCGCGTGTAACGGTGCGGCTGAAACAGCATCACCAGGTTTTTATCCGGCCACCCTGCTCGCGCAGCTTTAATGGTGGCGTCTACTTCAGTCGGATGATGGCCATAATCATCCACCAGCATCGCCGTCCCGGCTTTACCATTCACCGGCTCAAGCGGGAACTCGCCGAGGAAGTCAAAACGACGCCCGGTCCCCTGGAAGCTTTCCAGCGCGCGCAGGATAGCGTCATCGGCGATGCCTTCTTCGGTCGCTACCGCCACTGCTGCGGCCGCATTCAGGGCATTGTGGCGACCCGGCGCATTCAACGTGACATGCAGATCCGGCATTCCCTGGCGCAACAGCGTAAAGTGCCCCTGCGGCCCTATCTGCTGATAATCTTCTACGCGGACGTCAGCATCCTCGCTAAAGCCATACGTCGTGGTCTGACGCCCCACCCGCGGCAGCAACTCGCGGATGACCGGATCGTCGACGCACATTACCGCGCGACCGTAGAACGGCAGGTTATGCAGGAAGTTAATAAACGTCTGCTTTAAATTTTCAAAGTCGCCATGATAGGTATCCATATGGTCGGCTTCGATGTTGGTGACGATCGCAACCATCGGCTGCAAATGCAGGAAGGATGCGTCGCTCTCATCTGCCTCGGCAATCAGGTAACGACTATGGCCCAGACGCGCATGAACGCCTGCGGCTTTCACCAATCCGCCATTCACGAAAGTCGGGTCCAGCCCCGCTTCGGCATAAATACTGGACACCATCGCGGTCGTTGTGGTTTTTCCGTGCGTCCCGGCAATGGCGATGCCGTGGCGAAAACGCATCAGTTCCGCCAGCATTTCCGCACGGCGAATAACCGGAATACGCGCTTCATGCGCCGCGACAATTTCCGGGTTATCCGCGGAAATTGCGCTGGAAACGACGACCACGCTGGCATCACGCACATTTTCCGGACGATGGTTAAAGAAAATCGTCGCCCCCAGGCTCGTCAACTGCTGGGTCACCGGATTCGGCGCTAAATCGGAACCACTGATCTGATACCCTTCATTGGCCAGAACTTCGGCAATACCGCCCATACCAGCACCACCGATGCCGACAAAGTGAATGTGCCGAACGCGACGCATTTCGGGCACGATGGAACGCAGTTTTGCCAGTTGTTGTGTATTCATTCTTTACGCCATTAACTCCAATACCCGCCATACTTCAAATTGCAGATGCGTTGGCTTGCCTGCAACCCAAATTATTGAGGGTAGAAAAACCCTGCGATGCAAAAGGCACCGCCACAAATTATGTCCGGGCAACCCGGCTGACTTCACTGGCGACGCGCTCGGTAGCATCCGGAATGGATACCGCGCGGGCACGCTCCGCCATGGTTAACAACGCCTCGTGCGACCACCCCGCCAGGGTGTCGGCGACAGCCTCTACAGTAAACTGCGGCTGCTCAAAAATCTTAGCTGCGCCGGCGTTTTCTAACGGCAGCGCATTCCAGTACTGCTGCCTGTCTTTATGCTGAAACGGCACGAATATCGCCGGTAACCCGGCGGCGGCGATCTCGCTCACCGTTAAAGCGCCGGAACGGCACACCACCACATCCGCCCACGCATAGGCGGCGGCCATGTCATCGATAAATTCCGTTACCTTATGCTGCGATTGTCCCACCCCGGCATACGCCTGCTCTACCGTGTGCTGCGCGCCTTTTCCGCTTTGATGCCAGATTGTAACCGTATCGCCCAGTCTGGCGGCAACCTGCGGCATCGTCTGGTTCAGGACTCGCGCCCCCTGAGAACCGCCGACCACCAACACGCGAATCGGGCCGTCACGACCGGCCAGACGCTCCTGCGGCAACGGCAACGCCAGTACGTCGGTACGCACCGGGTTACCCACCACTTCCGCGTTCGGAAACGCACCGGGAAACGCCTGCATCACCGTGGTCGCGATTTTGGCCAGCCACTGATTGGTTAGCCCGGCGATACCGTTTTGCTCATGCAAAACGACCGGAATACCCAATGACCAGGCGGCAAGACCGCCGGGGCCGGAAACATAACCGCCCATTCCCAGCACGACATCCGGCTTAAACCGCTTCATGATCGCCCGCGCCTGCCGCCAGGCGTTAAAAATCCGCAGCGGCGCCGCCAGAAGCGCTTTTACGCCTTTACCGCGCAGACCGGAGATCCGAATAAAGTCAATGTCGATGCCATGCTTCGGCACTAAATCCGCTTCCATACGATCGGCGGTACCCAGCCAGCGAACCTGCCAGCCCTGGGCCATTAAATGATGCGCAACGGCCAGTCCCGGGAACACGTGCCCGCCGGTACCGCCCGCCATCACCATTAACCGCTTCGGTTGACCACTCATCGAGAACCTCGTGTAAACGCCTGCGCTTTTTCCAGACGCGTTTCATAATCAATACGTAATAAAAACATAATGGCCGTCGACATAATCAACAGACTCGACCCGCCATAACTGATCAGCGGCAGCGTAAGGCCTTTGGTCGGCAGCATCCCCGCGGCCGCGCCAACGTTTACCAGCGCCTGGAAACTAAACCAGATACCGATAGAACACGCTAAAAATCCGGAAAAACGGTGGTCAATCTCCAATGCCTTACGGCCAATCGACATCGCGCGAAAAGCGACGAAGAATACCATTAAAAGCGCCAATACCACACCGATATAACCCAGTTCTTCCCCAATAATGGCGAAGATGAAATCGGTGTGCGCCTCCGGCAAATACTCCAGTTTCTGCACCGAATTCCCCAGCCCTTGCCCCCATATCTCACCGCGACCAAAAGCCATCAGCGACTGCGTCAGCTGATAACCGCTGCCGAACGGATCTTCCCAGGGGTTCCAGAACGAGGTAACGCGGCGAATACGATACGGTTCGGCGAGGATTAACAGAATCACCGCCGAGATGCCCATCCCGATAATGGCGATGAACTGCCATAATTTCGCCCCGGCGAGAAACAGCATCGCCAGCGTGGTGACAAACAGTACGACCACTGTCCCGAGGTCAGGCTGCGCCAGCAGTAACACCGCCAGCACCAGAATCACGCCCATTGGTTTTAAAAAGCCGCGCAGGTTATTTCGCACTTCATCAACCTTACGCACCAGATAGTTCGCGAGGTAGCAGAACAGCGACAGCTTGGTAAACTCCGCAGGCTGAATACGTAGCGGCCCCAGCGCAATCCAGCGCGACGCCCCGTTAACCGAGCTCCCGACGACCAGCACGATAAGCAGCATAATGATCGACGCAATCAGCATCGTCGTGCTGTATTTTTGCCAGAAGGTCATGGGCAAACGTAGCGTGACCATCGCCAGACAAAATGCCAGGAAGATATAGAGCGCATCACGTTTGGCAAACAAAAACGGATCGTTCGCCAGGCGCTGCCCGACTGGCATGGAGGCCGACGTCACCATGACAAAACCAATCGCCGCCAGCCCGAAGGTCAGCCATAGCAGCGTGCGGTCATACATGATCAGACTGTCGGCGTCTTTATCGCGCGAAGCCATCACCCAGCCTTTAAGCGCCGCAAACAGCCAGGCCAGGAGGCCAAAGCCTGGTACGCGCGGCATTCTCAGACGGGGGAGAGATAAACGCATCAACCTAACTCCTTCGCCAGACGGGTAAAGACATCGCCCCGTTGCTCAAAATTTTTAAACTGATCGAGGCTGGCGCAGGCGGGCGACAGCAGCACCATATCACCCGGCTGAACGCGCGGCGCCAGCAAACGCATCGCCTCTTCCATCGTCTCAGTCTGTTGGGCGATTTCCGGACGCAGTGCGGCAAGCTGCGCGCCATCGCGCCCAAAGCAATACAGGCGGATACGATCGCCGGTCAGATAGCGTGTCAGCGGAGAAAAGTCTGCCGACTTACCGTCGCCGCCCAGCAGCAGATGTAGCGTACCGTCCACATGCAAACCGTTTAGCGCCGCTTCGGTACTGCCGACGTTGGTCGCTTTCGAGTCGTTGATCCAACGTACGCCGTTATGCTCCAACGCCAGCTGGAAGCGATGCGCCAGACCAGTAAATGTCGTCAACGCCTTCAAACTGCTGGCGCGCGGCAGACCTACGGCATCCGCCAGCGCCAACGCCGCTAACGCATTGGTATAGTTATGCTGACCGGAAAGCTTCATCTCTTTCACGTTCAGCACCTTCTCGCCTTTGACTCGCAGCCAGGTTTCGCCCTGCTGACGATTAAGGTGATAATCGCCCATATTGACGCCAAAGCTGATGCAGCGCTCATCGGCCCCACGAACCGGCATCGTCAACGCATCATCGGCATTCACTACGCACACTTTCGCCTTCTCGTAGACGCGCAGTTTCGCCGCCCGGTACTGTTGCAAACCAAACGGATACCGGTCCATATGATCTTCAGTGACGTTGAGCACCGTTGCCGCCGCCGCTTGCAAACTTGAGGTAGTTTCCAGTTGGAAACTGGATAATTCCAGCACGTACAATTCGCGATCGGCATCCAGCAGCATCAGCGCCGGAAGACCGATATTGCCGCCAACGCCGACATTGACGCCCGCCGCTTTCGCCATCTCGCCCACTAAGGTGGTCACGGTGCTTTTGCCGTTCGAGCCGGTGATGGCTACAATCGGCGCTTGCGCTTCGCGGCAAAACAGTTCGATATCGCCGACAATTTCTACTCCAGCGCTGGCGGCAGCGCTCAGCGAAGGGTGCGCCAGAGCAATACCAGGGCTGGCGACGATTAAATCCGCCGCTAAGAGCCACTCGTCGTTCAGGCCGCCAACGTGACGCTCAACCTCTTGCGGCAGCTTATCCAGACCCGGCGGCGTCACGCGAGTATCCATCACCCGCGGCGTCACGCCGCGAGCGAGAAAAAAGTCCACGCAAGAGAGTCCGGTTAAGCCCAGACCAATAATGACGACGTTTTTGTCCTGGTAATCAGCCATGATTAACGTACCTTCAGCGTTGCCAGGCCAATCAGCACCAGCATCAGCGAAATAATCCAGAAGCGCACAATCACGCGCGGTTCCGGCCAGCCTTTCAGTTCATAGTGGTGATGGATAGGCGCCATACGGAAAATACGCTGTCCGCGTAGTTTAAAGGAGCCCACCTGCAGGATGACCGACAGAGTTTCCACCACAAAGACGCCGCCCATGATCACCAGCAGAAATTCCTGACGCAGCAGCACGGCGATAATGCCCAACGCACCGCCCAACGCCAGCGATCCGACATCGCCCATAAAAACCTGCGCCGGATAGGTGTTAAACCACAAGAATCCTAATCCCGCGCCGACAATCGCCGTACAGACAATCACCAGCTCGCCCGCATGGCGTAAATACGGAATATGCAGGTAATTGGCGAAGTTCATGTTCCCGGTCGCCCAGGCCACCAGCGCAAAGCCGGCGGCAACGAAAACAGTCGGCATGATCGCCAGGCCATCAAGCCCGTCGGTCAGGTTTACGGCGTTACCCGTACCGACGATAACAAAGTAGGACAGCAGAATGTAAAACAGCCCCAATTGCGGCATAACATCTTTAAAGAACGGCACCACCAGTTGGGTCGCGGGCGTGTCTTTCCCGACGAGATAAAGCGCAAAGGCCACGCCGAGCGCGATAACCGACATCCAGAAATATTTCCAGCGCGCAATCAGCCCTTTGGTATCTTTCCGCACCACTTTGCGGTAGTCATCGACAAAACCGATAATGCCGTAGCCGATCAATACCACCAGCACGCACCAGACGTACGGGTTAGACGGGTAAGCCCATAACAGAACGGAAATCACAATCGCCGTCAGGATCATGATGCCGCCCATCGTCGGCGTACCGCGTTTACTGAAGTGCGATTCCGGGCCATCGTTACGTACCACCTGGCCAAAAGAGAGTTTTTGCAGACGAGCGATCATACGCGGGCCCATCCATAAAGAGATGAACAGCGCGGTCAACAGGCTGACGATGGCGCGAAACGTCAGATAAGAAAAGACGTTAAAGCCGGAATAATATTTGACCAAATGCTCGGCCAGCCAAACTAACATGAACCTTTCTCCTGTAACGCATGAACCACATCTTCCATCGCGGCGCTGCGTGATCCTTTCACTAAAATAGTCATCATTGGTTGCTCCTGAAGCAGAGCGTGTAAACGCGCAATGAGCGCGGCTTTATCGGCAAAATGTTCGCCGACGCCGCTGGCGTGGCTGATAGCCTGACTGAGTTTTCCGGTGCTTAACACGCGATCAATACCCGCCGCTTTTGCGGCCTCGCCAACCTGGAGGTGGCACGCTTCGCTTTCTGCGCCCAGCTCGGCCATATCGCCTACCACCAGCACACGGTAGCCGGGCATTTCAGAAAGGACCTGCACTGCGGCGGTCATCGAACCGACGTTGGCGTTATAAGCGTCATCCAGTACCAGTTGGTTTTCACTTAGCTGAATCGGGAACAGACGCCCGGGTACGGCTTTTAACGCCGCCAGCCCTGCTTTAATCGCCGTCAGCGTAGCCCCCACCGCCATTGATAAAGCAGCGGCCGCCAGCGCGTTGGCAATATTGTGCCGCCCCGGCAACGGCAGCAGCACATCAATGCTGCCCATCGGCGTTTGCAGGGTAAATTCAGTACCGTGTGACGTCACGTGGATATTCGCAGCGGTAAAGTCGCTGTTTGCCGCATTCGGCGAAAAGCGCCACACCTGACGATCGCCAATAATGCTTTGCCAGTTCAGCCAGTCATTATTATCGGCATTCATAATCGCGATACCGTTCTCAGGCAAACCGGTATAGATTTCGCCTTTCGCTTTCGCCACGCCGGCCAACGAGCCGAAACCTTCCAGATGCGCCGCCGCCAGGTTATTGACCAGCGCCGCTTCCGGGCGCGTCAGGCTAACGGTCCAGGCGATTTCTCCCTGGTGATTAGCGCCTAACTCGATTACCGCATAGCCATAATCATGGTTTAAGCGCAGCAGCGTTATCGGCACGCCGATGTCGTTGTTAAAATTGCCTGCGGTATACAGAGTATTTCCGCACTGGCTAAGAATCGCGGCGGTCATCTCTTTGACCGAGGTTTTGCCGGACGAACCGGTTAACGCCACCACCCGCGCCGGTACCTGCATACGTACCCAGGCGGCCAGTTGGCCAAATGCCTGACGCGTGTCTTTTACAATCACCTGCGGAAGATCGATATCCAGAGGACGACTGACCAGCAGGGCGCCAGCGCCGTTCGCTTTTGCTTTATCGGCAAAATCATGCGCATCAAAGCGTTCCCCTTTCAGCGCCACGAACAGGCATCCCGGCGTCACTTTCCGTGTGTCGGTAATGACCGTATCGAGCGTGAGATCCGCCCCGCGGTGTTCGGCGCCAAGGACATCGGCAATTTTGCTGAGCGTTACGCTAATCATGCGATCACCCCCAGCAAACGCGCTGCGGTCACGCGGTCTGAATAATCAAGACGCTGCGTGCCGACAATCTGGTAATCCTCGTGCCCTTTACCTGCAATCAGCACGACGTCATTGTCTTTTGCCTGCATAATGGCATTGGTTACCGCCTCAGCGCGGCCTTCCATTACCCTGACCTGCCCGGCGTCCAGCATTCCGGCCAGAATATCGTTGATAATGGCGCGCGGCTCCTCGGTACGCGGGTTATCGTCAGTCACCACGACGATATCCGCGAATTCTTCGGCAATGGCCCCCATGAGTGGGCGCTTACCTTTGTCACGATCCCCGCCACAGCCAAAGACGCACCACAATTTTCCGGCGCAGTGCAGGCGCGCCGCCTGCAACGCTTTTTCCAGCGCATCCGGCGTGTGCGCGTAATCCACCACCACCGTCGGTTTGCCTGGCGCAGTGAACACTTCCATACGCCCGCAAACCGGCTGCAAACGCGCGGCGGTTTTCAGCAAATCCGTTAACGGATAGCCCAGCGCCAGCAGCGTCGCCAATGCCAGCAGTAAGTTGCTGACGTTAAACGCGCCCATCAGGCGGCTTTCGATTTCGCCTTCACCCCAGCTTGAAGCAAAACGAATCGTCGCTCCGCGGTCGTGGTACTCCACCGCCTCCGCTTTCAGCCAACGACCGTGACAGTTAGGGTTGATATGCCCTTCCATTGATACCGCGACCGCATCGGGTAGCGACGCCAGCCAGCGGCGTCCAACTTCATCATCGGCGTTGACGATTGCCTGTCCGTGATGGTGGGTGGAATAAAGCATCCATTTTGCCGCCTCGTAATGCGCCATATCGCCATGATAGTCGAGATGGTCGCGGCTCAAATTAGTAAACACGGAGGCGGCAAATTTCAACGCCGCCACGCGATGCTGCACCAGGCCGTGAGAAGAGACTTCCATCGCGCCGAAGGTCGCGCCCTGCGCAACCAGACTGGCCAGCACATGCTGAACATCCACAGCGGAACCGGTTGTGTTCTCCGTCGGGATCACTTTACCCAACAGTCCGTTGCCTACCGTTCCCATCACTGCGCTGGTTTCGCCGAGCAACTGGCTCCACTGCGCCAGTAGTTGGGTGGTGGTGGTCTTGCCATTGGTGCCGGTCACCGCCACCAGACGCATGTTTTCAGATGGCTCATGGTAAAAGCGGCCCGCCAGCGCAGATAAACGCTCATTGAGCTGGCTGAGATAGACGACTGGTACGCCGTGCATTTCGCGAATCTCACCGTCGCTCGCCTCGTCTTTCGCCTCTGCAATAATGGCAGCTACGCCTTGCGCTATCGCCTGCGGGATATATCGACGCCCGTCCGCCTGATGACCCACCACTGCCACAAAGAGATCGCCCGCCGCAGCCACACGGCTGTCGAGCGTCATCTCTCGCAGTTCTCGCGCGGGTAGTCCAGCCACCCACGGAGCAAGAAGGTCGCGCAAATTACGATCTGCCACCTGTTCCCTCGCCTTGATTAATTACGAATTCATTTTTTTCGCCCGTTGCCAGCGCGTCCGGTTCGATGTTCATGGTGCGCAGAACGCCGCCCATGATGGCACCAAATACCGGCGCGGAAACGGCGCCGCCGTAGTATTTACCCGCCTGCGGATCGTTGATGACAACCACCAGCGCGAAGCGCGGCTGACTCGCAGGCGCGACGCCTGCGGTGTAAGCAATGTATTTGTTGATGTAGCGACCGTCCGGCCCCACTTTTTTCGCCGTACCGGTTTTAATCGCGATACGGTAGCCTTTAATTGCCGCCTTCACGCCGCCGCCGCCCGGCAGCGCCACGCTTTCCATCATATGCACCACGGTGCGTACGGTGGATTCAGGGAAGATGCGTTCGCCGGGTACAGGCGGATCAACTTTGGTAATCGACAGCGGGCGATAAATGCCATAGCTGCCGATCGTTGCATAGACTCGCGCTAACTGTAACGGCGTTACCATTAGCCCGTAGCCGAAAGAGAAGGTGGCCCTCTCTATGTCGGACCACCGTTGTTTTTGAGGATATAAGCCACTGCGTTCTCCGACCAACCCC
Organism: Salmonella sp. SAL00672; assembly: GCF_046552175.1. Lineage (NCBI taxonomy): Bacteria > Pseudomonadati > Pseudomonadota > Gammaproteobacteria > Enterobacterales > Enterobacteriaceae > Salmonella > Salmonella sp. SAL00672. Next base: position 76,225 of record NZ_JBGDUQ010000006.1, on the reverse strand, counting down.
AAATTGGTCGCCTTTCCTAGCCCAAAACGTGAGTAAGTATCTACTAACGCTGAGGACGGCATCGCTAACGCCAGTTTGGATACACCGACGTTACTCGACTTCTGTAGAACCCCGGTCAGGGTTAATTCGCTGTAGCGCGCCACATCTTTAATTTCGTGGCCGTTAATTCGGTATGGAACGGTATTCAACACCGTATTTTCGTTGACGATACCGCGCTGAAGCGCAGTCATCACCACCATCGGCTTAACCGTAGAACCCGGTTCAAACACGTCGGTGATGGTACGGTTACGCATCGCGTCTTTCGGCGTACCGGCAAGGTTGTTGGGGTTATAGGAAGGGCTATTCGCCATCGCCAGTACTTCACCGGTATTGACATCGACCAGCACCGCGCTACCGGACTCCGCCTTGTTAAACGCCACCGCGTTGTTCAGTTCGCGGTAAACCAGCGCCTGTAAGCGTTCATCAATGCTTAACGCCAGGTTGTGCGCTGCCTGACTGTCAGTGGAGGAGATATCCTCAATCACGCGACCATAGCGGTCTTTACGCACGATTCGCTCGCCAGGCTGACCGGTAAGCCACTTATCAAAGCTCTTTTCAACGCCTTCAATCCCCTGACTGTCGACGTTGGTAAAACCGATGAGGTGAGCGGTTACTTCTCCTGACGGGTAGTAGCGGCGGGATTCTTCACGCAAATGAATGCCCGGCAGTTTGAGTTTTTTGATGTAGTCCGCCATGTCAGGATTTACCTGGCGCGCCAGATAAATAAAACGCCCTTTCGGGTTGGCGTTGATACGGGCGGAGAGCTGATCGAGCGGAATATTGAGCGCAGTAGAAAGCGCTTTCCAGCGATCGCCAACGCTGATGCCGCCAGCGTCATGAACTTCTTTCGGGTCGGCCCAGATCGCCTTAACCGGTACGCTGACCGCCAGTGGACGCCCGGAACGGTCGGTAATCATACCGCGTGAGGTGGAGACTTCCTGAACACGCAGCGAACGCATATCGCCCTGACGCACCAGCATATCCGGGGCGATAATCTGTAGCCACGCCGCGCGTCCAAGTAAAAAAACCAGCGCCAGTAAAATACAGCCGCACAGCAACGCAAAACGCCAACTGATGAAGTTGGTCTGTTCTTCCTGGCGCTTCGATTTTTGCGTTTTTGCCGCTGCTTTCATGCGTCGCGTTTATCCTTATTTTTGCACTACGATATTTTCTTGGGACGGATCAACATGCTGCATTTGCAGCTTTTCCGTTGCGATCCGCTCCACCCGGCTGTGATCGCCGAGCGCATTTTCTTCAAGGATCAGGTTGCGCCATTCAATGTCCAATGCATCGCGCTCCAGAACCAATTGTTCACGCTGCGCGGTGAGTAAACGAGTATGGTGCGCCGTCGTGACCACCGTCACCGCCGTTAAAATGATGCAAATGAACAAGCAGAGTGGCAGCTTCCCGAACCGCAAAAGATCGTCACCGATCACGCCAGGCAAGGCATGGCGCTCGTTGCTTCCTATCGATCCCTTCACTTTGCTTAGGGCTTCTGTCACTCTGCTGATCATGCGTTCGTCCTCTCTGCGATACGCAGAACTGAACTACGGGCCCGAGGATTTTCAGCTACCTCTTTTTCACCCGGCATCAACTTGCCTAACGCTCGTAACTCACGACCGCCCAGTTTTTTGAGCTGCGCTTCCGTCATCGGTAATCCCGCCGGCACCTGCGGACCGCGGCTTTGCTCACGCATAAAGCGTTTCACAATACGGTCTTCCAGCGAGTGGAAACTGATGATTGAAAGCCGCCCGCCTGGGGCCAGTACGCTGAGCGAGCTTTTTAGCGCCTGCTCTATCTCCTCCAGTTCACTGTTTACCCAGATGCGCACCGCCTGGAAGGTACGGGTCGCGGGATGTTTGAATTTGTCTTTTACCGGGGTCGCCGCCGCAACCACTTCCGCCAGCTCTTTGGTGCGGGTCATCGGCTGTTCGCGATTGCGCTCAACAATGGCGCGAGCAATACGTTTGGCAAAACGCTCCTCGCCGAATGTTTTCAGCACCCAGGCGATATCCGCCTCCTCCGCCGTTTGTAACCACTCGGCGGCAGACTGGCCGCGCGTCGGGTCCATTCGCATATCCAGCGGACCGTCGCGCATAAATGAAAAACCGCGCTCCGCATCGTCAAGCTGCGGAGAAGAGACGCCAAGATCGAGAAGGATCCCGTCAATCTTGCCGGTAAGCTCGCGCTCGGCTACATAATCAGCCAACGCGGAAAAAGGTCCATGAATGATGGAGAAGCGAGGATCATTGATGGCCTGCGCAACGGCGATCGCCTGCGGATCGCGATCGATCGCCAGCAAGCGCCCCTCTTCGCCCAGTTGCGAGAGGATCAGGCGCGAGTGGCCGCCGCGACCAAATGTGCCATCAATATAGATACCATCCGGACGAATATTCAGCCCATTAACGGCTTCATCCAACAGTACCGTAGTGTGTTTAAAATTTTCCATCATCTTATAGAGACAAGTCCTGCAGCCGCTCCGATAACGTTTCGGTAGCTGACTGTTCAGCGTCGATATCTTCCTTGACCTGTTGATACCAGGTCGTTTCATCCCACAGCTCAAATTTGTTGAACTGTCCAACCAGCATCACTTCTTTCGTCAGTCCGGCATGTTGCCGCAGAACTGGCGCGATCAGTAATCGACCTGCACCATCCATCTGACATTCGCTGGCATGGCCCAACAGTAAACGCTGTACGCGACGTTCTACCGGGTTCATGCTCGACAGACGAGATAACTTTTGCTCAATAATTTCCCATTCAGGCAGGGGGTAAAGCAGCAGGCATGGGTGATGGATGTCAATGGTACATACCATTTGACCGGTAGCGCTCTCGATCAGTTGCTCCCGATAACGGGTCGGCACGGTCAGGCGCCCTTTACTGTCGAGATTGACTAACGTTGCCCCCCGGAACATGCCAGTCTCACCCCTTCTTACCACTTTATCCCACAAATTCCCACTCGAAGGAGTTTACGGAGCGGAGGAAAAGCTTGTCAAGCAAGTCACAACGCTTACCTAAGTAAAAAAGCCAATGTTTACGGCGAATATCTGCGTTGATTAATTTCCGCCCAGCGTGCAAGCCAAATTAACGTTATGAATATTTGTAAGAAAAAAACCAAAGGCCCACCGCCGTTTAAAACGGACTCAATATAATCCGAGAAAAATATAAAGTGTCAGTTTGCGACGCGAGCGGCATTTTAGGACATATTGCACCGTGTTAACAGTGCCTGTTTAACGTGTGCGGTGCCTGCTATACCAGCGCCTACGAGCGACTGTCGCGCCAAAGACAAAAAGTGGCTGTTAATTCGACGATTTCTTGCCTGCTTGTAACAAAACAAGACAAAGGAAAAGACTCGTTACGTCTTAATTAGTGGAATATGGACGATTTCGGACAAAAGAAAGGTAATAAAAAAGAATTTTCGGATAATTTTAAGGAATAATCTTAATTATTTGAGGGATATTTTTACTGATACGCATTTGTTTGACGGCGGCAGAAGAGAGAGTCTTTTACCGCCGGTCCTTTAGCTACGGCTCAGAATGCCGCGACGATACAGGTTTCGCCGAATACGCGTTAAGCCGGGTTTCGGTTTACGCGGTTCATCAAGACTTGCCAGCACAATCTCCAGCACGCGTTCCGCGACATCACGATGACGCTGCGCCACCGCCAGTACCGGGCATTGCAGAAAATCCAGCAGCTCATGATCGCCAAAGGTCGCAATCGCTAAATCCGAAGGCAGTTTTCCATCGCGCCGCAGCGTAACGTCCATCACGCCCTGTAATAGCGCGAATGATGTCGTAAAGAGCGCCTGCGGCATAGGATGCGTTTCCAGCCATTTCTCAAACAGCTGCGCGGCGGCTTCGCGCTCATAGCTGTTGGCATATAAGAAATTCACCTCCCGCGGATCGTCTTTCCATGCGGTGCGGAACCCCTGCTCGCGCAGGAAACTGACGGACAACTCCGGCAGCGCGCCCAAATAAAGCACCGTTTCCGCCGGGAATTTACGCAGCTCTTCCGCCAACATCTCGGCATCATCCTGATCGGCGCCGACCACGCTGGTGAAATGTTCGCGATCCAGCGCGCGGTCGAGCGCGACGATGGGGAACGGATCGTTGGCCCAGCGCTGATAGAAGGGATGCTCCGGCGGTAACGAAGTTGAAACAATGATTGCATCCACCTGGCGTTGCAAAAGGTGCTCAATGCAGCGCATTTCGTTATCCGGCTGATCTTCAGAACAGGCGATCAGCAGTTGGTAGCCACGCTGGCGTGCCTGGCGCTCAAGATAGTTTGCGATACGGGTGTAGCTCGTGTTTTCAAGGTCCGGGATCACCAGACCAATGGAACGTGTGCGTCCAGCACGCAGCCCGGCAGCCACAGCGTTAGGATGGTAATTGTGCTCACGCACTACCGCCATGACTTTTTCTACGGTTTTGTCGCTCACGCGGTATTGCTTTGCTTTACCGTTTATAACGTAGCTTGCAGTTGTGCGCGAGACACCGGCCAGCCGAGCGATTTCATCCAGTTTCACAATTGCCCCTTGTGTAAATTGTACAAACCATAACCTTTATGTCGGCATGGGTTAAAATCGTTAACATCTAAGCGCAGTTTGATCACTCCGGCAACCGCTTTTATTCCGGGTTACCACGGATTTCGCAAAAAAAAGCCCAACCGGTGATATTGGGTTGGGCGATAATTCCTGTTGGCTGATATCCGGCAAACCTGCCTGATGGCGCTACGCTTATCGGACCTGGGCCAGATATCAGCCTGTAGACCGGATAAAACGCAACCGCGTCGTCATCCGGCGAATCAGCTCAGCGCATAATCTTATCGCCGCGCGAAAGCCCGACGACGCCTGAACGCGCCACTTCAACAATTTTCGCCACGTCGCGCAGCGAGGCCAGAAAAGCATCCAGTTTATCGCTGGTGCCCGCCAGTTGAACGGTATACAGCGTTGGCGTGACATCAATAATCTGACCACGGAAAATTTCCGTATTACGCTTCACCTCTTCCCGTCCGTAGCCGCTGGCCTGGATTTTCACCAGCATGATTTCCCGCTCAACGTGCGCTCCCTGTCCCAGCTCGCTGACGCGCAGCACATCAACCAGCTTGTGCAGTTGCTTTTCAATTTGCTCAAGCACTTTTTCATCGCCTACCGTCTGGATAGTCATACGCGACAACGTCGGATCGTCTGTCGGCGCGACGGTCAGGCTTTCAATATTATATCCGCGTTGCGAAAAGAGGCCGATAACCCGCGATAACGCCCCAGATTCGTTTTCCAGTAATACCGATAAAATCCGGCGCATCATCAGGTCCTCTCCGTTTTGCTTAACCACATTTCGTCCATCCCGCCCCCGCGAATCTGCATCGGATAGACATGCTCGCTGCCATCAACGGTGACATCGACGAACACCAGTCGGTTATTACGCACATGCTCAAGGGCTTCGCTGAGTTTACTTTCCAGCTCATCCGGGTGGTTAATCTGCAGCCCGACATGGCCATATGCTTCCGCCAGGCGCACAAAATCCGGTAACGACTGCATATAAGACTGAGAATGGCGACCGGAATAGATCATATCCTGCCACTGTTTTACCATCCCCAGATAACGGTTGTTCAGGTTCAGAACCAGTACCGGCAGTTCATACTGTAAGGCTGTCGACAGCTCCTGAATGTTCATCTGTATACTGCCATCGCCGGTCACGCAGACCACCATTTCTTTCGGCAGGGCCATTTTAACGCCCAGCGCAGCCGGTAGGCCAAAACCCATCGTGCCGAGCCCGCCGGAATTAATCCAGCGACGTGGCTTATCGAACGGGTAATAGAGGGCGGCAAACATCTGGTGTTGTCCTACATCGGACGTCACGTAAGCGTCGCCCTTCGTCAGACGCCAGAGGGTTTCAATCACCGCCTGGGGTTTAATGCTTTCGCTTTCCGCGTCATATTTCAGGCACTGACGGGCGCGCCAGCTCTCTATCTGCTGCCACCAGTCGCGAATATCATCCTGCGGCTGAGACGGCGCATCCTGCGCCAGTAGCTCCAGCATTTGTTCCAGTACCAGGCGGGCATCGCCCACCACCGGGATATCAGCGTTAACCGTTTTGGATATGGACGTCGGGTCAATGTCGATGTGTAATACCGTCGCGTTCGGACAATATTTAGCGAGATTATTCGTCGTGCGGTCGTCAAATCGTACGCCAACAGCGAAAATCACGTCGGCGTTATGCATGGTCATATTGGCTTCATAAGTGCCATGCATTCCCAGCATTCCTAACGACTGGCGATGAGTAGCAGGAAACGCGCCCAGTCCCATTAATGAAGAGACCACCGGCAGGTTAAAGGTTTCAATGATGTGGCGCAACGGCGCATAGCAGGCCGCGCTTATCGCCCCTCCCCCAACGTAGACCACCGGCTTTTTTGCCGACGCCAGCGTTTGCAAGGCACGCTTAATTTGTCCTTTATGTCCTGATGTTGTGGGATTGTAAGAGCGCATACTGACCGTCTCCGGCCAGGCATACGGCATTTTTTTCGCCGGATTCAAAATATCTTTCGGCAAATCCACGACCACCGGCCCAGGACGTCCGCTTGCCGCCAGCCAGAAGGCCTTTTTAAGCACCAGGGGAATATCTTCCGTCTGTTTGACCAGGAAGCTATGTTTGACCACCGGTCGGGAAATCCCCACCATGTCGCACTCCTGAAAGGCATCATAGCCAATCAATGAGGTGGCGACCTGGCCGGAAAGAATCACCAGCGGAATGGAATCCATATAGGCCGTAGCAATCCCGGTAATCGCATTGGTCGCTCCCGGTCCGGAAGTCACCAGCACCACGCCAACGTCGCCAGTGGCTCGCGCCAGGCCATCCGCCATATGCACCGCGGCCTGCTCATGACGCACCAGCACATGATCGATCCCTCCAACGGTATGTAGCGCATCATAAATATCAAGCACTGCGCCTCCAGGATAGCCGAACACCTGCTTTACGCCTTGATCGATAAGCGATCGGACGACCATCTCGGCTCCAGACAACATCTCCACGGCTTGCCTCCACTTTATACCTGTCATCACGGTTTGACGGACACCTTAACCGCTCGCTATCACGCCTGGCAATTGGGTGGAATGACGTAAAGATGGGGAAGGTTAGAATAATCAGGAGGCAAGAAGAGAAGAAATGGAGAAATACTCCGTCTGAATCACACCAGGTAATAAATAATCGCTTATAAATGCAGACTTACAGCAATTCATCTATTTTTCACAACGACGAAAAGAATCGCTCACCGTTAATTCAGCATAAAATTTTTTATATACGCTAAAAAGCAGAATAAACCAGAATTTGTTTCTGATTTATTCTGCCCGGTTTTATCGCTTACAAACAGAAACTAATAAATCTTCCATCCATTGGTGCCCTTTATCACGCCCAGCCGCTTCATGCCAGGAAAGGTAGCATGTCCGGCTATTCAGTTTTAAAGGCAACGGCAATATTTGCAGATCCAGCGATTCCGCAAACTCTTCCGCCAGCCAGCGCGGGGCAATAGCGACCAAATGCGTCTGCGAAACCACGTTCAGAACGCTGATAAGCGCCATGCCCTGATAAGCCACGCTCGACTGTTTATCCGGCGTGTCATACCACGGCTGACTAAATGACGCATAACGATCGAGAGAAACAACCGCATGTTGTTCATTATAAACATCGCCTTCCAGTAGCGGGCCGCTAATACGCGGGTGTTTTCGGCTGGCGACTAAAACCATTTCATCTTTAAATAGCGGTACGCTGGTAAACTCAGGACGACGGAATTCTTCATAACTAATAACGAACTCGGTTTCCTGATAGCGTAACTGATGCTCAGTATTCTGATTCAACGACGCTTTAAAAACGACATGAATATTTGGCGCAATTTTTTCTACACGATTATAAATCTGTGACGTCAGGATATTATCCAGCGGACTGCACACGCAAAGATTGAATACACGTTCGCTGCTGGTCGGCTCAAACCCCGATCCCGGCAATTCATTTTGCACCAATTGTAACGCCTGACGGACTGAACCAAATAACTGAAATGCACGGGCAGTCGGCTGAATTCCTCGTCCATATCGAACAAAAAGTTCGTCATTAAACATAACCTTCAGACGCGCTACGGCGTTACTGACCGCAGGCTGCGACATTCCCAGCGTGTGGGCGGCGCGCGTAATATTCTGCTCTTGCATTACCGCATCGAACACGGTCAATAGGTTCAAATCAACCATGCGAAGCTGTGGTTTGCCCATATCTAAAAGATGCGGCTTTTCGGTTTTGACCTCTGGCATATTTAACTCCACTGTCACGCTTAACTCCCTTTTTCTGGCTGAAGGCAGAAATAATTCCTGAAAATATGATTTACCATGCATATAAAATAAGAAAAAGGGAAAGCGTTAAAATTCGGAAAACATAAAGACGCTGACAGAGACAAATAGAATGCCAGCGCAAGCGTAATGTGTCCTGAGTCACACCATTGCGATTCATAATGTTTAAATTACGCAAGCAATATAACCATAACTATGGCGAATACACAATCATACACCAAGTGAATGATCATTTAAGTTTCAATTAAATGTTTATATTATTAATAGCTAAAAAGTTAACATTAATTTATCAATAACTTTATCCTTATCCATTAAGTAAACAAGGTTATTTGTTAAAATATAAAACAAATCAAAAAGATAAACCAAACCTTTAGCATACCTTTAACAGGCCATTCCCCTAACCAATTTGCAAACAAAAATGCCTAAATATTTCAAACAATGAAAAGTATGAATGTCCACTCGTTCTTTTATCCTTTATTGGACGCGCAGCCCAGCACAATTAGCTAAAGTACGTATCCGGATATCGTCAACAAAATGCAATGGCGACAGAAAATAGAGTTGACATTAAACGGCATATCCAGTACCACTAAAAGCATAACGCATTCGCTGGAGCTGAATTAATGTCACATATCGTTCGTTTCACTGGGCTACTACTACTCAACGCATTTATTGTGCGCGGTAGACCGGTGGGCGGCATTCAACATTAAGTCAGCTCGAAGTCAAACAAAACCCGCGCCGTTGCGCGGGTTTTTTTATGCCTGACGCAAGGCGCCCCTGGAGACAAGGACCACATCATGAGCCAGCAAGTCATTATTTTTGATACGACCTTACGCGACGGCGAACAAGCGTTACAGGCCAGCCTGAGCGCGAAAGAGAAGCTGCAGATTGCCCTGGCCCTTGAGCGCATGGGTGTTGATGTCATGGAAGTGGGCTTCCCGGTCTCTTCTCCGGGTGATTTTGAATCCGTCCAAACCATCGCCCGCACCATTAAAAACAGCCGCGTTTGCGCCCTGGCGCGTTGTGTAGAAAAAGACATCGACGTCGCGGCACAGGCGCTGAAGGTCGCCGACGCGTTTCGCATCCATACTTTTATCGCCACCTCGCCAATGCACATCGCCACCAAGCTGCGCAGCACGCTGGATGAGGTCATCGAACGCGCGGTATACATGGTTAAGCGGGCGCGTAATTACACTGATGACGTAGAGTTCTCCTGCGAAGATGCTGGCCGGACGCCTGTTGACGATCTGGCGCGCGTGGTGGAAGCCGCTATAAACGCCGGCGCGAGAACCATTAATATTCCCGATACCGTGGGCTATACCATGCCGTTTGAGTTTGCGGGAATCATTTCCGGCCTGTATGAACGTGTCCCCAATATCGACAAAGCCATCATCTCCGTTCATACCCACGACGATTTAGGGATAGCAGTAGGCAACTCGCTGGCGGCAGTACATGCGGGCGCGCGTCAGGTTGAAGGCGCGATGAACGGTATCGGAGAACGTGCCGGTAACTGCGCACTGGAAGAAGTGATCATGGCGATTAAAGTGCGCAAAGACATCATGAACGTACACACCAACATCAATCACCACGAAATCTGGCGCACCAGCCAGACCGTCAGCCAGATCTGTAACATGCCGATCCCGGCCAACAAAGCGATTGTCGGCAGCGGCGCTTTCGCCCACTCTTCCGGCATCCACCAGGATGGCGTCCTCAAGAACCGCGAAAACTATGAAATCATGACGCCAGAGTCCATCGGTCTGAATCAGATACAGCTGAACCTGACCTCCCGCTCTGGCCGTGCCGCCGTGAAACATCGCATGGAAGAGATGGGTTACAAGGACACAGACTACAACATGGACCACCTGTACGACGCGTTCCTGAAGCTGGCGGACAAAAAAGGCCAGGTGTTCGATTATGACCTGGAAGCGCTGGCGTTTATTAATAAACAGCAAGAAGAACCAGAGCATTTCCGTCTGGATTACTTCAGCGTGCAGTCCGGCTCCAGCGATATCGCCACCGCTTCCGTGAAGCTGGCCTGTGGTGAAGAGATCAAGGCCGAAGCGGCGAACGGCAACGGCCCGGTCGACGCCATCTATCAGGCGATTAACCGCATCACTGGCTACGACGTTGAGTTGGTTAAATACGACCTGAACGCCAAAGGCCAGGGCAAAGACGCGCTGGGTCAGGTCGATATCGTCGTGAACCATCATGGTCGCCGCTTCCACGGCGTCGGGCTGGCGACGGATATCGTCGAATCCTCCGCCAAAGCGATGGTGCACGTACTGAACAATATCTGGCGCGCCGCCGAAGTTGAAAAAGAATTGCAACGCAAAGCTCAAAATAAAGAGAACAACAAGGAAACCGTGTAATGTCGAAGAACTATCATATTGCCGTATTGCCGGGCGACGGCATCGGCCCGGAAGTCATGGCGCAAGCCCTGAAAGTTATGGATGCGGTACGCAGCCGTTTTGATATGCGTATTACCACCAGCCACTATGACGTCGGCGGTATTGCTATCGACAATCATGGTCATCCACTGCCGAAAGCCACCGTTGAAGGGTGTGAACAGGCGGATGCCGTTCTGTTTGGCTCCGTCGGCGGCCCGAAATGGGAAAATTTGCCCCCGGAAAGCCAGCCAGAGCGCGGCGCCCTGCTGCCGCTGCGCAAGCATTTCAAATTATTCAGTAACCTGCGTCCGGCGAAACTGTATCAGGGACTGGAAGCATTTTGCCCGTTGCGCGCCGATATCGCCGCTAACGGTTTCGATATCCTGTGCGTGCGCGAGCTGACCGGCGGGATCTATTTCGGACAGCCAAAAGGCCGTGAAGGCAGCGGTCAGTACGAAAAAGCCTTTGATACCGAAGTTTATCACCGCTTTGAGATCGAGCGCATTGCCCGTATCGCCTTTGAATCGGCGCGTAAACGCCGCCGTAAAGTCACCTCTATTGATAAAGCCAACGTACTGCAAAGCTCTATCCTGTGGCGTGAGATCGTCAATGATGTCGCGAAAACGTATCCCGATGTGGAACTCGCGCACATGTATATCGATAACGCCACCATGCAGTTGATTAAAGACCCGTCGCAGTTTGACGTACTGCTGTGCTCTAACCTGTTCGGCGACATTCTGTCCGACGAATGCGCCATGATCACCGGCTCAATGGGGATGTTGCCCTCCGCCAGCCTGAACGAGCAAGGGTTTGGCCTGTATGAACCGGCTGGCGGCTCCGCGCCGGATATCGCCGGGAAAAATATCGCCAACCCAATTGCGCAGATCCTGTCGCTGGCGCTGCTGCTGCGCTACAGCCTGGATGCCAACGATGCGGCAACGGCCATTGAACAGGCGATCAATCGCGCATTAGAAGAGGGCGTTCGCACCGGCGATTTAGCCAGGGGCGCTGCCGCAGTCAGTACCGATGAGATGGGCGATATTATCGCCCGCTATGTCGCAGAAGGGGTGTAATCATGGCCAAAACGTTATACGAAAAATTATTTGATGCCCACGTGGTCTTTGAGGCGCCAAACGAAACGCCGCTGCTGTACATCGACCGCCACCTGGTGCATGAAGTCACCTCTCCGCAGGCGTTTGACGGTCTGCGCGCGCACCATCGTCCGGTACGTCAGCCAGGGAAAACCTTCGCCACGATGGATCACAACGTCTCGACGCAGACTAAAGACATTAATGCTTCAGGTGAAATGGCGCGTATCCAGATGCAGGAGCTGATTAAGAACTGTAACGAGTTCGGCGTCGAGCTGTATGACCTGAATCACCCATATCAGGGCATCGTCCATGTGATGGGGCCGGAACAGGGCGTCACCCTGCCGGGCATGACCATCGTCTGCGGCGACTCCCACACCGCCACCCACGGCGCGTTTGGCGCGCTGGCCTTCGGCATCGGCACTTCTGAGGTAGAACATGTACTGGCGACGCAAACCCTGAAACAGGGGCGCGCTAAAACCATGAAGATTGAAGTCACTGGCAACGCCGCACCGGGCATTACCGCCAAAGACATCGTGCTGGCGATCATCGGTAAAACCGGCAGCGCCGGCGGCACCGGGCACGTGGTTGAATTTTGCGGCGACGCTATCCGCGCGCTGAGTATGGAAGGCCGCATGACGCTGTGCAATATGGCGATTGAGATGGGCGCCAAAGCCGGTCTGGTCGCCCCGGATGAAACCACTTTCAACTACGTAAAAGGGCGTTTGCACGCGCCGAAGGGCCGCGATTTTGACGAAGCCGTCAAGTACTGGAAAACGCTGAAAACCGATGACGGCGCGACCTTTGATACTGTCGTCACCCTGCGAGCAGAAGAGATCGCGCCGCAGGTGACTTGGGGCACGAATCCGGGCCAGGTGATTTCCGTCACCGACATCATCCCCGATCCCGCCTCTTTTAGCGATCCGGTTGAGCGCGCCAGCGCCGAAAAAGCGCTGGCTTATATGGGCTTACAGCCGGGCGTACCGTTAACGGACGTTGCTATTGATAAAGTCTTTATCGGCTCTTGTACCAATTCGCGTATTGAAGATTTGCGCGCGGCGGCGGAAGTCGCCAAAGGGCGCAAAGTTGCGCCTGGCGTGCAGGCGCTGGTGGTGCCGGGTTCAGGTCCGGTGAAAGCGCAGGCGGAAGCGGAAGGTCTGGACAAGATCTTTATCGAAGCAGGATTTGAATGGCGCTTACCAGGCTGTTCCATGTGCCTGGCCATGAATAACGACCGCCTGAACCCGGGCGAGCGCTGCGCCTCCACCAGCAACCGTAACTTTGAAGGCCGTCAGGGCCGCGGGGGTCGCACTCACCTGGTTAGCCCGGCGATGGCCGCCGCTGCCGCCGTTACCGGCCACTTCGCCGACATTCGCAGCATCAAATAAGGAAACTACCATGGCAGAGAAATTTACCCAGCATACCGGCCTGGTTGTCCCACTGGATGCCGCCAACGTCGATACCGATGCAATTATCCCTAAACAGTTTTTGCAGAAGGTTACGCGCACCGGTTTTGGCGCCCATCTGTTTAACGACTGGCGCTTCCTGGACGAAAAGGGCCAACAGCCAAATCCGGAATTCGTGCTGAACTTTCCGGAATATCAAGGCGCGTCGATTCTGTTGGCGCGAGAAAACTTTGGCTGCGGCTCTTCACGCGAACACGCGCCGTGGGCGTTGACCGATTACGGCTTTAAAGTGGTGATCGCGCCAAGCTTCGCCGACATCTTCTACGGCAACAGCTTTAACAACCAACTGCTGCCGGTAACCCTGAGCGACGCACAGGTCGATGAGCTGTTTGCTCTGGTGAAAGCCAATCCGGGGATTCATTTTGAAGTGGATCTGGAAGCACAGGTGGTGAAAGCAGGCGATAAAACCTATAGCTTTAAAATCGACGACTTCCGCCGCCACTGCATGTTGAACGGTCTGGACAGCATTGGGCTGACGCTGCAGCACGAAGACGCGATTGCCGCCTACGAAAATAAACAACCGGCATTTATGCGGTAACCCTTGACGCCTTACCGGGCCTACAGGTTATGCAATATCACCAGGTTGCCACTATATCCTGTAGGCCTGATAAGCGTAGCGCCATCAAGCTCCGGGTTACTCATCAGTCGCTCATGCCGGGGATATTCCGGCATTTTTTATACGTCTTTTACTCGCCCGCTCACCACCTGCGTGACCACAGAAACCGCCGCATAAATCCCGTTGAGACGCCGTCCCATCGTCGTCATCCAGAAACAGCCGAAATAAAAAAAGCCAGCAGATATTATCTGCTGGCGGGTGATTTTAGGCTATCGCCTACACCAATACTCAGTCACACATGATGTCTGCAATTGGCTTCAATCGGTCGCCTCCCACTGCATCAGTTCCGCGAGCATTTTTAAGCGCTGCGGCGCGCTCAGGCAAGCCAGCCAGGACGTTTTTTCCGTCGCGGCAAAATATCTCAACCAGAACTGGCGCATAGTGACCTCTTCCTCTTGCTTCATCGAAAGATATTATTGGCCTAATATAGGGATAATAAAATTGCTGAGTTTTTCATCGGAGTTCCCCTTTTATGCCCTCAGGTCGCCTGCAACAACAATTTATCCGTCTCTGGCAATGTTGTGACGGTAAAACGCAAGACACCACGCTTAATGAGCTGGCGGATCTGCTGAACTGTTCGCGTCGCCATATGCGTACGCTGCTAAATACGATGCAGGCGCGCGGTTGGCTAACATGGGAAGCCGAGGTCGGACGCGGAAAGCGTTCGCGTCTGACGTTCCTGTATACCGGACTGGCGCTGCAACAGCAGCGGGCGGAAGACCTGCTGGAACAAGATCGAATCGATCAACTGGTACAACTGGTCGGCGATAAAAGCGCTGTCAGGCAAATGCTGATTTCCCATCTGGGACGCAGCTTCCGCCAGGGGCGGCATATTCTGCGGGTTCTTTACTATCGTCCGATGCACAATCTCCTGCCGGGAACCGCATTACGTCGCTCGGAAACTCATATTGCCCGGCAAATTTTCAGTTCGCTCACGCGGGTAAATGAGGAAAACGGGGAACTGGAAGCGGACATTGCGCACCACTGGCAGCAAATTTCCCCTTTACTGTGGCGCTTCTACCTGCGCCCCGGCATTCATTTTCATCATGGCCGCGAGCTGGAGATGGAAGATGTCATCGCCTCGCTGACGCGTATCAATACGCTTCCGCTTTACTCGCACATCACAAAGATAGACTCCCCTACCGCGTGGACGCTGGATATTCATCTTTCCCAGCCGGATCGCTGGTTGCCGTGGCTGCTGGGCCAGGTCCCGGCGATGATTTTGCCGCGGGAGTGGGAAACGCTGGCTAATTTCGCCAGCCACCCTATCGGCACCGGGCCTTATGCCGTGCGGCGTAATACGCCAAACCAGCTCAAGATACTCGCCTTTGATGATTACTTCGGCTATCGGGCGTTGATAGACGAAGTGAACGTCTGGGTACTGCCGGATATCAGTGAAGAACCGGCCTGCGGCTTGATGCTGGAAGGGCCGATACAAGGCGGTGAAAAAGCGATAGAAAGCCGACTGGAAGAGGGGTGCTATTACCTGCTATTCGACGCCAGAACGCCGCGCGGCGCGCATCCGCAGGTCAGAGAATGGGTAAGCCACGTCCTCTCCCCCACCAATTTACTCTATCATGCCGATGAACCGCTACAGCAGCTCTGGTTCCCGGCCTATGGGCTTTTACCGCGCTGGCATCACGCCCGCCCAGGCCCGGGCGAAAAACCCGCCGGTCTGGAAACCCTCACGCTGACCTTCTATCGCGAACACATTGAGCACCGGGTTATCGCCCGTATCATGAGCGCGCTTCTGGCTGAGCATCAGGTGCATCTGCATATTCAGGAGATCGACTACGATCAATGGCACGCCGGCGAGATCGAAAGCGATATCTGGCTCAATAGCGCTAACTTTACGCTGCCGCTGGATTTCTCGCTGTTCGCGCACCTGTGCGAAGTACCACTCTTGCAGAACTGCATTCCGCGCGACTGGCAGGACGACGCCGCGCAGTGGCGCGCTGGCGAGATGAACCTGGCGAACTGGTGCCAGCAACTGCTGGCCAACAAAGCGATTGTGCCGTTGATCCACCACTGGCTGATTATCCAGGGACAACGCAGTATGCGCGGGCTGCGCATGAATACCCTCGGCTGGTTTGATTTTAAATCGGCGTGGTTTGCGCCGCCAGATCCTTAACGCCAGCTCTTGATTGCTGCCCGGCAACAAAATCACTACACTAACGCCGAACTCAACGGGGTGCCGCGCTCATGCGCGCGCTGAGAAAATACCCGTCGAACCTGATCCGGATAATGCCGGCGAAGGGATTTGAGGTTACCTCTCAAGTCCTTTGCCACTCTTTAACTGAGGTGCAAAGTGTTAAAAAAATATCTTCCGCTTTTACTCCTGTGCGCGGCGCCTGCTTTCGCCAAACCCGTTCTCACCGTCTATACCTACGACTCGTTCGCCGCCGACTGGGGGCCAGGCCCGGCGGTGAAAAAAGCGTTTGAAGCCGATTGCAACTGCGAGCTGAAACTGGTGGCGCTGGAGGATGGCGTTTCACTGCTCAACCGCCTGCGGATGGAGGGGAAGAACAGCAAAGCCGATGTGGTGTTGGGGCTGGACAACAATCTGCTGGAAGCGGCCACGCAAACTAAACTCTTTGCCAAAAGCGGCGTGGCGAATGAGGCGGTCAAGGTGCCCGGCGGCTGGAAAAACGACACATTTGTGCCGTTCGATTACGGCTATTTCGCCTTTGTCTACGATAAAAGCAAGCTGAAAAATCCGCCGAAAAGCCTGAAAGAACTGGTCGAGAGCGATCAAAAATGGCGGGTGATTTATCAGGACCCGCGTACCAGTACGCCAGGGCTGGGGCTGTTACTGTGGATGCGCAAAGTCTATGGCGATAACGCGCCGCAGGCCTGGCAAAAACTGGCGGCCAAAACGGTGACGGTGACGAAAGGCTGGAGCGAGGCCTACGGTTTATTTCTGAAAGGTGAAAGCGATTTGGTGCTCAGTTACACCACCTCTCCGGCGTATCACATTATTGAAGAGAAGAAGGACAATTACGCCGCCGCGAACTTCAGCGAAGGCCATTACTTACAGGTAGAAGTCGCGGCGCGTACCGTCGCCAGTAAGCAGCCGGAACTGGCGGAGAAATTCCTCAAATTTATGGTTTCTCCGGCGTTTCAGAACGCCATACCCACCGGCAACTGGATGTACCCGGTAGCGGACGTCGCCTTACCCGCAGGGTTTGAATCATTGGCCAAACCCGCCACAACGCTGGAATTCACGCCGCAACAAGTGGCAGCACAACGCCAGGCATGGATTAGCGAATGGCAACGCGCCGTCAGCCGTTAATTCCCGGCTGGCTGATTCCGGGGCTGTGCGCCGCCGCGCTGATGATAACCGTCTCGCTGGCGGCCTTTCTGGCGCTTTGGCTGAACGCGCCGTCGGGCGCGTGGTCGACAATCTGGCGGGATAGCTATCTGTGGCATGTGGTGCGCTTCTCATTCTGGCAGGCGTTTCTGTCCGCAGTGCTGTCTGTGGTCCCGGCGGTTTTTCTCGCCCGCGCGCTTTATCGACGCCGTTTTCCTGGACGTCTGGCGCTGCTGCGTCTGTGCGCCATGACGCTGATTCTGCCGGTACTGGTTGCCGTGTTCGGTATTCTTAGCGTGTATGGCCGTCAGGGCTGGCTGGCCTCGCTGTGGCAGATGCTGGGGCTTCAGTGGACATTCTCCCCCTACGGCTTGCAGGGCATTTTACTGGCGCACGTCTTTTTTAACCTGCCAATGGCGAGCCGTTTGTTGCTGCAATCGTTGGAAAGCATTCCCGGCGAGCAGCGCCAGCTCGCCGCCCAGCTCGGTATGCGCGGCTGGTATTTTTTCCGTTTTGTCGAATGGCCGTGGCTACGCCGCCAAATTCCGCCCGTCGCGGCGCTGATTTTTATGCTCTGCTTCGCCAGTTTCGCAACGGTTCTGTCGCTCGGCGGCGGCCCGCAGGCCACCACTATCGAACTGGCTATCTTTCAGGCGCTCAGTTATGACTACGATCCCGCCCGCGCGGCGATGCTGGCATTAATCCAGATGGTCTGCTGCCTGGCGCTGGTACTGCTAAGCCAACGGTTGAGCAAAGCGATTGCGCCGGGGATGACGCTGACGCAGGGCTGGCGCGATCCTGACGATCGTCTCCACAGCCGTCTGACGGACGCCTTATTAATCGTGCTGGCGCTGCTGATGCTGCTTCCGCCGCTGGTCGCCGTGGTGGTCGATGGCGTCAACCGCAGCCTGCCGGAGGTGCTGGCGCAACCCATTCTGTGGCAGGCTGTCTGGACATCGCTACGTATTGCGCTGGCGGCGGGCGTTCTGTGTGTGGTGCTGACCATGATGCTGCTGTGGAGTAGCCGCGAGCTACGCCAACGCCAGCAACTATTCGCCGGACAAACGCTGGAACTCAGCGGGATGTTGATCCTCGCGATGCCGGGGATCGTACTGGCGACAGGCTTCTTTTTACTGCTCAATAACAGCATTGGCTTACCGGAATCCGCCGACGGCATCGTGATTTTCACCAATGCGCTGATGGCAATCCCCTACGCGCTAAAAGTCCTGGAAAACCCAATGCGCGATATTACCGCCCGTTATGGAATGCTGTGCCAGTCATTAGGAATTGAAGGCTGGTCGCGGTTAAAGGTCGTGGAACTGCGGGCGCTGAAACGTCCGCTGGCGCAGGCGCTGGCGTTTGCCTGCGTACTTTCTATCGGTGATTTTGGCGTCGTCGCGCTTTTCGGCAATGACAATTTCCGCACGCTGCCGTTTTATCTGTATCAGCAGATCGGCTCCTACCGCAGCCAGGACGGCGCGGTGACCGCGCTGATACTGTTGCTGCTCTGTTTTACGTTATTTACCCTCATAGAGAAACTACCGGGCCGACATGCTAAAACTGATTGATATCACCTGGCTTTACCATCATTTGCCGATGCGTTTTACGCTGGCGGTAGAACGCGGCGAGCAGGTGGCGATTCTTGGCCCCAGCGGCGCGGGGAAAAGCACGTTGTTGAATTTAATTGCCGGTTTTCTTGCGCCTGCCAGCGGTACGCTACTGATTGCCGGCGAAGATCATACGCTTACGCCGCCCTCACGCCGTCCGGTCTCAATGCTGTTTCAGGAGAATAATTTATTCAGCCACCTGAATGTGCAGCAAAATATCGGTCTGGGGCTAAATCCTGGGTTAACGCTCAACGCCAGCCAGCGGGAAAAACGGGACGCTATCGCACATCAGATGGGCATTGAGAGTCTGATGACGCGTTTACCGGGCGAACTGTCCGGCGGCCAGCGTCAGCGGGTAGCGCTGGCGCGCTGCCTGGTACGTGAACAGCCGGTACTGCTGCTGGATGAACCGTTCTCCGCGCTCGATCCCGCGCTGCGTCAGGAGATGCTGACGTTGGTCAGCGATATCTGCCGCGAGCGACAGCTCACGCTGTTGATGGTCTCGCACAGCGTGGAAGATGCGGCGCGAATTGCGCCCCGGTCAATCGTCGTCGCCGACGGGCGTATCGCGTGGCAAGGCAAAACAGACGAGCTACTAAGCGGTCAAGCCAGCGCCTCAGCGCTATTGGGCATCAAATCCCATATTTTGTAGGCCGGATAAGGCGAAGCTGCCATCCGGCAAAGGAATCGTTAGTAACCCACAACTTTGCGCAGAATATCGATATATACCGGCATCAGCGGGTGGCGAACCAGCACCACCAGCGCGACCACGCCGATCCCGAGCGTCAACGGCGCCAGATACAGCAAACGGCTGCGGGGGAAATACGCGGTTAAACGATCGACTGCCGCTTTGCCGCTGCGCCACAGCCGCCAGCATAGCCAGCCTCCGACCCACAGCAGCAACGCCGTCGCCAGCAGCAGCCATTTGAAATCTCCGCTCTGCATATCGGAAGGAATATCGATTGCCGCTCCCGCCAGAATGCCCGGCAGGAAATAAAACGGCGGCCACAGCAAACAGCCAATCAAGTTCGGCCCAATAAATTTCGCCACGGGAAGATCCAGCATCCCTGCCACCATCGGCACCAGCGGCCTCGTCGGACCGACAAAACGTCCGACCAGGATCGTGAACATACTGTGCTGATGCAGCGCGTGTTCGGTTTTATCCAGCAGCGACTTGTTCTTTTTCATAAAAGACCAGCGGTGTAGCGGCTTTTTAAAGCGCCACCCCAGCCAGAACGAAATCCAGTCGCCCATCAGACAGCCGATAATACCCACCAGCCAGGCATGCCAAAAATTGAGCTCGCCGCTGCCGATAAGCGCGCCCAGCCCCGCCATCAGTACCGTGCCGGGTAAAATCAACCCCACCAGCGCCAGCGATTCCAGGAAGGCGACCAGCAACACGGCGATAAGCGAATACAGAGTGGATTGGGTGATAAAGTGTTCCAGCAGTGCTTGCATAGTGTGTCCGTCAGCGTGATGAAGCAGGGATTCTGCTTACCCCGTCCCCCTTCGTCAAGCCGTCAATTATCCGAATAGTTACGGCTTATGACATCTTTGTGGACACATCATTCACTTTTTATTCACATCCGGCCCTGAACTCGCTAGGACTTGCCCCGGTGCATTTTTTAAATACCCGAGAAAAATAGAGCTGATCGTCAAATCCAACATTGCGCCCAACGGTCGCTATCGGCATTCGCGTGGTGCTAAGCAGGAGTTTCGCCTGGCTGATACGCTGATCTTCGCGCCAACTCAATACGCTAATGCCTAACTGCTGGCGGAACAGATGCGATAACCGGGAGGGCGACAGGCAGACATGCTGGGCGACGCTGGCGATATCAAAATGACTGTCCGCCAGATGGTCGCTGATATACTGGCAGGCATCGCGCACACGGCTATCCATCGGCGGGTGCAACGACTCATTAATTACCGCCATACGTCTGAGCAACAACTGCTCCAGCAGATTGATCGCCAGTAGCTCAGAATAGCGGCCTTCCCCTTGCCCGGCGCTGATGATCTGCCCGAACAGTTCGCTGAAATGCGGCTGGCGCGCCTCGTCCGGGCGGAAAAATCCTGTCTGAGCAAAGATTGTCGGCCAGGTCAGCCACTCCTGCCAGTAGGCGCGAGGCCGGAAATAAACCCACTGGTGATACCACTCGCTGGCATCCGGATGCCGTCCATAGTGATGAATCTCGCCCGGCGGAAACAATAATATATCGCCAGGCCGACAGACAAACTGCTCGCCATTATTATTAATGACGCCCTCTCCGCGGATGGTCAGGTTAAGAATATATCCCTTCATGCCCAACGGACGATCGATAAAAAAATCCAGATATCCATTCGCTTCAATTGGCGTCAGTCCGGCGACCAAATGGGCATTAAATGAATATCCCGGCAATAGCGGATCATTTTGCGTTTCAGCCATGATTTCTCTACCCCCCGATGTTCAGAGAAGAAACAAATTGTCCATATTGACCAGGACAACAGTGCTTACGTCTCCGCAAGGCCTTGCGCTTGATGAAAGCACGTATCAACCCCGCTTGTGAAAAGCGCTTTGTAACAAAAGCGTACAGTTCAGGCGATAAAATTAAGTAACAGAAGTGTCTATAACTATGGCTGGAATGTCCACATTGAATATTTGCACAGCGTCACACTTTGCAAAGCATTAGCATTTTTGTCCATAAGATTAGCGGATCCTGCCTGACGGTTTTTGCCGCGACTCTCTACTGTTTCTCCATACCTGTTTTTCTGGATGGAGTAAGACGATGGCAATTGCAATTGGCCTCGATTTTGGCAGTGATTCAGTGCGCGCTCTGGCAGTGGACTGCGCCACCGGCGACGAGATCGCCACCAGCGTAGAGTGGTATCCGCGCTGGCAAGAAGGCCGTTATTGCGACGGCCCGAACAACCAGTTCCGTCATCATCCGCGCGACTACATGGAGTCAATGGAGGCCGCGCTGAAAGCCGTTCTGGCACAATTAAGCGCCGCGCAACGCGCAAATGTCGTTGGCATTGGCGTTGACAGCACCGGCTCTACGCCAGCGCCGATTGACGCCGACGGTAACGTCCTGGCGCTGCGTCCGGAGTTCGCCGAGAACCCGAATGCGATGTTTGTGCTGTGGAAAGATCACACCGCCGTGGAAGAGGCCGACGAAATCACTCGTCTGTGCCATAAGCCAGGCAAGGTCGACTACTCCCGCTATATTGGCGGCATTTACTCCAGCGAATGGTTCTGGGCGAAGATTCTGCACGTTACCCGCCAGGATAGCGCCGTCGCGCAGGCCGCCGTCTCGTGGATTGAACTGTGTGACTGGGTGCCGGCGCTGCTTTCCGGCACCACTCGCCCGCAGGATATCCGCCGTGGCCGCTGCAGCGCCGGGCACAAAACACTGTGGCATGAAAGCTGGGGCGGTCTGCCGCCCGCGAGCTTCTTTGATGAACTCGATCCGTGCATTAACCGTCATCTGCACTACCCGTTATTTAGCGAAACCTTCACCGCCGATCTGCCCGTGGGCACCCTGTGCGCCGAATGGGCGCAGCGCCTCGACTTGCCGGAAAGCGTAGTGATTTCCGGCGGCGCGTTCGACTGCCACATGGGCGCGGTCGGCGCGGGCGCACAGTCCAATACGCTGGTAAAAGTCATCGGCACGTCTACCTGCGACATTCTGATTGCGGATAAACAGAGCGTCGGGGATCGCGCCGTGAAAGGCATTTGCGGTCAGGTTGATGGCAGCGTGGTGCCGAACTTTATCGGTCTGGAAGCGGGGCAATCTGCTTTCGGCGATATCTACGCCTGGTTTAGCCGCGTGTTGAGCTGGCCGCTGGAGCAACTTGCCGCGCAGCACCCGGAACTGAAAGCCCAGATTAACGCCAGCCAGAAGCAGCTACTGCCAGCGCTCACCGACGCCTGGGCGAAAAATCCGTCCCTGGATCACCTGCCGGTGGTGCTCGACTGGTTTAACGGTCGCCGCACGCCAAACGCTAATCAGCGTCTGAAAGGCGTCATTACCGATCTCAATCTCGCCACCGACGCGCCAGCGCTGTTTGGCGGTCTGGTCGCCTCGACCGCCTTCGGCGCGCGCGCCATTCAGGAGTGTTTTACCGATCAAGGTATCGCGGTCAATAACGTGATGGCGCTTGGCGGCATCGCCCGTAAAAATCAGGTCATTATGCAGGTCTGCTGCGACGTACTGAATCGTCCGTTGCAGATCGTCGCTTCCGACCAGTGTTGCGCATTAGGCGCCGCTATCTTTGCCGCCGTCGCTGCGAAAGTCCATGCCGATATTCCTGCCGCCCAGCAAAGCATGGCAAGCGCGGTAGAACGCACTCTGCGTCCCCGCCCTGAACAGGCGCAACGCCTCGAACAGCTTTACCGCCGCTACCAGCAGTGGGCGCTAAGCGCAGAACAACATTATCTTCCGACTGCCGCGCCGGCGCCAACGACCCCGGCCAATCAGGCAATCCTGACTCATTAAGGACACGACAATGACGATTTTTGATAATTATGAAGTATGGTTTGTGATTGGCAGCCAGCATTTGTATGGCGCAGAAACCCTGCGCCAGGTCACCCAACATGCCGAGCATGTGGTCAACGCGCTGAATACCGAAGCCAAACTGCCATGTAAACTGGTATTAAAACCGCTGGGCACCTCGCCGGATGAGATTACCGCCATTTGTCGTGACGCCAATTATGACGATCGCTGCGCGGGGCTGGTGGTCTGGCTGCACACCTTCTCCCCGGCCAAAATGTGGATCAACGGGCTGAGTATCCTTAACAAACCACTACTGCAATTCCATACCCAATTTAACGCCGCCCTGCCGTGGGACAGCATCGATATGGACTTTATGAACCTGAACCAGACTGCGCACGGCGGTCGTGAGTTCGGTTTTATCGGCGCGCGGATGCGTCAGCAGCACGCGGTCGTCACTGGTCACTGGCAGGATAAAGAGGCCCATACGCGTATCGGCGCCTGGATGCGCCAGGCGGTCTCTAAACAGGATACCCGCCAGCTAAAAGTCTGCCGCTTCGGCGACAATATGCGTGAAGTCGCAGTGACTGACGGTGATAAAGTGGCCGCGCAAATCAAATTTGGCTTTTCGGTCAATACCTGGGCGGTCGGCGATCTGGTGCAGGTGGTGAATTCTATCGGCGACGGCGATATCAACGCTCTGATTGACGAGTATGAAAGCAGCTATACCCTGACGCCCGCTACCCAAATCCACGGCGATAAACGCCAGAACGTGCGGGAGGCGGCGCGTATTGAACTCGGTATGAAGCGTTTCCTGGAACAGGGCGGCTTCCACGCCTTTACGACGACATTTGAAGATTTGCACGGCCTGAAACAACTCCCGGGTCTGGCCGTACAGCGTCTTATGCAACAGGGCTACGGCTTTGCGGGCGAAGGCGACTGGAAAACCGCCGCTCTGCTTCGCATTATGAAAGTGATGTCAACCGGTCTGCAGGGCGGCACCTCATTTATGGAGGATTACACCTACCACTTCGAGAAAGGCAACGATCTGGTGCTCGGCTCGCACATGCTGGAGGTGTGTCCGTCCATCGCGGTGGAAGAGAAACCGATCCTCGACGTCCAGCACCTCGGCATTGGCGGCAAGGAAGATCCGGCGCGTTTGATTTTCAATACCCAAACCGGCCCGGCGATCGTCGCCAGCCTGATCGACCTCGGCGATCGTTATCGCCTGCTGGTCAACTGCATTGACACCGTAAAAACGCCGCACTCCCTGCCGAAACTGCCGGTGGCTAACGCGCTGTGGAAGGCGCAGCCGGATCTGCCGACCGCCTCCGAAGCGTGGATTCTGGCTGGCGGCGCGCACCATACCGTCTTCAGCCACGCGCTGGATCTGAACGATATGCGCCAGTTTGCAGAAATACACGATATCGAAATCGCGGTGATTGATAACGATACCCGTCTGCCGGCCTTTAAGGACGCGCTGCGCTGGAACGAGGTGTATTACGGTTTAAAACGCTAAAAGTGGAGTCTGAATGCCCGGTGGCACTGCGTTTACCGGGCCTACGGTCCTGTAGGCCGAATAAGGCATTTATGTCGCCATCCGGCACACCGTCGCTCGTAGGCCGGATAAGCGAAGCGCCATCCGGCAGGGAGAAAACAATGTTAGAAGATCTCAAACGCCAGGTACTGGAAGCCAATCTGGCGCTGCCAAAACACAACCTGGTCACCCTTACCTGGGGTAACGTCAGCGCCGTCGATCGCGAACGCGGCGTACTGGTGATTAAGCCGTCCGGCGTCGATTATAGCGTCATGACCGCTGACGATATGGTGGTGGTCAGCCTGGAGACCGGTGAAGTCGTTGAAGGTCATAAGAAACCGTCGTCCGATACGCCAACCCACCGTCTGTTGTACCAGGCATTTCCGACTATCGGCGGCATCGTACACACCCATTCGCGCCACGCGACTATCTGGGCGCAGGCGGGTCAGCCGATTCCGGCGACGGGCACCACCCACGCCGACTATTTCTACGGTACGATTCCCTGCACTCGCAAAATGACCGAGGCGGAAATTAATGGCGAGTATGAATGGGAAACGGGCAATGTCATTGTTGAAGCCTTTGAAAAACAAGGCATTGACGCCGCTCAAATGCCCGGCGTGCTTGTCCATTCGCACGGCCCGTTTGCCTGGGGTAAAAATGCCGAGGATGCAGTGCATAACGCCATCGTGCTGGAAGAAGTGGCCTATATGGGGATCTTCTGCCGCCAGCTTGCGCCGCAGTTGCCCGACATGCAGCAATCCCTGCTGGATAAACACTATCTACGCAAACACGGCGCAAAAGCCTATTACGGGCAGTAATGCCTCTAAAAACGCGTCCCATTGGGGGCGCGTTGATGAATCTGGTCGGTGATATATTCAGCAAATGCGCTTTGATAGACGTAATGATCAGAACTCACATATTCAATAATATTGTCATAATATCCCTGCAACACTTTTCCTTCCAGCGCATGGAAGAAAATATAATCCTCGATTGTTGACTGCCAGCGTTGCCCATTTAACAGATAGTTAATAATGGTATCCCGATGTCCGTTTTTTCTGTCGTGTCCTTGCCAGTGAAAAAAAGCATTGCCGTTTTCAATAATCTCGGTACGCCAAATCTGTTCTGTCCATGTTTTATACTCAAAAAATCGACTCACGGTTTTTATGGAAGGGTTAGCGCGTTGAGTATTGACGAAAAGATAACGGTCGCTCCCTACCAGACGCGCCTGCATACTCACATTCATAAAAGATCATTCCTGAATACCACAAATTTTGATAAAAACACCCGCACCCGAAAGTCAAAATAAAATTATATTCTAAAATAAAAATTAAATTATGCAGAGAGTTCCCGACGAATTCGCACTGTAATCCATTTTTATTTAACCATAGCGGCCAATTGGAATATTATATTTCTACCTGACGGTACGGATGTTCCAAATGAAATTGTTACACTTTTCATTAATTAAAACAAACAAAAAATATCGCTTTTTTGTTAATCCGAGAAATAAGTAACAGATTCGAACAAGCGCCTTTCTGAAAATACTGAATGTATGAAAACAGACTTGACACAAAACAGCTAATACATGGGTAAAAATTGTAAATAAACATGATTCAAAATTAGCAGTTATAGGATAATTATATCTGCTGTCTACACCAGCATCATTATACCCTTCATACTTCGAGTTGCTTATGTGTTGGCTACGGATTACTCGGCCCATCCATGGGCCTTGCCCTGACGGGCCGTCGCACGCGACGTTCAAATCTGCTCCCGGCAGATTTGTCGCTCACCCCAGTCACATAGTTATCTATGCTCCTGGGGCCTCACTCCCTTGCCGCCTTTAAGCAACTCGAATTATTTTGGGTATATATTGATAAATATACGTCAGCAAAAATATCTGACGCTAAAAGCCCTTTTATCGTTAAAATATCCATTACACCCGTCACGGGGAACGAACTCATTCATGAAATATCGCTACATCATCAGAATCGCGGCAGGCATCATTCTCATTATGGCCATGGTGTTTATCCATAACGCTATCGCTATTTATCAGTTCAGTCAGCAAAACCAGACGCGCGTAGCTGACTGCGCGATTGTCGCAGGAGCAGGCGTTAGCGGAAAAACGCCTTCTCCCGTTTTTCAGGCCAGACTGGATCATGCCATCTGGCTTTACCAACAACACATTGTCCGCGCGTTGGTATTAACCGGCGGCTACGGCGCTGGCGCAACGGTTTCCGACGCGGCGATAGCCCGTCAATACGTTCTGGAAAAAGGGATTCCGGCTAAGGCGATTTTTATTGAAGAGCGCTCTACCGTGACGCGCGAAAATATTCGTTACGCAAAACAGATACTGCGACAACAACAATGGCGCACAGCGTTACTGGTCAGCGATCC
This sequence comes from Salmonella sp. SAL00672, assembly GCF_046552175.1. Classification (NCBI taxonomy): domain Bacteria; kingdom Pseudomonadati; phylum Pseudomonadota; class Gammaproteobacteria; order Enterobacterales; family Enterobacteriaceae; genus Salmonella; species Salmonella sp. SAL00672. Next base: position 48,995 of record NZ_JBGDUQ010000006.1, on the reverse strand, counting down.
GCTGCATATGCTGCGTCTGAAAACTATCGCTCAGGATAATGGTATCGATAGCCGCTCATCACCCACGCGATCCACCCGCTATAAATCCTGGTGGGCGCAAACCCGCTTCTTACTGCGAGAAACATTTTATTACAGCGGATATCGGCTTTTACGTTATATGCCTGTACAAAATAACAGTATTACCCCCTAAAACAGGTTATAATTAGCGTGAATTTTTTAGACAGGTAATCATCGTGGCGCAGGCAGGTTTCATTTTAACCCGGCACTGGCGGGATACGCCGCAAGGGACGGAGGTCTCTTTCTGGCTGGCGACAGACAACGGTCCTGTGCAGGCGACGCTGGCGCCGCAAGAGTCCGTGGCGTTTATTCCGACCAGCCAGACCTCCCGCGCCGCCTCGCTGCTACAGGCGGAAAAAGACTATCGCCTGACGCCGCTCCAGCTGCGAGACTTTCATCGTCAGCCGGTCTCCGGTCTGTATTGCCGTACTCACCGCCAGCTTATGCGGATGGAGAAACTGCTGCGCGAAAACGGCGTCACCGTTTATGAAGCGGATGTCCGCCCGCCGGAACGTTACCTGATGGAACGTTTTATTACGTCGCCCGTTTGGGTAGATGGCGAGATGCGCAACGGCGTTATCCGCAATGCGCGTCTTAAACCCCACCCCGACTATCGACCGCCGCTAAAATGGGTCTCGCTGGATATCGAAACCACGCGACACGGCGAGCTGTATTGCATTGGTCTGGAAGGCTGCGGCCAGCGTACCGTTTATATGCTGGGCCCGGCGAACGGCGATGACCGCCAACTGGACTTCGAGCTTGTGTATGTCGCCAGCCGCCCGCAGTTGCTGGAAAAACTCAACGCCTGGTTTGCCGAGCATGATCCCGACGTCATCATCGGCTGGAACGTGGTGCAGTTCGACCTGCGTATGCTGCAAAAACATGCCGAACGCTACCGTATCCCTTTACGGCTGGGGCGAGATAATAGCGAACTGGAGTGGCGCGAACATGGCTTCAAAAACGGCGTTTTTTTCGCCCAGGCCAGAGGGCGAGTCATTATCGATGGTATCGACGCGCTTAAATCCGCGTTCTGGAATTTTTCGTCTTTTTCGCTGGAAGCCGTCTCGCAGGAACTGCTCGGCGAAGGAAAATCCATTGATAATCCCTGGGATCGTATGGATGAGATCGATCGTCGCTTTGCCCAGGATAAACCCGCCCTCGCCACCTACAACCTGAAAGACTGCGAGCTGGTCACGCGCATTTTCCATAAAACCGAGATCATGCCGTTTTTGCTGGAACGCGCGACGATCAACGGCCTGCCGGTCGATCGCCACGGCGGTTCGGTCGCCGCATTCGGGCATCTTTACTTTCCGCGAATGCACCGCGCCGGCTATGTCGCGCCCAATCTCGGCGAAGTGCCGCCGCTGGCAAGTCCCGGCGGCTACGTAATGGATTCACAACCCGGATTATACGATTCAGTACTGGTGCTGGATTATAAAAGCCTGTACCCGTCGATTATCCGCACGTTTTTGATTGATCCCGTCGGGCTGGTCGAAGGCATGGCGCAGCCGGATCCGGAACACAGTACCGAAGGTTTCCTTGACGCCTGGTTTTCACGAGAAAAGCACTGCCTGCCGGAAATTGTTAGCCAAATCTGGCACGGGCGCGATGAAGCCAAACATCAGGGCAATAAACCGCTCTCGCAGGCGCTTAAAATCATTATGAACGCCTTTTATGGCGTACTCGGCACCACGGCCTGTCGCTTTTTCGATCCCCGTCTGGCGTCGTCAATCACCATGCGCGGTCATGCGATTATGCGCCAGACCAAAGCGCTGATTGAGGCGCAGGGTTATGACGTGATTTATGGCGATACCGATTCCACTTTCGTCTGGCTCCGGCGCGCGCATTCAGAAGCCGACGCGGCGGAAATCGGGCACAGGCTGGTGCGTCACGTGAACGAATGGTGGGCGCAGACGTTACAACAGCAAAATTTGACCAGCGCGCTGGAGCTGGAGTTTGAAACCCACTTTTGCCGTTTTCTGATGCCGACCATCCGCGGCGCGGATACTGGCAGTAAAAAACGCTACGCGGGCCTGATTCAGGAAGGCGACAGCCAGCGCATGGTATTTAAAGGTCTGGAAACGGTGCGGACCGACTGGACGCCGCTGGCGCAGCGCTTTCAACAGGAGCTGTATCTGCGTGTTTTTCGCAATGAACCTTATCAAGACTATGTGCGTGAGACTATCGATAAACTGATGGCGGGCGAACTGGACGCGCAGCTGGTTTATCGTAAGCGTCTGCGTCGCCCTTTACATGAGTACCAACGTAACATCCCGCCGCACGTTCGCGCCGCCCGGCTGGCGGATGAACAAAACCTGAAGCAGGGTCGTCCGGCACAGTATCAGAATCGCGGCGCCATAAAATATGTCTGGACTGTTAACGGCCCCGAGCCCCTGGATTACCAGCAGTCGCCGCTGGATTACGAACACTATCTTACCCGCCAGCTACAACCCGTGGCGGAAGGAATTCTTCCCTTCGTTGAAGATAATTTTGCTACACTACTGACCGGGCAACTGGGGTTATTTTGACGCGTGACGAAAGCGCCGCCTTCCAGTACCATAGCGCCCTTTCCATTCCTGGACCTAATTAACGCCACTACCACATTAGCCTGGTAGCGGGGTCGTATACTCGCAATTATCCAGTGCTGTCGCCTGGGAATGGCGAGTAATGCCTGCAATTAAAGATATAGAGCCGAACACATATGCCTTTTACACTTGGTCAACGCTGGATCAGCGATACAGAAAGCGAGCTGGGACTTGGAACCGTTGTTGCGATGGATGCGCGAACCGTCACCTTACTTTTCCCGTCCACGGGGGAAAACCGCCTGTATGCGCGCAGTGATTCTCCCGTGACCCGCGTCATGTTCAACCCTGGCGATACGATTACAAGCCATGAAGGCTGGCAGCTACATATCGATGAAGTAAAAGAAGAAAATGGCCTGCTTGTTTATGTCGGCACCCGCCTGGATACCGAAGAGACCAATGTGACGTTGCGCGAGGTTCTGCTCGACAGCAAGTTGGTTTTCAGTAAGCCCCAGGATCGTCTGTTCGCCGGTCAAATCGATCGAATGGATCGGTTCGCGCTGCGCTATCGCGCCCGTAAATTTCAGAGCGAGCAGTACCGGATGCCATACAGCGGCCTGCGCGGTCAGCGGACCAATCTGATCCCGCATCAGCTTAATATCGCTCATGATGTAGGTCGTCGCCACGCGCCGCGCGTACTGCTGGCGGATGAAGTGGGCTTAGGTAAAACCATTGAAGCCGGGATGATTCTGCATCAACAGTTATTATCCGGCGCGGCGGAACGCGTATTGATCATCGTGCCGGAAACCCTGCAACACCAGTGGCTGGTAGAAATGCTGCGCCGTTTCAACCTGCGCTTCGCGCTGTTCGATGACGAACGCTATACCGAAGCGCAGCACGACGCGTATAACCCGTTTGAAACCGAACAACTGGTGATCTGCTCGCTGGATTTCGCCCGCCGTAATAAGCAGCGTCTGGAACATTTGTGCGACGCCGAGTGGGATCTGCTGGTGGTCGACGAAGCGCATCATCTGGTGTGGAGTACCGATGCGCCGAGCCGTGAATATATGGCCATCGAACAGTTAGCTGAACGCGTACCGGGCGTGCTGCTGCTGACCGCCACGCCAGAACAGCTGGGGATGGAAAGCCATTTCGCCCGTCTGCGCCTGCTGGATCCGAACCGTTTCCACGATTTCGAACAGTTTGTCGAAGAACAGAAAAACTACCGCCCTGTCGCCGATGCGGTGGCCATGCTGCTGGCGGGCAATAAACTCAGCAACGACGAACTGAACAGGCTGGGCGATCTGATCGGCGAACAGGATATTGAACCGCTGTTGCAGGCCGCTAATAGCGATCGCGACGATGCGCAGGCCGCCCGTGATGAGCTGGTGTCGATGCTGATGGATCGCCACGGCACCAGCCGCGTTTTGTTCCGCAACACCCGTAACGGCGTCAAGGGGTTCCCGAAACGTGAACTGCATACGGTAAAACTGCCGCTGCCGACCCAGTATCAGACCGCCATTAAGGTCTCCGGCATTATGGGCGCGCGTAAAAGCGCGGAAGATCGCGCCCGCGATATGCTCTATCCGGAACAAATTTATCAGGAGTTCGAAGGCGATACCGGCACCTGGTGGAACTTCGACCCACGCGTTGAGTGGCTGATGGGCTATCTGACCAGCCATCGTTCGCAAAAAGTGCTGGTGATCTGCGCCAAGGCGACCACCGCGTTACAGCTGGAACAGGTGCTGCGCGAACGCGAAGGCATCCGCGCCGCCGTGTTCCATGAGGGCATGTCGATTATCGAACGCGACCGCGCCGCCGCCTGGTTCGCCGAAGAAGATACCGGCGCGCAGGTGCTGTTATGTTCCGAAATCGGCTCCGAAGGACGTAACTTCCAGTTTGCCAGCAATCTGGTGATGTTCGACTTGCCGTTTAACCCGGATCTGCTGGAACAGCGTATTGGTCGTCTGGATCGTATCGGCCAGGCGCATGATATCCAGATCCACGTCCCGTACCTGGAAAAAACCGCCCAGTCGGTGCTGGTTCGCTGGTATCACGAAGGGCTGGACGCCTTTGAGCACACCTGCCCGACCGGTCGCGCAATTTATGATTCAGCCTACGCCAGTCTGATTAACTATCTGGCCGCGCCTGAAGAAACCGACGGGTTTGACGATCTGATCAAATCCTGCCGCGAGCAACATGAAGCGCTAAAAGCCCAGTTAGAACAGGGCCGCGACCGCCTGCTGGAGATCCACTCCAACGGCGGAGAAAAAGCCCAACAGCTCGCACAAAGCATTGAAGAACAGGACGACGACACCAACCTGATCGCGTTCGCCATGAACCTGTTCGATATCGTCGGCATTAACCAGGACGATCGCGGCGACAACCTGATCGTGCTGACGCCGTCCGACCACATGTTGGTGCCGGATTTCCCCGGCCTGCCGGAAGACGGCTGTACTATCACGTTTGAACGTGACGTAGCCCTGTCTCGCGAAGATGCGCAGTTTATTACCTGGGAACATCCGCTCATCCGTAACGGACTGGATCTGATCCTCTCCGGCGATACCGGCAGCAGCACCATTTCGCTGTTGAAAAATAAAGCGCTGCCAGTCGGCACGCTGCTGGTCGAACTGGTTTACGTCGTGGAAGCGCAGGCGCCGAAACAGCTACAACTGAACCGCTTCCTGCCGCCGACGCCGGTACGTATGCTGTTAGATAAAAACGGCAACAATCTGGCCGCCCAGGTCGAGTTTGAAACCTTCAACCGCCAGCTCAGCGCCGTGAATCGCCACACCGGCAGCAAACTGGTTAACGCCGTTCAACAGGACGTCCACGCCATTTTGCAACTGGGCGAGACCCAGATTGAACAGTCCGCCAGAGCGCTGATTGATAACGCGCGCCGCGAGGCAGATGAAAAACTGTCCGGGGAACTGTCGCGTCTGGAAGCGCTGCGCGCCGTCAACCCGAACATCCGCGACGACGAACTTGCCGCTATCGACAGCAACCGTCAGCAGGTGCTGGAAAGCCTGAATCAGGCAGGCTGGCGTCTGGACGCGCTGCGTCTTATCGTCGTCACGCACCAATAACGGAGCCGTACATGGGGATGGAAAACTACAATCCGCCGCAGGAACCCTGGCTGGTTATCCTGTATCAGGATGAGCACATTATGGTGGTCAATAAGCCCAGCGGCCTGTTGTCCGTGCCGGGGCGTCTGGAAGCGCACAAAGACAGCATTATGACGCGTATCCAGCGCGACTACCCGCAGGCAGAGTCGGTGCATCGTCTGGATATGGCCACCAGCGGCGTGATTGTAGTGGCGCTGACCAAAGCCGCGGAGCGGGAGCTAAAACGCCAGTTCCGCGAACGTGAGCCGAAAAAGCAGTATGTGGCGCGCGTATGGGGGCATCCCTCCCCGGCGGAAGGACTGGTCGACTTACCGCTCATCTGCGACTGGCCGAACCGGCCAAAGCAGAAAGTGTGTTATGAAACCGGCAAACCGGCGCAAACGGAATATAACGTGGTGGAGTTTGCGGCGGATAATACCGCCCGCGTGGTGCTCAAGCCGATCACCGGACGTTCGCATCAGCTTCGTGTGCATATGCTGGCGTTAGGCCACCCGATTTTAGGCGATCGGTTTTACGCCTCGCCGGAAGCGTTGTCGCTGGCGCCGCGTTTGCAGTTACACGCCGAAATGCTGACCATTACCCACCCCGCTTACGGTAACAGCATGACGTTTAAAGTCCCGGCAGATTTTTAAATTCTGAGCCAATTTATGCCGGGGCGCTTCGCTTGCCCGGCCTACATTCATTAACGTAGGCCGGATAAGGCGCTAGTCGCATCCGGCAATTCAATCACTTGAAGCCTTTCTGTTCTTTGATTAGCTCATACGCTTTCTGAATTTCCTGCGCTTTTTGCTTCGCCATTTCCATCATTTCCGGCGGTAAACCTTTCGCGACCAGTTTGTCCGGATGATGCTCGCTCATCAGTTTGCGATAAGCGCGTTTAATGGTGGTTGCATCGTCGGTGGTTTTAACCCCCAGCACATTACAGGCATCTTCCAGCGTCGGGCCGCGCTGCGCCTGCTGCCAGCCGCCGCCGGACTGTTGATGATAACCGCCGCCAAACTGCGCGCCGCCCTGCATCATGCGCAGAAACTGATCGAACTGTACGCGGGAAATACCTAACTCTTCCGCAATCACATACAGCACTTCCCGCTCATTAGGGTGCAGTGAACCATCGGCAAACGCCGCCTGGATCTGAATTTCCAGAAACATCCGGATCAGATCAAAACGCCCGAAGCAGACGCTACGAAACTGCCGCATCTTTTCACGTAATGGGTAATTATCCGCTTTTCCGACCCGAAAGGCGTTCTGCGCGGCAGTACGTGAATCGCCGTGTAAATTCATACGATCCATCAACTGACTGGCGATATGAATATCCGCTTCCGTCACCCGTCCTTTTGATTTGGTTAAGTGGCCCATCACCTCAAAGGTGGTGGCAAAAAACAGCGCCTGCCGTTCCCGCTGGTTGGCAAACCACGCCATTTTTCGGCTGCGGGCTTTGTCGAACATATGGCCCACCAGCAGACCCAGGACCACGCCCCAAAAGCCGCCGCCCATCATCAGGGCTACGGCGACGCCAATTATCTTTCCCCAGTACTGCATAGACTCCCCAAAACGTTACGCTATCGGTGAGGCTATCTCCCACAAAATAAGGTGCTTTTCCGCGAATGAAGGCTACGGTCATTTGTGGGACATCGCCTATAATTTGCATTATCATACCTGTCATTCAATGCCGTGCCTAACACCACAGACGCTAAACGGCAGGATTAACACTGGCGCAGCGAAGATGAGTAAGTTAGGCTGTGACCGTTTGTCACGCGCAACGCTACCGATGATGGAACAATAAATACAACGTATGAAAAAACGTATTCCCACTCTTCTGGCCACCATGATCGCCAGCGCCCTTTATAGTCATCAGGGGCTGGCAGCCGATCTCGCCTCACAGTGTATGTTGGGCGTGCCGAGCTACGATCGTCCTCTGGTAAAAGGCGATACCAACGATCTGCCGGTTACTATCAATGCCGATAACGCTAAAGGTAACTACCCGGACGATGCCGTTTTTACCGGCAACGTGGACATTATGCAGGGGAATAGCCGCCTGCAAGCGGATGAAGTGCAGCTTCATCAGAAGCAGGCGGAAGGTCAGCCGGAACCTGTACGCACCGTCGATGCGCTGGGTAATGTGCATTATGATGACAATCAGGTCATCCTTAAAGGGCCGAAGGGCTGGGCGAACCTGAACACCAAAGACACGAACGTCTGGGAAGGCGATTACCAAATGGTGGGCCGTCAGGGGCGCGGTAAAGCCGATCTCATGAAGCAGCGTGGCGAAAACCGCTATACCATTCTGGAAAACGGCAGCTTTACCTCCTGTCTGCCTGGCTCCGATACCTGGAGCGTGGTGGGGAGTGAAGTCATCCATGACCGTGAAGAACAGGTTGCGGAGATCTGGAACGCCCGGTTTAAAGTAGGTCCGGTTCCGATCTTTTATAGCCCCTATTTACAGCTACCCGTCGGTGACAAACGTCGCTCAGGTTTCCTGATCCCGAACGCGAAATACACGACCAAGAACTATTTCGAGTTCTACTTACCGTATTACTGGAACATCGCGCCCAATATGGACGCCACCATCACCCCGCACTATATGCACCGCCGCGGCAATATTATGTGGGAGAACGAATTCCGTTATCTCACGCAGGCCGGCGCCGGGTTGATGGAATTAGATTATCTGCCTTCTGATAAAGTCTACGAGGACGAACATCCCAAAGAGGGCGATAAGCACCGCTGGTTATTCTACTGGCAGCACTCAGGCGTGATGGATCAGGTGTGGCGTTTTAACGTCGATTACACCAAAGTCAGCGACTCCAGCTACTTTAACGATTTCGACAGTAAGTACGGTTCCAGTACCGACGGTTACGCAACGCAGAAATTCAGCGTCGGCTACGCCGTACAAAACTTTGACGCTACGGTGTCGACCAAACAATTCCAGGTCTTTAACGATCAAAACACCAGCAGCTACTCTGCGGAGCCGCAGTTAGACGTTAACTACTACCATAACGATCTCGGGCCGTTTGATACCCGGATTTACGGCCAGGCGGTACATTTCGTCAACACCAAAGACAATATGCCGGAAGCGACCCGCGTCCACCTGGAGCCAACCATCAATTTGCCGCTCTCCAACCGCTGGGGCAGCCTGAACACCGAAGCGAAGCTGATGGCGACGCACTATCAGCAAACGAATCTGGACAGCTATAACAGCGATCCAAACAATAAAAATAAGCTGGAAGATTCGGTTAACCGCGTCATGCCGCAGTTTAAAGTCGACGGTAAGCTCATCTTCGAACGCGATATGGCGATGCTGGCGCCGGGGTATACCCAGACGCTGGAACCACGCGTGCAGTACCTGTATGTGCCGTACCGCGACCAGAGCGGCATCTATAACTACGATTCTTCTTTGCTGCAATCCGACTATAACGGCCTGTTCCGCGACCGCACTTATGGCGGTCTCGACCGTATTGCTTCCGCCAACCAGGTCACGACCGGCGTCACAACACGCATTTATGATGATGCCGCCGTTGAACGTTTTAACGTTTCTGTTGGTCAAATCTACTATTTCACGGAGTCTCGCACCGGCGATGACAACATTAAATGGGAGAATGACGACAAAACCGGTTCGCTGGTTTGGGCAGGCGACACTTACTGGCGTATTTCAGAACGCTGGGGGCTGCGTAGCGGAGTGCAGTACGATACCCGTCTGGATAGCGTCGCTACCAGCAGCAGCAGCCTCGAATACCGTCGGGATCAGGATCGTCTGGTACAGTTGAACTACCGCTATGCCAGCCCGGAATATATTCAGGCTACGTTGCCTTCGTATTATTCCACGGCAGAGCAGTATAAAAACGGCATCAACCAGGTGGGCGCGGTGGCAAGTTGGCCGATTGCCGATCGCTGGTCGATTGTCGGCGCGTACTACTTCGATACCAATTCGAGCAAACCTGCAGACCAGATGCTCGGCTTGCAGTACAACTCTTGCTGCTATGCGATCCGCGTCGGATACGAACGTAAGCTGAACGGTTGGGATAACGATAAACAACACGCGATTTATGATAACGCGATTGGCTTCAACATTGAGCTGCGCGGTTTGAGCTCTAACTACGGCCTCGGCACGCAAGAAATGTTGCGTTCGAACATTCTGCCGTACCAAAGCTCTATGTAATCTGATTGATTTACAACGTAATCCGCATTGCGGTTAATTGAAATGGAAAAAGTATGAAGAACTGGAAAACGCTGCTTCTCGGTATCGCCATGATCGCGAATACCAGTTTCGCTGCCCCCCAGGTAGTCGATAAAGTCGCAGCCGTCGTCAATAATGGCGTCGTGCTGGAAAGCGACGTTGATGGCTTAATGCAATCAGTCAAACTCAACGCGGGTCAGGCAGGTCAGCAGCTTCCGGACGACGCCACGCTGCGTCACCAGATCCTGGAACGTTTGATTATGGATCAAATTATCCTGCAGATGGGTCAGAAGATGGGGGTGAAGATCACAGATGAGCAGTTGGATCAGGCCATCGCCAACATCGCCAAACAAAACAATATGACGATGGATCAGATGCGCAGCCGTCTGGCTTACGATGGGCTGAACTATTCAACCTACCGTAACCAGATTCGTAAAGAGATGATTATCTCTGAAGTGCGCAACAACGAGGTTCGTCGCCGTATCACCGTTTTGCCGCAAGAAGTTGACGCGCTGGCAAAACAGATTGGCACCCAAAACGACGCCAGCACCGAGCTGAACCTGAGCCATATCCTGATTGCTCTGCCGGAAAACCCAACCTCCGAGCAGGTTAACGACGCGCAGCGCCAGGCGGAAAGCATTGTTGAAGAAGCGCGTAACGGCGCAGATTTCGGCAAACTGGCGATTACCTACTCTGCCGACCAGCAGGCGCTAAAAGGCGGTCAGATGGGCTGGGGCCGTATCCAGGAGCTGCCGGGGATTTTCGCCCAGGCGCTGAGCACCGCGAAGAAAGGCGACATTGTCGGCCCGATTCGCTCCGGCGTCGGTTTCCACATTCTGAAAGTAAACGACCTGCGCGGTCAGAGCCAGAGTATCTCCGTGACCGAAGTTCACGCTCGTCATATTCTGCTTAAGCCGTCGCCGATCATGAACGATCAGCAGGCGCGCCTGAAGCTGGAAGAAATCGCGGCTGACATTAAGAGTGGTAAAACCACATTTGCCGCTGCGGCGAAAGAGTACTCTCAGGACCCGGGCTCCGCTAACCAGGGCGGTGATTTGGGTTGGGCTACGCCAGATATTTTCGATCCGGCGTTCCGCGACGCGCTGACGAAGCTGCATAAAGGCCAAATAAGCGCGCCGGTACACTCCTCTTTCGGCTGGCATCTGATCGAATTGCTGGATACGCGTAAGGTAGACAAAACCGATGCGGCGCAGAAAGATCGCGCTTATCGTATGCTGATGAACCGTAAATTCTCAGAAGAAGCGGCGACCTGGATGCAAGAACAGCGCGCCAGCGCTTACGTTAAGATTTTGAGTAACTAATGAGCAGTGCGCAACGCGTTGTTATCACTCCCGGCGAACCCGCCGGGATTGGCCCCGACCTTGTTGTCCAACTGGCACAACGCGCGTGGCCGATTGAACTGGTCGTCTGTGCGGACGGCGCGCTCCTGACGGAGCGGGCCGCCATGCTCGGCCTGCCCCTCTCGCTTCTCCCTTACTCGCCTGATGTCCCCGCTGCGCCGCAGCCCGCGGGAACGTTGACTCTATTGCCGGTCTCGCTGCGCGCGCCTGCCATCCTCGGTCAGTTGACGGTAGAAAATGGCCCCTATGTGGTCGAGACGCTGGCGCGAGCGTGTGATGGCTGTCTGAACGGTGAATTTGCCGCGCTGATCACAGGCCCCGTGCACAAAGGCGTTATTAACGACGCAGGCATTCCGTTTACCGGTCATACCGAGTTTTTCGAAGAGCGTTCGCAGGCGAAAAAAGTCGTGATGATGCTGGCAACCGAAGAACTTCGCGTGGCGCTGGCGACCACGCATCTGCCGCTACGGGCGATTGCAGACGCCATCACCCCTGCGCTTTTGCACGAAGTGATTGCTATTTTGCATCACGATTTGCGGACCAAATTTGGTATTGCCGAACCGCGCATTCTTGTCTGTGGCCTGAATCCGCACGCGGGCGAAGGCGGTCATATGGGCACGGAAGAGATAGACACCATCATTCCGGTGCTCGACGAGCTGCGGGCGCAGGGGATGAAACTCAACGGGCCGCTACCTGCTGATACGCTGTTTCAGCCCAAATATCTCGATAATGCCGACGCGGTGCTGGCAATGTACCACGATCAGGGCCTGCCCGTGCTAAAATACCAAGGGTTCGGTCGGGGAGTGAATATTACGCTCGGCCTACCTTTTATTCGAACCTCCGTTGACCACGGCACCGCGCTTGAACTGGCGGGCCGTGGAAAAGCGGATGTCGGCAGTTTTATTACGGCGCTTAATCTCGCCATCAAAATGATTGTTAATACCCAATGAATAATCGAGTCCATCAGGGCCATTTAGCCCGTAAACGCTTCGGGCAAAACTTTCTCAACGATCGGTTTGTGATCGACAGTATTGTTTCTGCTATTAATCCGCAAAAAGGCCAGGCGATGGTTGAAATCGGCCCCGGCCTGGCGGCGCTGACGGAGCCGGTCGGCGAACGACTGGATAAGCTCACGGTCATTGAACTTGACCGCGATCTGGCGGCGCGTTTGCAAACCCATCCGTTTTTAGGGCCGAAGCTGACTATTTATCAGCAGGACGCCATGACCATGAACTTTGGCGAACTGTCTGCGCAGTTGGGCCAACCGCTGCGTGTGTTCGGCAATCTGCCCTATAATATCTCCACCCCGCTGATGTTCCATCTCTTTAGCTATACTGATGCCATTGCCGACATGCACTTTATGTTGCAAAAAGAAGTGGTAAATCGTCTGGTTGCAGGGCCGAACAGCAAAGCGTATGGTCGTTTAAGCGTGATGGCGCAATATTACTGTCAGGTGATCCCGGTGCTTGAAGTGCCGCCATCCGCCTTCACGCCGCCGCCCAAAGTGGACTCCGCCGTGGTGCGTCTGGTTCCACACGCAACAATGCCTTACCCGGTTAAAGATATTCGCGTGTTGAGCCGTATTACCACCGAGGCCTTTAACCAGCGCCGTAAAACGATCCGTAACAGTCTCGGCAACCTTTTTAGCGTTGAGACGTTGACGGAAATGGGTATTGACCCGGCAATGCGCGCGGAAAATATCTCTGTCGCGCAGTACTGCCAGATGGCCAACTATCTGTCGGAAAACGCGCCTTTGAAGGAGAGTTAAACATGATCAATTCGCCCAGAGTGTGTATTCAGGTGCAAAGCGTCTACATTGAGGCGCAATCCTCACCTGACGATGAACGTTACGTTTTTGCCTATACCGTAACCATCCGCAATCTGGGCCGGGCGCCAGTGCAGCTATTGGGCCGCTACTGGCTGATTACCAATGGTCATGGCCGTGAAACCGAAGTCCAGGGCGAAGGTGTGGTTGGCGTCCAGCCGCGCATTGCGCCTGGCGAAGAGTATCAGTACACCAGCGGCGCGGTAATTGAAACGCCGCTGGGCACCATGCAGGGTCATTACGAAATGATCGATGAAAATGGCGACGCCTTTACCATCGACATTCCCGTGTTTCGACTCGCCGTCCCTACACTCATTCACTAAAATTATAACAATGGCAACTTATCTCATCGGCGACGTTCACGGTTGCTACGACGAACTGATCGCCTTATTACAGCAAGTGGAATTTACGCCAGATACAGACACTCTGTGGCTGACTGGCGATTTGGTCGCCCGCGGTCCCGGTTCGCTGGACGTGTTACGCTACGTCAAATCGCTTGGCAATAGCGTGCGTTTGGTGCTGGGGAATCACGATTTACACCTGTTGGCCGTATTCGCCGGGATTAGCCGCAACAAACCTAAAGACCGGCTGACCCCGCTTCTTGAAGCGCCGGACGCCGATGAGCTGTTGAATTGGTTACGCCGTCAGCCGCTGTTGCAGGTAGATGAAGAGAAAAAGCTGGTCATGGCGCATGCGGGTATTACCCCACAGTGGGATTTGCAGACGGCAAAAGAGTGCGCCCGCGATGTTGAAGCGGTGCTGTCGAGCGACTCGTACCCCTTTTTCCTCGACGCGATGTATGGCGATATGCCGAATAACTGGTCGCCGGAGTTAAGCGGTCTGGCGCGGCTACGCTTTATTACTAATGCCTTTACCCGTATGCGTTACTGCTTTCCTAACGGTCAACTGGATATGTACAGCAAAGCGTCGCCGGAAAATGCCCCTGCGCCGCTGAAGCCGTGGTTCGCCATTCCGGGGCCGGTGAGCGAGGCTTACAGTATTGCGTTCGGGCACTGGGCGTCGCTGGAAGGGAAAGGGACGCCGGAAGGTATTTACGCGCTGGATACCGGCTGCTGCTGGGGCGGGGAGTTGACCTGTTTACGCTGGGAAGATAAACAGTATTTTGTGCAGCCGTCAAACCGCCAGATGGATATGGGCGAAGGCGAAGCGGTCAACGCCTGATAGGTTTATGCCTGATGGCGCTACGCTTATCAGGCCTACATCTGGCGACATCTGGCTCAAGAGTAGGCCGGATAAGGCGTTTCGCCGCCATCCGGCACTACAGCGTTAACGACGCTCCAGAATCTCGAAACAATAGCTGTGAGAATTCTGCGCGTCGGCATCGTGAAACTCACTGAATACCGATTCCCAGTCATCCGGTTCATAATCCGGAAAATGGGTATCGCCTTCGACTTCCGCATCAATATGCGTCAGATAAAGCTTCTGCGCCTTTGGCAGGAACTGCTCGTACACGCGCCCGCCGCCAATGACCATAATTTCCGGCGCATCGCCGCAAGCGGCAATCGCCTCATCGACAGACTTCACCCACTGCACGCGATCGTCGGTGCCTGGCTGGCTGCTGATAACAATATTTTTACGTCCCGGTAAGGGGCGTCCGATGGACTCCCAGGTGTGACGTCCCATGACGACAGGTTTATTTAACGTGTTACGTTTAAACCAGGCGAGATCGGCAGGCAGGTTCCACGGCATGGCGTTTTCCATACCGATGACGCGATCCACCGCTAACGCCGCAATCAGACTGATCATTAATTATTTCCTGATACAAAAAAAATTGCCGCCACTATACGTAAAGCGCAATCTTTCGTCGACTGACGAAAAGAGGATGAGCACGAAAATTTTTCGTTCTGCTGGCGACGCCACTCATTTGATGTGGAGCGCCAGCATTACAGTAGTTCAAAAACAGCCAATTAGCAGTAAAGTTTGCAGAACATCACATTTTTTACTTTAGATTGACGGTTTGACCTCGGGTTCATCAGCGGCCTCCCCGGAATGTTTGCCCTCAGCCGTTCCCTGCCAGCCGTGGCACTGAATCAACGACAGATGCTCCCGGTCCTCGGTAATAATTTCGCTCAACATCGCGCTGGTACGTTTATAGGCGGCGGCGCGAGATAACGGATCGTTTTCCCCTTTCGCCATCTCTTCCACCATCCGGGTATTAAAATGACGGAACAGATCCGCGCGCTCGCGGGCTTCATAACGTCCCAGCCCCAGCGCTTCCAGCGCCTGTCGTCCGCTTTTGAGCGCGCCTTCGAAGGTTTCACGTTCGGGCATCGCCACACCAGCCTGGCGCAGGCGAATATAATGATCGACATCACGGGCACGGGCGATAATCTGCAGATGCGGGAAATGCGACTTCACCAGTTCACTCAGTTGCAAATTGGTTTGCGGATCGTCAATGGCGTTAATCAATACCTCCGCCTTCGCCGCTCCGGCAGATTCCAGTAAATCCATACGCGTCGCGTCGCCATAAAAAACCTTCATGCCGAATTTACGCAGCGTTTCGATATGATCGGGGTCGTGATCGAGCACCACCATCTTCACCCCGCTCGACAGCAGCAAACGCCCGGCTATCTGCCCAAATCGTCCAAACCCGGCCACAATAACCCGCGGTTGCTCTTCGTCGATTTCATCCGCCTCGCGCGCTTCCCCCGTCGCGGTCTTCTCCATGCGCGTCAGCAGCACCAGAAAAATCGGCGTTGCCGCCATCGACAGCGCGACCGCCAGCGTCAGCGCTTTTGCCCATTCCGGCTCAAGTACATCCGCCATTTGCGCCGCGCCAAAAACCACAAACGCAAACTCACTTCCCTGGCCTAATAAGACGGCAAACCAGCGACGCTGTTTTGCCGGTACGCCCAGCGGCCTCGCGACCAGCCACAACATGACGATTTTGATTGCCAGAAAACCGGCCAACAACAGCAGAATGCGCAGCGGATTCTCCACCAGCGTGCCGAAATCAATCGACATGCCGACGCCAATAAAGAACAGCCCCAGCAGCAACCCCTTAAAGGGTTCAATATCGCTTTCCAGCGCATGACGATATTCCGAACTCGCCAGCAGAACGCCCGCCAGAAACGCGCCCATCGCCATTGACAGCCCAACCTCTTCCAGCAACAGGCCGAAACCAAACACCAGAAATAGCGCCACGGCGCTGAACACTTCCCGCAAACCAGAACGCGCGACAAAGCGCAGCGCCGGGCGCGTAACGTAGCGTCCCAGCAGCACCACCAGCGCCAACGCGCCTGCGACTTTCAACGCCGATAGCGCAAACGCGCCAAGCGTGGTGGATGCGCCGCTGGCGGCCAGCAGCGGAATCATCGCCACCAGCGGGATCGCCGCGATATCCTGGAACAAGAGCACTGCGAATGCGCTACGCCCTACTTGCGAAACGGTCAGGTTACGCTCATTCATTGCCTGCATGGCGATAGCCGTGGACGAAAGCGCCAGCGTCATGCCAATCAGTTCCGCCACCTGCCAACGCAGGCCAAGAAACATGCAGAACAGACCGATCAGTCCGCCGCAGACCACCATCTGTAACGCGCCGCCGCCAAATACCGAGGCGCGCAGCTTCCATAACCGTTGCGGGTCCAGCTCAAGCCCAATAACAAACAACATCAGCACGACGCCGATTTCCGCAAAATGCAGAATAGATTCGGCGTCCGTCACCAGCCGTAGCCCCCAGGGGCCGATAATGCAACCCGCAATCAGATACCCCAGCACCGATCCTAAGCCCAAACGTACCGCAATCGGCACAATCAGCGCCGCCGAACCAAGATAGATCAGCGCCTGCAGTAGAGTATGGCTATCCATGATTCACCTCCTGCCATGCCAGTAAACGCTGTTTATACTGACGCGCCTGCGCCTGTAAGGTGTCGTCATCGCAAATGAACGTGCAGTGCATGGCAAACGGCGGCAGCCATTTGAGGCCGCAATAGAGCGCCGTCGCCTGTAGCGGCTGAGAAAGGACGTCAAATCCGGGATGGGAGCCGATAGCAAAGTGGTTTTCACCACCGCCGGTCGTTACCGCCCACAGCAGATGTTTACCGTGCAATGCCGTACCGCCATGACCGTAAGCCCAGCCGTGGGTGAGGACTTTATCCATCCATAATTTGAGTAAAGGAGGGACGCTATACCACTGCATCGGATGCTGCCAGACGATAAGACTCGCGCGCGACAGCGCCTCCTGTTCGGCGGCAACGTCAATATTGAAATCGGGATAGAGGTGATAAAGCGAACGTATTTCGACGTTTTCCAGCGTCCCTGCCTGTTCAAGCATCCGTTTATTCGCATGAGAATGATGCGGATACGGATGCGCATAAATAATGAGGATCATGATTAGCCTGTGATGATCTGTTTTTTATCACAAAGTGTAGTGACAAATTCGCCAGGCTAATAGTGAATATTATTGAGCGGCTAATCAGAAAAAATTGAATTAACGCCAGCAAGGAGTTGGCGCCATCCTGCCCCGGAAGACGCCCTCGAAGGGCCGCAGGCGTTTGCGGAAAAACGCGATCCGGTGTGGAAAGGTCGGTGATGATGGCGGCCTTAAATCGCTGACAAATCGGTTTAAGGCCTTCTTGTCGGGCGGCGCTGCGCTAAATTTGCCTGTAATGACTGTAATATCAATCCATTACATGATGACACAGGCCCAATAAGCGCAGCGCCAACAGCATCTGAACCTCCAGACACGCTGGATGCCAGATCGCCGACGCATAAATTAACCTAATGGGTCAGGTACTTAGAGCCTGGCCCAGTAGGCGTAATTGTTGAAGCCAGTTTGGGGCCGACCAGCGCGCAGAAACCGGAGCGTACACGTAGTACGTGAGGATTTTGAGCACTGCCCGGTCCCAAAATGGCGAATAAAATAGCCTAATGGGCCAGGCACTTAATCTTTCGCCATGCGGTTAAACTGCTCAATAGTAAGATCCCACGGCTCATGGGCCGCATCCGGCATAAAACTGCCGTCATCCACGCCAATTTCGTCCTTGATAATTTTATTCAGTTTTTCATTCATCGTAAGAATGAGATCCTGATATTTCTGTTTATCAGCAGCAAGGTTATGGTTCTCATCGGGATCATTTTTAAGATCGTAAAGTTCAAGATCGTTGTACTTAATAAGATCCTCCCAGGTTTCCGGCGTATTATGCTCCCTTAGCGAGAAATAACGCGCAAACTTATAACGGCCATCGTTAATCATCCGCGTCCCTGAACGATGGCTAAAATCAGGATGCAAATGGGATATTTCCTGCTTGATTTGCGCCACCGTTTTTTGTTTATCTCTTTGTAGCGCAATAACGCGGTGGAGATAATGGGCATCGGTATACAAGATCATGCCATAGCAATATAAGCTGGCATTTCTCACCGCATTAACCGCAACGCCCTCCGGGTTTTTTAGCAATCCGCTAAAATTAACGCCTTTGCGGTTGCCTAACGCCTGGTGCTGTTTTTCTTCCGGCAAACCGGTCAGTCCAACTAATGTCGGCGCGATATCAAGATGACAGGTCAACGCCTGACATTTCTTATTACCGGGGTACGCCGGGTGGGAAATAATCATCGGTACATGGATCTGTTCTTTATAAACGGAAGCGCCTTTACCGTGCATCTGATGGCTTCCGCCTAATTCGCCATGATCGGCAGTAAATACAACAATCGTTTTATCAGTTAACTTGAGGGCATCCAGTTCATTTAATATCCGGTCAAGGTGAGTATCACAATCGCGGATACAGTTGAAATAGTAGTCAAGCAGTTTACGCCAACGACGATCTTCATCAGGAAACTGCCCTTCCAGCGCAGCGCGCGCCGTCTGGTATTCAAGATGCGCCGGCGGTCTTCCCTGCTCATTGAATGACTGATGCCTGTTTGCCGGCAGCGGATAGTTCGGCCAGCTTGCCTGATAAAGCTCGTTTTCCGGCGGCTGCGTGGGCGCCAGGGTATTATCATCCTGATCCAACTCGCCACGCCACTGTACCTTTTCTCCCTCTTTATCGGTATCAATAAACATGACGTCATGAGGATTAACGAGGTTAACGGCCAGGAACCAGGGCTTGTGTTGGTCATTCAATGGCTGCCCCTTGCATCTTAACCAATTTATAGTCTGAGCCGTGGTGGTTGAATCATAAAAATAGCCGCCTTTACTATGGCCTATAATATCTCCGATGCCGTGATAGTCAGCAAAACCATATTTTTCCATAATTTTATGTAATTCTGGTTCGGGAATATCCCCGACATCAATATCCTCATCTTTTTCGTCAGGCAAAGGCTTCTCCAGTTTTTCTGTAAGATGCCACTTACCTTTATAGGCCGTATAGTATCCCAGTTCCCGCATCATATGGCCTGTGGTTCCAAGAGCGGGGTCAAGGTCATAAGGCATCCAGGGTAAGCCCAGATTATCAAACATTTTTGTCTGGGGCATATGTAAGCCGGTATACAATACGGAGCGGGAAGGCGTACAGACATTACTGGTATTCTGATGATTACAGAATGTCACCCCCGTTTTCATGAGCCGCTCTCTGCCGGGTACCGGGAAAGGAAACGTAGGAAAAAAACGCTCCTGGTCGGTCACGACTAACAGAATATTATATCCTTCTGGCAATTTTTCCGGGATTTCGCCAGTAAACGGTTTATCCCACGCCGGTTTCGCCTTGACGGCGCATTTTTCATCAGCCTTTACCGCGCCGGATAACATACCGCCTGCGGCAAGAATACCGGCACTGGTTAACAGTTTCCTACGCGTAAGATCCGTCTCTTCTGCGGACAGATTTTTTTTATTACTCATATTATTATACCTGTAGTCAGTAACTTTATCACATATTCATTTATTACTGTACGAGGAAGCGTGGATATGTATCAATGCCTTCCGGGTAAGAATATGTGTTATAAATTGATTTGTATTTCAAATTAGAAATATATTAATAAATGAGCATAATTCATTGAAAAATTATTTAGATGAAAAGTTCATTGTTTTTATTTTAGAGATACAACTGCAGACATTACTTCATAAAAAAATACATTATTAAACATACTCTATAGCGCTGTGTTCGCGCCTTTTCCCTTCAGCTACGGTGATTACCCTATGCCGCTACAATAAAATCCCCCCGAAAGAAACACTATCAGTAACAGGCCGCGTAACCATAGACATACAACCGGTAATATCACGCTGGGAAATTAAAACATAACTCAATTCTGTTATGTTGCTTATGAATAAAACTAGCGTATTGCCGCGTGATTCAATAAAAATTACGCCATTAAAAGAAATAATATAAAAACTATTATTTACAGGGGGTTAAGTTTCTTTTTAGCTGGCAGTGCATTATTTTACATTGACAACAACATAAAGAGGTGACTATAACAAGATATAAAACGGTCACACCAAATAAGGCTATTTTCAGATAATCAACCGAGGTTATTACCCAAAATAATTCGAGTTGCTTAAAGGCGGTAAGGGAGTGAGTTACCAGGAGCATAGATAATTATGTGACTGAGGTGAGCGACAAATCTGCCGGGAGCAGATTTGAACGTCGCGTGCGACGGCCCGTCAGGGCGAGGCCCATAGGTGGGCCGAGTAATCCGTAGCCAACACATAAGCAACCTGAAGTATGAAGGGGATAAATAATTTCGTTACGGATTACTGATATTGCGCAAACCTTATCATCAATGCAACAGGAACAGAACCATGAAAAAACGCATTATTGCCGCCGCATTACTGGCAACGGTTGCTTCATTCAGCACGCTTGCGGCAGAGCAGGTCTCTAAGCAAGAAATCAGCCACTTCAAACTGGTTAAGGTCGGCACCATAAATGTGTCCCAGAGTGGCGGACAGATTTCCTCACCCTCTGATCTACGCGAAAAACTGTCAGCATTAGCCGATGCGAAAGGCGGAAAATATTATCATATTATCGCTGCACGTGAGCATGGTCCGAATTTTGAAGCCGTTGCCGAAGTTTATAACGATGCGACGAAATAAAGCTCTGATTGCGCCATAACGAGGGCACAGGCATGAAATAATAAGAGAGCGCCAGCAAGGTGCCATGTTACGTCACAATCCACTCAGGGCCGTCTGGAAACAGATGCTGGCCCTCTTTTTTATCAACAGTTCATCCGGGGCAGGCAAGCCGTTGGAATGTGCGCGCGCAGGCAGTAAGCCCTTCGTGAATAAGACGGTTTTGCGGGCTGTTTTAAGATGATGTTTAGTGCGCTTTTACCTGCCTGAACCAGTAACTTTCCATTTTCGTTATCCATTTCCCCTTTTTATTTTTCGGTATTACGCCAGCCCAAAGTAATTGCAGCTGTCGGTTATAGGTTCCAATAGCGTGTCCACCATACGCCCCTTCAAATGCTATCACCATGGGTCCCTGCCCTTTTACCCCCTCTTGTCCTTCATGGCAATAAAGCGCGTTGCGGTGAGTCACGTCAAGTTCATACCGTACGTTCAGTTTCACACATTTTTCCCCGCAGCCTTCTACTGGCGGCAATATTGTCATGGTATAAGGCGGGTTATCTGCCGTGGTTTTCCATGTTCCGATCAGGTCTTTGCAGGCGTTTATCTCCGTAGCCCCGGAGGCGGCAGAAAATAGCGCGAGCAAATAAAAAGGTATTGTTTTCAGTTTCATTACAGACTCCTGTTCCTTAT
Organism: Salmonella sp. SAL00672; assembly: GCF_046552175.1. NCBI lineage: Bacteria > Pseudomonadati > Pseudomonadota > Gammaproteobacteria > Enterobacterales > Enterobacteriaceae > Salmonella > Salmonella sp. SAL00672. The sequence goes on along the minus strand of NZ_JBGDUQ010000006.1, from coordinate 27,287 downwards.
ACCTCATCATTTATACCTAATCATAAGGATAAATGCCCTGCGATATGTTTTTTTCCGGGAAATGTTGAGCCGCTGTTCAGAGAAATGTCGATGAGTGTAACCTCATGTAAGCGGACAGCGCGGTGGGGAAAGCGGGAACACGGGCGAATGGTCTAACGTATTTCGACGTTTTCCGGCGTCCCTGCCTGTTCAGGCATCCGTTTATTCGCATGGGAATAAATGGATGCGCATAAAGAGAGAATATTATTGCGCGGCTAACCAGAAAAAATTGAATTAATTATCCAGCTCGCTCATATTTTTCAGCTGATCGCGATTAATCTGTTCGGTTTTCCCGGTGGCGGCGTTTTTGTAAGACACCATACCGGTATCGTTATCGACCTCGGGTTTCCCGTCGGTGACAATAGTTTTGCCATCCGTGGTTTCAACCGCCTGGTTAGAAGAGCATCCTGCGACGGTGAATAGTGTTGCTGCGGTAAACAGTGCGGTCATAAGACGTTTTTGCATGGTGTTCTCCCTGCTTTTCAGTTGTTTTAGCATGTGACTGTTAACTGTAGCGTTATTGGCGAAAAGCAGGGAGAAATGCAGAACACTCTTAATGAGGGTTATCCGATGGCGTTCCGCGCAAAGTCATGTTTCCGGTCTGTGTTAGCGTCAAGCCGCGAGTTTCCGGGGCAAACATCACCGATACGCCAAGCCCGACTAACGAAATCAACGCGCCAATCAGCATGACGTTATTAATACCGTAACGAGTAATAAAAATCGGTAATGCCCAGGTGGAGACAATGGTTCCGATGCGGCTTAACGACATGATAACCCCCACGGCCGAAGCGCGAATATCCGTCGGGAAGAGTTCATTAGGATAAAGCCATTGCAGTATGCCCGGTCCGCCGGAAAAGAAGGCGTATACCGCAAACGCCACCACGACCAGTATGATGCCCAGATTTGACACCAGCCCCAGCAGCGCCAGCGCGATAGTCATCATGGCGAAGCTGCCAATAAGCAGAGGGCGACGGCCAATACTGTTTAGCCAGAACATCGCCGGTATACAGCCCAGCATAAAAAAGAGGCTAATCACCACATTGCCGAGCGCCGCGTTGCGCCCCTGCTCCCAGCCGAGTAACCCGACGATCTGCGGCCCAAAGGTATAGATAGCGAACATCGGGATTACCTGACAGGTCCAGATAGCCGCAACGAACAGTACAAACGGAAAATGACGGCGGTTAAACAACTGCAGGAAGCGGGTCTCCTGCGGCGGCTCATCGTCAAAGCAGACCGGTTCGCCGAACAGTTTGATCATCATTTGTTCGCACTCTTTTACCCGTCCTTTTCGCAATAGCCAGCGTGGCGATTCCGGCAGGTCAAAGCGGCCAATCAAAATGATTAAGCACGGGATAAAGGCGCTGCCAAGCATCCAACGCCAGCCGCCTTCCATGTCATACAGCCAGTAGCCCACCAGGTTGGCGCAGGTCGCGCCGACGTACCACATCGCGGCGATAAAACCGATGGAGAACGCGCGCTGGCGGGTGTTGGAAAACTCCGTAATCATGGAAGTAGCGATAGGGTAATCCGCGCCGATAACAATGCCAATTAAAACGCGCATCACCAGCAATTCAAGCGGCGTGGAAACAAACATGGTCGCCACGGAGATAACACCGATAGCGATAATATCAAGCAGGAACATTTTACGCCGCCCGACTTTATCGCAAATATAGCCAAACAACGAGGTGCCGATAAACAGTCCGGCAAGCGTAGCCGCGCCGAGCGCGCCAATCCATTCAGCATCAAGGTGCAATAGCGGCGTCAGTTGTTCCAGCGCCACGCCAATGATCACCAGCACGTAGCCATCAAGGAACGGGCCGCCGCTTCCCCACAGCATAATTCTGCGATGAATGGAGGAGAATTTAAGGTCATCAAAGTTCCTGGGCTGCTGCATGGTGATGTCCTGTTTCAACACGGGCAAAGCGCATCTGTAGGCCGGATAAGGCGTTTCCGCCGCCATCCGGCATTGGCGCCACATGATTGCCGGATGGCGACGCTACCGCATCTTATCCGGCCAACGGGGGCACAACTTCGTACTTATTAGCCGTAGCGGAACTCCACGCCAAACGTCCCGCGCGGGTATTCCCATTTTTCCAGCGCCGTATCAAGGCCGAGGATCCGGCACGTTCCGCACTCCAGGCACCCGGCGTAATCAAAACGAACGCTGCCGTCGTCCTGCTTTTTATACAGTCCCGCCGGACAGGCCTTAATCAGCACCTCCAGCGCCTGTTTATCAGGATCGGTTTTGAGAATGATGTGCGGGCTGTCTTCATCCACATTGAACTTATTGACGCCCAGTTTGACGTCCACATTAACGGGAGATGTCATAATACGGTCACTCCTTTCAGGCCATCTTTCATTAGGTTGATGAAGCCCACTTTCTTCGCATGGCGCAGGATTTTTTTACGCATCGGCACCGGAGCGGAGCCATCCACGGTGAACAGGTCGCGCGCGATATTGACCGCCATTTCGGGATAAGCGGTAAACATGCGGGGATTATCAAGAAAAGCTGGCAGTTTCTGATACATACGCATATCGCGCATCGGACCTTCGTCCAGATGCTGACGGTATTCATCCAGCGACTGCTTGCTAAAATCGTCGCGCTTCATCGCCGAAAGCACCGTCTTCGCCGCCGCTTCGCCTGCGGATATGGCGAGATCCATACCCCGGATGGTAAAGCCGAGGTTCATACACATGCCGGCAGCATCCCCGGCAATCAGTACGCCATCGCCCACCAGTTCAGGCTGCATATTCATTCCCGCCTCGGGTACAACGTGCGCGGCATATTCCACCAGCTTGCCACCGGCGATCAGCGGCGCAACTGCCGGATGCTGTTTGAAATCTTCCAGCATTTGCGGGACCGATTTTTTCGCGTCTTTCAGATGATGAAGTCCACAGACCAGCCCCAGGGAAAGGGTTGTTTCATTCGTATACAGGAAGCCACCGCCCATCAGACCATCGGTTGGCGCCCCGGCAAACAGACAGGCGGCACCTTCGTTGCCCTGTAACTGGAAACGATCTTCAATGACCGACTTCGGCAATTCGATCAGTTCCTTCACGCCGACGGCAACATGCGATGCCTCAACACGCTTTGCCATGCCCAGCTTTTCAGCCAGCAGAGAATTCACCCCATCAGCGAGGATCACGACTTTGGCTTCCAGAATATCGCCATCGGCTTCCACGCCCACGACTTTGCCATCACGCTGAACGACGTTATCGACGCGAATACCGGTGATCAGTTGCGCCCCCGCCTCTTCGGCCTGCTCCATCAGCCAGGCGTCAAATTTACTGCGCAAAACGGAATAAGAAACTTGCGACGATGCGGCGTCCTCGCCGTTGCAATAATCCATCGTCATCGCCCCTTTGTCGGTCATAAAGGCGAGTTTTTCGTGGGTGATCATGCGTTCAATGGGGGCCTGATCCGCAAAGCCGGGAATGATGCGTTCCAGGCTATGCGCATACAGACGCCCACCGGTGACATTCTTCGCGCCAGCAGAATTGCCACGCTCGATAACCAGCACCTGTGCACCTTCGCGAGCAAGCACCAGCGCCGCAACCGAACCGGCCAGACCTGCACCCACGATGATGGCATCAAAGATATCTTCGGACATACGTACTCCTGTCAGCGGCAGGATACCTTCGTATCCTGCCCGAAATGGTTTATCGCGCTAAGGCAGCCGTCAGCGCAGGCAGGATCTTCAGCGCATCGCCAACGATGCCAAAATCCGCATACTGGAAGATTGGCGCGTTTTTATCTTTGTTGATGGCGAAAATCGTCTGCGCGCCGTTGGCGCCGACCATGTGTTGGATCTGCCCGGAGATCCCCACAGCCAGATACAGTTCAGGTTTGAGCATCAGGTTGGAGATACCGACGTAGCGCTCGTGCTCCATCCACTTCTCGTTTTCCGCCACCGGGCGGGAACAGGCCAGCTCGGCGCCAATCGTCTGGCACAGCGCTTCGGCCAGCGAGATATTCTCTTTGCTGCCGATGCCGCGTCCCACGCTGACCACCAGACGCGCTTTGTCGAGGTCAACGCTGTTGCTCTGACGCGCCTGGGTTGCGGTGCGGGTCACGGTAATGGCCGGAGCCTGCCACTGAACGGTATGCATCTCGCCGCTGCGAGAAGCATCCGGTTGTTGTGCGTCAAACGTTCCGCTGCTGAGTGTGATCACGGCAAACGGCGAAGCGATGGTTTCTGCCCCTATCGCCAGACCGCCGTAGACCATATGTTTAACCGCCGCTTTTCCATCCTGCAGGGCGACGTCGCTGGCGTCGTTAGATACCGCAGCCGACAAGCGATAGCCCAGTTTTGCCGCCAACAGCTTGCCCCGACGCGTATTCGGCAGCAGCACCGCGCCGCCCTCGCTATGCTGACGAATAGTCTCAGCCATCGCAGCAGCGTAGTCTTCGATCATGCGGTCTTCTGGTTTGCCGCTGAGCAGCCAGACATGATCCGCGCCCAAATGACATGCTGTCGCGCTGTCTGCTTCGTTCAGTACGAACGCGTTAACTTTTTCACCTACAGCCTGCGCGCCACTCATCAGTTCGGGCAGACGAGAAGGGGTATCGCTGAATACCCAGACACTGGAAAATTTGTTCATAACATCCCCTGATAATTAAATGATTTTGCGCAGATTCTCGACAAACGCGGCGATTTGTTCTTCACCGTCACCTTCAATCACCACACGCTGACGCTCGCGCTGCTTCGGTGCGGCAACCTGTTGTGCGGAATACGCGGGTACGCTGTTCAGCCCGATATCCGCAGGCGACCAGACCTGAACCGGTTTTTTCGCCGCGCCAAGAATGGCTTTCATCGAAGGGATTTGTGGGGTGTTAATGTCGGTGGAAACCGCGATCACCGCCGGGAGCGGGATGCTCAGCGTTTCAACTTCATCTTCCAGTTCGCGTTCTACTGTCAATGTGCTGTCGGTAAGAGAGAGGATTTTACTCACGCCGTTAATCGCCGGAATGTTCAGCGCTTCGCCCACCAGCAAACCAACCTGCTGAGCATAAAGATCGGAAGAACCGTCGCCGCAGATAAGTAGATCGAAACCTGATTTTTGCGCCGCGGCGGCCAGCGCGCTGGCAGTTTGTTGCGGCAGCGCCTGCTCAAATTGATCGTCAATGACCACAATCAGTTCATCAGGGCCACGAGAGAGGACATCTTTGCGCCCTTTTGCATTAGTCAGCGCTTTGCCGCCAACGCTCATGGCGACAACCTGAGCGTCTCCCAACTGCTGTTTTAACTGGCAAGCAGCTTCAATTGCATTCAGATCATATTGGCTGATTTTGCTATCCGCTTTGCTGAAATCGAGTGTTCCGTCAGCATTATTAATCGCAATATCCTGCTCATCAGGTACGCATTTGTAGCAAGTAATTATCTTCATTGCATCTCCAGAAATCATGAAGGAAACGTATTTATATCGGCGGTGTTAAATACAGATATCACGCTCTTTAATTCGGAAATAAAACCTTAATCACCAATATTGAAAATGTCACACATTGATATTCGTAACTTTCAATAGTGTTACGCACCTCACCAATATTGAAAGAAATATGCCAAATATGAAAATTTTCAATATTGTTTGCTGGCTCAACAATATTGAACGTCAGATACTTAAAAAAGTTAAAAAACCACAACCAACTAATTGATAAATAAAGAAAAAATCAAAATTTAGACACAAAATAATCAACGCAAAAAAGTGTGATGAAGATAACAGAATCACCCGAAGTGAATACCCATCATGAGTTACTCATTGAGGCGTCCCAGAGGTTAAAAACTTATCAACAAATCATTAATAATAAATAAACAAACGTTCATGGACTGGCACGCTAAATAAATTTCGTTTTCACACTGGAATTCACTTATGAAAAATGAAAAGAAAAAATCGGGAATTGAACCGAAGGTTTTTTTTCCGCCATTAATAATTGTCGGGATACTTTGCTGGCTAACAGTCAGAGATCTTGATGCCGCTAACGTCGTTATTAATGCGGTATTCAGTTATGTCACCAACGTCTGGGGTTGGGCATTTGAATGGTATATGGTCGTTATGCTCTTCGGCTGGTTCTGGCTGGTTTTTGGCCCCTATGCCAAAAAGAGATTAGGTGACGAAAAACCGGAGTTTAGCACCGCCAGCTGGATTTTCATGATGTTCGCCTCCTGTACATCCGCTGCGGTTCTGTTCTGGGGCTCTATTGAGATCTACTACTATATCTCCACCCCGCCGTTCGGCCTGGAACCAAATTCCACGGGCGCGAAAGAGATAGGCCTGGCGTACAGCCTGTTCCACTGGGGGCCGCTGCCGTGGGCAACCTATAGCTTCCTTTCCGTGGCCTTCGCCTACTTCTTCTTTGTACGCAAGATGGATGTCATCCGCCCCAGCTCCACGCTGGTACCGCTCGTCGGTGAAAAGCATGCGAAAGGGTTGTTCGGTACCATCGTCGATAACTTCTACCTGGTGGCGCTGATCTTCGCGATGGGCACCAGCCTCGGTCTGGCTACCCCGCTGGTCACCGAGTGTATGCAATGGCTGTTCGGTATTCCGCATACGCTGCAACTCGACGCCATCATCATTACCTGCTGGATCATTCTGAACGCGATTTGCGTGGCCTGCGGCCTGCAAAAAGGGGTCAGAATCGCCAGCGATGTGCGTAGCTACCTGAGCTTCCTGATGCTCGGCTGGGTGTTTATCGTCAGCGGCGCCAGCTTCATCATGAACTACTTCACCGACTCCGTCGGGATGCTGTTAATGCACCTGCCACGGATGCTGTTCTATACCGACGCCATCGGTAAAGGCGGCTTCCCACAGGGCTGGACTGTTTTCTACTGGGCGTGGTGGGTTATTTACGCCATCCAGATGAGTATCTTCCTGGCCCGTATTTCCCGTGGTCGTACCGTACGTGAACTGTGCTTCGGGATGGTGATGGGTCTGACCGCGTCTACCTGGATCCTGTGGACAGTGCTGGGCAGCAACACGCTGCTGCTGATGGATAAAAACATCCTCAACATCCCGCAACTGATTGAGCAACACGGCGTGGCGCGCGCCATTATCGAAACCTGGGCCGCCTTGCCGCTCAGCACCGCCACCATGTGGGGCTTCTTCATCCTCTGCTTTATTGCCACCGTCACGCTGATTAACGCCTGCTCTTACACCCTGGCGATGTCGACCTGTCGCGAAGTTCGCGATGGTGAAGAGCCGCCTCTGTTAGTGCGTATCGGCTGGTCAGTGCTGGTCGGCATCATCGGTATCGTTCTGCTGGCGCTGGGTGGGTTGAAACCGATTCAGACCGCGATTATCGCCGGAGGATGTCCGCTGTTCTTCGTCAACATTATGGTGACGCTGTCCTTTATTAAAGACGCCAAAGTGCACTGGAAAGACAAGTAATTCTTATTAACCCAATTGATCAAGAGGCTGAAAGATGGATTTCAACTTAAATGACGAACAGGAGCTGTTTGTCGCCGGTATTCGCGAACTGATGGCCAGTGAGAACTGGGAAGCTTATTTTGCCGAGTGCGATCGTGACAGCGTCTACCCTGAGCGTTTTGTAAAAGCGCTGGCGGATATGGGTATTGATAGCCTGCTGATCCCGGAAGAACACGGCGGTCTGGAAGCGGGTTTTGTTACCGTCGCCGCCGTCTGGATGGAGCTGGGACGTCTTGGCGCGCCAACTTACGTGTTGTACCAATTGCCGGGAGGTTTTAACACTTTCCTGCGTGAAGGAACTCAGGAGCAAATTGATAAAATCATGGCGTTCCGGGGCACCGGTAAGCAGATGTGGAACTCTGCTATCACCGAACCGGGAGCGGGATCGGATGTTGGTAGTCTGAAAACCACTTATACACGCAAAAATGGTAAGGTTTATCTTAATGGCAGTAAGTGCTTTATCACCAGTAGCGCCTATACCCCGTACATCGTGGTCATGGCGAGAGACGGTGCATCGCCGGATAAACCGGTTTACACCGAGTGGTTTGTGGACATGAGCAAAGCGGGTATCAAGGTCAACAAACTGGAGAAACTCGGTCTGCGCATGGATAGCTGCTGTGAAATCACCTTTGACGACGTTGAACTGGACGAGAAAGACATGTTCGGTCGGGAAGGTAACGGCTTCAACCGCGTGAAAGAAGAGTTTGACCATGAACGCTTCCTCGTCGCGCTGACCAACTACGGTACCGCAATGTGCGCTTTTGAAGACGCTGCGCGTTACGCGAATCAGCGCGTGCAGTTTGGTGAAGCTATTGGCCGTTTCCAGCTGATTCAGGAGAAGTTTGCGCATATGGCGATCAAACTGAACTCCATGAAAAATATGCTGCTGGAAGCCGCGTGGAAAGCGGATAACGGCACCATTACCTCCGGCGACGCGGCAATGTGCAAATACTTCTGCGCCAACGCCGCGTTTGAAGTGGTAGACACCGCCATGCAGGTACTGGGAGGTGTTGGTATCGCGGGCAACCACCGCATCACGCGTTTCTGGCGTGACCTGCGCGTTGACCGTGTTTCTGGTGGTTCTGATGAAATGCAGATCCTGACGTTGGGTCGTGCGGTACTTAAGCAATACCGCTAATCGATCCCTTGTAGGCCTGATAAGACGCGGGGCGTCGCCATCAGGCAATCATGCCGGATGGCGCTGTGCTTATCCGGCCTACATACCGCAAAAAATGCCAGGAGAAAAATGATGAATCATTTACCAATGCCAACCTTTGGCCCGCTTGCTGGGGTACGCGTTGTTTTTTCAGGAATCGAAATCGCCGGTCCATTCGCCGGACAGATGTTCGCCGAATGGGGCGCCGAGGTTATCTGGATTGAAAACGTCGCATGGGCCGATACCATCCGCGTACAGCCTAACTACCCGCAGCTCTCACGCCGCAACCTGCACGCCCTGTCGCTGAATATTTTCAAAGATGAAGGTCGGGAAGCGTTTCTGAAACTGATGGAAACTACCGATATTTTCATTGAAGCCAGTAAAGGCCCGGCCTTTGCCCGCCGTGGTATTACTGATGAAGTGCTGTGGGAACATAACCCGAAACTGGTCATTGCCCACCTTTCCGGCTTCGGCCAGTATGGTACCGAGGAGTACACCAATCTTCCGGCGTATAACACCATCGCGCAGGCATTCAGTGGTTATCTGATCCAAAACGGCGACGTTGATCAGCCGATGCCAGCCTTCCCGTATACCGCCGATTACTTCTCCGGGATGACCGCGACGACAGCCGCGCTGGCAGCCCTGCACAAAGTACGCGAAACGGGTAAAGGTGAAAGCATCGATATCGCCATGTACGAAGTGATGCTGCGCATGGGTCAGTATTTCATGATGGACTACTTCAACGGCGGCGAAATCTGTCCACGTATGACGAAAGGGAAAGACCCCTACTACGCCGGTTGCGGCCTGTATAAATGCGCCGATGGTTACATCGTCATGGAGTTGGTCGGCATCACGCAAATCAACGAGTGTTTTAAAGATATTGGCCTGGCCCACATTCTCGGTACGCCGGAAGTTCCGGAAGGCACGCAGCTCATCCATCGCGTGGAATGCCCTTACGGCCCGCTCGTCGAAGAGAAACTGGACGCCTGGCTGGCAACACACACCATCGCCGACGTTCAGGCGCGTTTTGCTGAGCTGAATATCGCCTGTGCGAAGGTGCTCACCATTCCGGAACTGGAAGGTAACCCGCAGTACGTTGCCCGCGAATCGATTACTCAGTGGCAAACAATGGACGGTCGCACCTGTAAAGGGCCGAACATCATGCCGAAATTTAAAAACAACCCGGGGAAAATCTGGCGTGGCATGCCGTCACACGGCATGGATACCGCCGCCATTCTGAAAAACATTGGTTATAGCGAAGCAGATATTAAGGAACTGGTCGGCAAAGGCCTGGCCAAAGTTGAGGATTAAACGCGATGCGCTAATCGGTTTTCCGGTTAGCGCTCACGCCTGATTTCAGTGGATAAAGCAATATGGATATCGTTGGCGGACAAAACTTACGTCAGATGTGGGACGACCTGGCCGGGGTGTACGGAGATAAAACGGCGTTAATTTTCGAATCCTGTGAGGGAATCGTTCGGCAGTTTAGCTATGCTTCGCTCAATGAAGAGATTAACCGCACGGCGAACCTTTTTTATTCCTTAGGGATCCGCAAGGGTGATAGGGTCGCGCTGCATCTGGATAACTGTCCGGAATTCATCTTTTGCTGGTTTGGACTGGCAAAAATCGGCGCCATTATGGTGCCGATTAATGCCCGCTTACTGGGCGAAGAAAGCGCCTGGATCCTGCAAAACAGCCAGGTGAGTCTGCTGGTTACCAGCGCCCAGTTTTATCCTATGTACCGTGAAATACGCCAGGACAATAGCACTCCGCTTAATCATATCTGTCTGATTGGCGAGCAGCTTCCGGCTGACGACGGCGTGAGCCACTTTTCCCAACTACAAGCACGCCAGTCGGCCACGCTGTGCTATACGCCCGCGTTATCCACTGACGATACGGCGGAAATTCTGTTTACCTCCGGTACCACCTCGCGTCCAAAAGGGGTGGTGATTACCCACTATAACCTGCGCTTTGCAGGCTATTACTCTGCATGGCAAATCGCCCTGCGCGATGATGACGTGTACATGACGGTGATGCCCGCTTTTCATATCGACTGCCAGTGTACCGCCGCAATGCCAGCCTTTTCCGCCGGCAGCACCTTTGTGCTCCTGGAGAAGTACAGCGCCAGGGCCTTCTGGGATCAGGTACGTAAATATCAGGCGACGGTGACCGAGTGCATTCCTATGATGATCCGCACGCTGATGGTCCAACCCGCCGCGCCAACGGACAGGCAGCATCATCTGCGCGAAGTGATGTTCTATCTCAATCTATCCGCGCAGGAAAAAGACGCCTTTACCGAACGCTTTGGCGTCAGGCTGCTGACCTCTTATGGTATGACTGAAACCATTGTCGGAATTATTGGCGACCGTCCCGGAGACAAACGACGCTGGCCTTCCATTGGTCGCGTGGGTTTTAGCTATGAAGCTGAAATTCGCGACGATCAAAATCGCCCGCTGCCCGCCGGAGAAATTGGCGAAATCTGTATTAAAGGCATCCCCGGCAAGACTATCTTCAAAGAGTATTACATGCAGCCGGAGGCAACCGCCAGGGCGCTGGAACCAGAGGGCTGGTTACATACCGGTGATTCAGGTTACCAGGATGAGGATGGCTATTTCTATTTTGTCGACAGACGCTGCAACATGATTAAACGCGGCGGGGAAAATGTCTCCTGCGTCGAGCTGGAAAATATTATTTCTGCGCATCCGAAAATTCAGGACATTGTGGTGGTCGGTATTAAAGACGCGATCCGTGATGAGGCCATTAAAGCGTTTATCGTCCTTAATGAAGGTGAAACATTAAGCGAAGCCGAGTTTTTCAGCTTTTGCGAAAACAATATGGCGAAATTCAAGGTTCCCTCTTTTATGGAGATCAGAACCGACCTGCCGCGCAACTGTTCAGGAAAAATAATCAAAAAAAATCTGAAATAAACCTTCCGGCAGGAATCCCTCCCGCCGGGAAACTATTTATCTGGAGATGAACTATGAGTGAGTCATTACATCTGACCCGTAACGGCCCGATCCTGGAAATTACCCTCGACCGACCTAAAGCGAATGCCATTGATGCCAAAACCAGCTTTGCAATGGGTGAAGCTTTTCTTAATTTCCGTGACGATCCGGAATTACGCGTAGCAATCATTACCGGCGGCGGGGAGAAATTCTTTTCTGCTGGCTGGGACTTAAAAGCGGCAGCGGAAGGTGAAGCGCCGGATGCCGATTTTGGTCCCGGCGGCTTTGCCGGTTTAACCGAAATATTTGACCTCGATAAGCCGGTTATCGCCGCGGTGAACGGCTACGCGTTTGGCGGCGGTTTTGAGCTGGCGCTGGCGGCGGACTTTATTGTCTGCGCCGAAAACGCCAGCTTCGCGCTGCCGGAAGCAAAGCTAGGCATCGTGCCTGACAGCGGCGGCGTTTTGCGCCTGCCTAAGCTGTTGCCGCCGGCTATCGTCAACGAAATGGTAATGACCGGCAGACGAATGAGCGCCGAAGAAGCGCTGCGTTGGGGAGTCGTGAACCGCGTTGTCAGCCAGAGCGAACTGATGGATAGCGCGCGCGAACTGGCGCAACAACTGGTCAATAGCGCCCCGCTGGCTATCGCGGCGCTGAAAGAGATTTATCGCGCGACCAGCGAAATGCCGGTAGAAGAAGGCTACCGCTACATCCGCAGCGGCGTACTGAAGCATTATCCGTCGGTGCTGCATTCAGAAGATGCGCTCGAAGGACCGCAGGCATTTGCCGAAAAACGCGATCCGGTGTGGAAAGGTCGTTAATGTGACTATGCCGGATGGCGCTTCGCTTATCCGGCCTACAGCACATGCGCAACCGTAGGCCGGATAAGGTGTTTACACCGCCATCCGGCAAAAAAACCGAGGTACAACTATGAGCTATTACGCCTTTGAAGGACTGATCCCGGTGGTGCATCCGGACGCGTTTGTCCATCCCAGCGCCGTGCTGATTGGCGATGTCATCGTGGGCGCCGGTGTTTATATTGGCCCACTCGCGTCATTGCGTGGGGATTATGGTCGCCTGATCCTGGAGGCAGGCTCTAATCTGCAGGATGGCTGCATTATGCATGGCTACTGCGATACCGATACCATCGTGCATGAAAACGGCCATATCGGCCACGGCGCTATTCTACATGGCTGCGTGGTGGGACGGGATGCCCTGGTCGGCATGAATAGCGTCATTATGGACGGCGCAGTGATTGGCGAAGAGAGCATTGTCGCCGCCATGAGTTTTGTCAAAGCCGGATTTCAGGGTGAGGCAAGGCAACTGCTGGTGGGTTCACCGGCGCGCGTACTACGCCAGGTTACGGACCAGGAGCTGCACTGGAAACGCCTCAATACCAAAGAATATCAGGATCTTGCGATCCGTTGTCGAACGGGGTTATCTGAAACGAAGCCGTTAACGCAGGTCGAAGAAAACCGACCGCGCCTGAAAGGCACGACGGACGTGAAGCCAAAATCAGCACAGTAATTGATGCCGGATGCGCTCACGCTTATCCGGCCTACGCGTCAATTACCGTTTACCCCGCCAACAGGTTAAACAGACAATTAGCGACGCATACTCTTGGAGAGCATCATCTGCCATTTCTGCTCACGGTTTAGCTCTGTGGGGGGAACGGCAGACAGCCGCGGCGCTTTCGCCACGCTCACTTTTCTTTCCTGCAAATTATGATTCAATCGGCGATAGAGTTGAGAGTCGATACTCACGACTTTCACCAGACGCTGGCACTGGCAGCCTCGTCCTGCAATTTGGTTAGGGATCATCTTCACTTCACAAACAATTTCCCCCACTTCTGACAGAATATAGGAGAGCGTATTAATTGCTTTGCAATGTTCAATATCAAATTGACGGGAAATCTCCCTGGCAGTGATCCATCGGTTCTCTGCCATCATCCAGTCAGCAATTAACAAATAAAGCGGTCTTTCAACATATTTTTCACACATAAGCACACCATTTCACAAATTAAAAATCTGGCTACGGCCTGTCCAAACTAATAAAAACTAAGCCATATTAAAATTGTGGATATGCAAGATAGTATGCGACTTAAATATTGATTAGTGTGAGCAATATCGTGCTTATTACATTGAAAATGTGGTTACGGAAACGGACTTCTCCAGGAATGACCTTACGCAAGATAAAAAAAGGGTTTCTTTACAGAAACCCTTTCAACATTATATTACAGGTCCGGTTAGAGCAATATCCGCCGGCCCCTTTGTTTACGACTTTTTGATCTGCGCGTGCATTTCCTGCACCGAGGTTACCTTCTCGGTGGCATCGGCATTGAGCGCCATCGTCGTGGCAAAACCGCCGTTCAGCGTGGTGTCATAATGCACTTTATACTGCAGCGCGCTGCGGCGAATCACCCTGGAGTCTTCAATCGCGCGGCGACCTGCGGTGGTGTTGATAATATAGGTATATTCGCCATTCTTGATACGGTCCTGAATGTGCGGACGACCTTCGTGCACCTTGTTCACCAGACGCGGGTTGATACCGGCTTCGCCCAGCACAATCGCCGTACCGTGGGTGGCATCCAGCTCAAAGCCCTGTTTCAGCAGCTTGGCGGCGAGATCCACCACGCGCTCTTTGTCGCCTTCGCGGACGGAGAGCAGCGCACGGCCCTGTTTCTTCATGGTGGAGTTACTGCCCAGCTGCGCCTTAGCGAACGCTTCCGCGAAGGTACGGCCCACGCCCATCACTTCCCCGGTGGAGCGCATTTCTGGCCCTAACAGCGGGTCAACGCCGGGGAATTTGTTGAACGGCAGCACCACTTCTTTCACCGAGTAGTACGGCGGGATAATTTCTTGGGTCACGCCCTGCTCGGTCAGCGATTTGCCGGCCATCACGCGCGCCGCCACTTTCGCCAGCGGAACGCCGGTGGCTTTGGAGACGAACGGTACGGTACGCGCCGCACGCGGGTTGACTTCAATCAGGTAGACTTCGTTGTCCTTGACCGCAAACTGCACGTTCATCAGGCCGCGCACCTGCAACTCGAAGGCCAGCTTCTGCACCTGCTGGCGCATCACGTCCTGAATTTCCTGGCTCAGCGTGTAGGCCGGCAGGGAACAGGCGGAGTCGCCGGAGTGTACGCCCGCCTGCTCAATGTGCTCCATAATGCCGCCAATCAGCACCATTTCGCCGTCGCAGATAGCGTCCACGTCCACTTCAACCGCGTCATCAAGGAAGCGGTCCAGCAGCACCGGCGCATCGTTAGAGACGCTGACCGCTGTCTGGAAGTAGCGACGCAGATCGGCTTCGTCATAGACAATTTCCATCGCCCGGCCGCCCAGCACGTAAGAAGGACGCACCACCAGCGGGTAGCCGATCTCTTTCGCTTTTTCGACAGCCTGTTCAATGGCGGTGACGGTGGCGTTGGCCGGTTGCTTCAGCTTCAGACGGTCAACCGCATGCTGGAAGCGTTCACGGTCTTCCGCGCGGTCGATGGCGTCCGGGCTGGTGCCGATAACCGGCACGCCTGCCGCTTCCAGCGCGCGCGCCAGCTTCAGCGGGGTCTGGCCGCCGTACTGCACGATAACGCCTTTCGGCTTCTCGATGCGCACGATTTCCAGCACGTCTTCCAGCGTCACCGGCTCGAAGTACAGACGGTCGGAAGTGTCGTAGTCGGTGGAGACGGTTTCCGGGTTACAGTTGACCATGATGGTCTCGTAACCGTCTTCGCGCAGCGCCAGCGAGGCGTGTACGCAGCAGTAGTCAAATTCGATACCCTGGCCGATACGGTTCGGGCCGCCGCCGAGGACCATGATTTTATCGCGGTCAACGGACGGGTTCGCTTCGCACTCATCTTCATAAGTGGAGTACATGTAGGCGGTATCGGTGGCGAATTCCGCCGCGCAGGTATCCACGCGTTTGTAAACCGGGTGCAGGTCATACTGATCACGCAGCTTACGGATTTCCGCCTCGCGTACGCCAGCCAGTTTTGCCAGACGCGCATCGGCAAACCCTTTACGCTTGAGCTGACGCAGGAAGTCGGCGTTGAGGCCAGTAATCCCGACTTCAGCCACTTTCTCTTCCAGACGCACCAGCTCTTCAATTTGTACCAGGAACCAGCGGTCGATGTTGGTCAGGTTAAAGACGCCATCCACAGACAAGCCTGCGCGGAAGGCATCGGCGATATACCAGATACGATCTGCGCCCGCATCTTTCAGCTCGCGGCGGATTTTGGTCAGCGCTTCCGGGTCGTCGAGGCTGACTTTCGGGTCGAAGCCGGTGGCGCCCACTTCCAGGCCGCGCAGCGCTTTTTGCAGGGATTCCTGCTGGGTGCGGCCAATCGCCATCACTTCCCCGACCGATTTCATCTGGGTGGTCAGACGGTCGTTAGCACCGGCGAATTTCTCAAAGTTAAAGCGCGGAATTTTAGTAACCACATAGTCGATGGACGGCTCGAAGGAGGCCGGAGTGCGCCCGCCAGTGATGTCGTTCATCAGTTCGTCAAGGGTGTAACCTACCGCCAGTTTGGCGGCCACTTTGGCAATCGGGAAACCGGTGGCTTTCGACGCCAGCGCCGAGGAGCGGGATACGCGCGGGTTCATTTCGATAACGATCAGACGGCCGTTTTTCGGGTTCACTGCGAACTGGACGTTAGAACCGCCGGTTTCGACGCCGATTTCACGCAGAACCGCCATCGAGGCGTTACGCATGATTTGGTATTCTTTGTCGGTCAGAGTCTGCGCGGGCGCCACGGTGATGGAGTCGCCGGTGTGGATACCCATGGCATCGAAGTTTTCGATAGAGCAGACGATGATGCAGTTGTCGTTTTTATCACGCACCACTTCCATCTCGTACTCTTTCCAGCCGATCAGCGATTCATCAATCAGCAGTTCGTTGGTTGGCGAGAGATCCAGACCGCGTTCGCAGATTTCTTCGAACTCTTCACGGTTGTAAGCGATACCGCCGCCGGTGCCGCCCATGGTAAAGGAAGGACGGATGATGCACGGGAAGCCCACGTCAGCGGCAACCGCCAGCGCTTCTTCCATAGTGTGTGCGATACCGGAACGCGCGGTGTCGAGACCAATTTTCTTCATCGCGATATCGAAGCGACGACGGTCTTCGGCTTTATCAATGGCGTCGGCGGTGGCGCCAATCATGGTGACGCCGAACTCTTCCAGCACGCCCTGCCGCTCCAGCTCCAGCGCGCAGTTCAGCGCGGTCTGGCCGCCCATGGTCGGCAGCACCGCATCCGGACGCTCTTTTTCAATGATTTTGCGCACCACTTCCCAGTGAATCGGCTCGATGTAGGTGGCATCGGCCATTTCCGGGTCGGTCATGATGGTGGCCGGGTTGGAGTTCACCAGAATGACGCGATAGCCCTCTTCGCGCAGGGCTTTACACGCCTGAGCGCCGGAGTAGTCAAACTCACACGCCTGACCGATAACAATCGGGCCCGCGCCCAGAATCAGGATGCTTTTTATATCTGTACGTTTTGGCATGGCTCTTATTACTCCTGATTATTTCGCGGACTGACGGTATTGCTCAATAAGCTCGATAAAGTGGTCGAACAGCGGCGCCGCATCGTGCGGGCCTGGGCTCGCCTCCGGGTGACCCTGGAAGCTGAACGCCGGTTTGTCGGTACGGTGAATGCCCTGCAGGGTGCCGTCGAACAGCGACTTGTGGGTCACGCGCAGGTTGGCGGGCAGCGAGTCTTCATCCACCGCAAAGCCGTGGTTCTGCGCGGTGATCATCACCACGTTTCGGTCCATATCTTTTACCGGATGGTTGCCGCCGTGATGGCCGAACTTCATCTTAACGGTCTTCGCACCGCTCGCCAGCGCCAGTAGCTGATGACCGAGGCAGATGCCAAATAGCGGAATGTCGGTTTCGAGGAATTTCTGGATAGCAGTAATCGCGTAGTCGCACGGAGCCGGGTCGCCAGGGCCGTTTGACAGGAAGATGCCGTCCGGATTCATTTTCAGCACCTCTTCAGCAGAGGTTTGCGCTGGCACCACCGTCAGGCGGCAGCCGCGATCCACCAGCATACGCAGGATGTTGCGCTTCGCGCCGAAATCATAGGCCACCACATGGAACGGCAGGTCATCCTCAGATTTCGCTTCCGGTAAACCGTCTTTCAGCGTCCAGCTACCCTGCGTCCAGCGGTAAGTTTCCGCCGTGGTCACTTCTTTCGCCAGATCCATACCGTTAAGTCCAGGAAATGCTTTCGCTTTTTCCAGCGCCAGCTTCGCATCCGGGCTATCGCCTGCAATGATGCAGCCGTTCTGTGCGCCTTTCTCACGCAGCAGTCGGGTCAGCTTGCGGGTATCGATATCAGCAATCGCCACAATGTTATGCCGTTTGAGGTAAGAAGAGAGGTCTTCGGTGTTACGGAAGTTGCTGGCAATCAACGGCAGATCGCGAATCACTAAACCTTGCGCATGAACCTGAGAAGATTCTTCATCGGCTTCATTGGTGCCGACATTACCAATATGGGGATAAGTAAGAGTGACGATTTGGCGGGAATAGGAAGGATCAGTGAGGATTTCTTGATAACCGGTCATTGAAGTATTGAAAACGACTTCCCCAACCGCCGAACCCGTTGCCCCAATGGCCCGACCGTGAAACTGGGTTCCGTCTTCCAGAACCAATAGCGCTGACTTAATCAAAACACCCTCCAGAGAATATTCACTCACTTTATTTGCATATTAATTCATTCAGTCAGTATGAAGCAATGCAAATTTGCTTACCCGTGGATTTCTGGCAAACGGCGGCATTCTGAAGTTAAGCCGGATAAAAGTCAACTTAAAGAGGGTATTTTTTATGTTATTTTGCACATTATAAGGAAATTATTCTGTTTAAGAGGCAAAAAGATCAACTAAGTGACGATAGAAAACGCTTGCGCTTCCTTGAGTTCGCAAAAAATTGGCTGGCATGATAAAAAGTGGACCAAATGGTCAAATTTCACATTAAAACAACAAAAAACAACGATAAAAATTCATTTAATAACCATTAATGCCATTAAATGCATAAAAATTCAAAATAAAGCAAATTAATAACAAAAATAATTTAAAAATCAAGTGGTTATGAAAATAAAAAACAAATCAAACACATCAAAAAATCGACAAAAAACAGCAAATTAAGACAATGTAATAAGAATTACAATCGCGATATAAAGATCCAACTTCTTTTTCTTTAAGACTAGCGCATAAGATTGGAACACAACCAGCCTCACTACAGCATAAAAAAGCTAACCTATTGAAGTAAAAGAGATAAAACGCCCCCGAGGAACAGCACTACCCCCGATGGATATCAGTCTTATCAGTCTGGTCGAGGTGCCTTTTGCATACGGTAAGCCGCTGCGGCTGAACATGTCGTGGGCGAAGAAACTGTCGAAACATGAATGGCGAAAGGCGTTACTTATCTGACCGAATAACCGGGGGGCAAAAAAAACAAAAGGGCAATAATATATTGCCCTTTGTAATCAATTAATCTTGATTACCACAACCACATCACGAAGGTATTTAGTCGCTATAATACATCCAGCCCCAGCACATTCCGCATGTCAAATAGCCCATTTTTCTTCGTTTTTAGCCATAACGCCGATCGCAACGCGCCATTTGCAAACGTCATGCGGCTGGAAGCTTTATGCGTAATCTCTACGCGCTCGCCAATATCGGCAAACATCGCGGTATGTTCGCCGACGATGTCGCCCGCCCGAACGGTTGCAAAGCCAATCGTTCCCGGTACGCGCTCGCCGGTATAACCTTCACGCGAGTAGACCGCGCAGTCCTTCAGATCTTTATCCAGCGCCCCGGCGATTGCCTCGCCCATTGCCAGCGCCGTACCCGACGGTGCATCCACTTTATGGCGGTGGTGCGCTTCAATAATTTCAATATCGCTATAGTCGCCCATTACCTTCGCGGCTTTCTCCAGCAGCTTGAGCATGACGTTAACGCCGACGCTAAAGTTTGCGGCGAAAACGATCGCAATCTCTTGTGACGCCTCGCGAATGGCTTGTTTACCGGCGTCGTCAAAGCCGGTAGTACCAATCACCATCCCTTTACCATGCTGGCGGCAAAACGCCAGATGCGTCAACGTGCCTTCCGGACGGGTAAAATCGATGAAAACGTCAAAATCATCCTTTACCGCCTCAAGGCTGCTTTGAACGATCACGCCGGACTTTCCCGCCCCTGCCAGTTCGCCAGCATCGCTGCCCAGCAAGGAAGAGCCTTCGCGCTCCAGCGCGGCACCCAGCTGAACACCTTCCATCGCCATGGCGGCCTGGATTAACTGCCGTCCCATGCGGCCACCGGCGCCGGCAATGGCGACGCGGATTTGTGCTTCATGCATAGCTATTCTCTTTTGTAAAAATTGCGTAAACCGTTTTCAGAGTAACCAGCGCGCCCGGAGGCCGCCATCTAAAATCGCCGATAATTAGAAATTAATGATAAACAGGGAGCGATATAAGTAAAAGACATGATTCATCCCGCAGGATGAATCATTGCTGGAGAGAATGAAAGAAGAGAAACTTACTCAGGATAGAGGGAACCGGCAGGAAAATGACTTAAAAACCAGGTCACTGCCAGTAAATCCGCGCTACCGCCAGGGCTTAAGTTACGCAGGATGAGTTCATCATCGAGGGACTGCATCGCTTCAATGCCCCCCTCAACCAATACGCCCCCTTGCCACAACAATTTTTGTGCCTGCTGCTGCACGTAGTAAAGCCCTTCCAGGCCTCCCCGTGACACCAGATTGGTATCATCATTCCACGCCATCAGATGCAACAATGTTTGCAGTAGGGCAAGATGGGTATCGTCATGCTCCTGCACGACCCGGTTAAACACCGGCAAAGCCTGCGTTCTGACGGTTCGAAAACCGCTTTCCGCTTCTCCCCGCGCGCCCGACAGGCCATAACACTGGAAATGGGTTTCACTCTTTGTCAGTTTTCCCGCTTTTTTTGCTGAGAGCTCGTGGGCAACAATATTCCGACTCAGGCGGGCAACCTGGTCGCAGATACGATTTTGCTCCAACGGTTCTCCCCGCGCGAGAAGTCGGCCAATCGCTGCGCTCAGCAGGCCAAAAGCGAAAATCGCCCCGCGATGGGTATTCACACCATTGGTCGCCTGTAGCATATCGTTCTCACAGGCCATCCCCAGCGGACGCAGCATCACCAGGACATTTTCTGCCGCCAGCGCCGCCGTGTTGTTGCCCATGATAAAAAACTTTTCCATCCATGGAGCAATGGCGGTAGTGCTACGTTCAAATGCCGCCAGATCCATATCCCTATGCGCTCCCGAATTACGAATATCGACCAGACCGGGTTTTGGTGTCAGCCTGGCTTCCGTCAGCAGCGCTCTTGCAACCAACCCATTAAGTTCGCCAGCCGCCAGCGATGAGTACGCTGGCGTACGCCGTTCAGTCACAACGCTCACGTTCATAGCATTCAATCCTTCGTGCAATTTCATCCAACAAAAGGTCAAGGGTGTGATGCTTGCCCCGGGCACAGAGATGAGCATCCTGCTGGCATATCAAACATGGCCGGGCAGGATGCCCGAGTTCACGGCGTGATAGCGACTTACCGTCGCTATCAATAATGTCGATGTCCCAAAGCCGCCCTAACGGATGGCTCATCTCTAGTGTCGACATGTGCTGTTTCAACGCCATTGCCGGCGCACAGACCGCTGCCATCCATTCCGGGCCGCTGCGTTCATTTACCTGCATTTCCCAGACGTTGACCCACTCCTTCTGTTCGCAAAGCGCCAGTATTTCGGCAATTGCGTAATCGGCGACACGCCGCCAGACCGCTGAGTTTTTAACGGCGCCCGGTGCAACCAGCGTGAGGGAAATCAAAGGTAGCCGATAGCAGTTCAACGCCTGACGCTGCCTGGCGGCACGTTTATCGCGCGCTTGTAGCATCTCCTCCAGCGTAACTGCCTGGCCCTGGTACAGCAGGTCTGTGCCCTTCATCAGCCTTTAACCTGGCGAATCACGTCAATCACTGAACCGTCGCGATAACGCACCACAGCCACCACCCGATCGGTAAACTCAATCGGCTGCGGTTTGCCCGTCAGTTGCTCAGCGCGCTGTTGCAGTTGTTCGATGGTCATCAGCGCCACACCCGCAGCACGCAGGTTATCAAGCAGATCCTGACGCGCAGGGTTCACCGCAATACCATGGTCGGTAACCAGCACATCAACACTTGCCCCAGGCGTGACGGTAGTCAGCACTTTTTCCACCACGCATGGGATTCGGCCACGGACCAGCGGTGCGGTAATAATGGTGAGATCGGCCCCTGCTGCCGTATCGCTATGGCCGCCCGATGCGCCACGCAGTACGCCGTTTGAACCGGTCATCACGTTAACGTTGAAATTCACGTCAATTTCCAGCGCGCTCAGCATCACCACATTCAGGCGTTCGCATGCCGCGCCTTTAGAACCGGGGTTAGCGTATTGATTGGTCGAAATTTCAATATGATGTGGATTCTGCGCCAGCGAACGGGCGGCATCGCCATCGAATGATTGCGTATCCAGCAGCGCTTTGATCAACCCTTTCTCATGCAGATCCACCATGGTGCCGGTGATCCCGCCCAGGCCAAAACTCGCCGTAATGTTGTGGCGACGCATTTTGTCTTCCAGGAAACGGGTGACCGCCAGAGAAGCGCCACCGGTGCCGGTTTGCAGCGAAAAACCGTCACAAAAATAACCGGAGTGTTCGATCACATTGGCCGCCTGCCGGGCGATCAACAGTTCACGCGGGTTACTGGACAGGCGAATCGCGCCCGCGGTGATCTTTTCCGGATCCCCTACTTCATCCACCTGTACGATCAAATCAACCTGATCCTGCGCGATACTGGCCGGATAATTGGGGAATTCGACCCACTCTTCGGTCAGGAGCACCACACATTTAGCGTACTGCGCATCAACCTGCGCATACCCCAAAGAGCCGCAGCGTGACTTGCCGCTAAAGCCGTTAGCATTACCAAATTCATCGCAGCACGGCACGCCGAGGAAAGCGACATCAATATTCAGCTCACCGCTCTGAATCAGCTTTACGCGGCCGCCGTGAGAGTGGATCTGTACCGGGTTTTCCATCAGGCCAGCGGAGATCTCTTCCCCTAACTTGCCGCGCAGCCCGGAGGTGTAAATCTGCCGCACCACGCCATTTTTAATGTGCTCGATAAGCGGCCAGTGGGCATCAATTAATGAGCTGGAGGCAAGCGTCAGATCGCGGAATCCCATTTCCGCCAGCTTCGCCATCACCATATTGACAACTTTGTCGCCACCACGAAACGCATGGTGGAAGGATATCGTCATGCCATTTTTAAGCCCGGAACGACGGATAGCCTCTTCAAGCGAGTCACAAATTTTACGCCGACGCTTTTCCGTTTCACTGGCAAGCCACGGGCTGTTCGCTGTTACCCCCTGGTAGGGCTGTAATCCTTCCGGTACGACATATTGCTGGTTGAGCATGGTTACAGTCTCTTTCATGGTTCCTTCCTTAATCACGAATACCGGAAGCCGACAGCGCCACCACTTTACGCGCGTGGTCGATAATCGGGCCGTCAATCATTTTGCCGTTGAGTGAAACGACGCCCAGACCGCGAGACTCAGCCTCTTCAGCGGCGGCAATCACCTCATACGCATGCTCAACTTCTTTACGTGTCGGAGAATAAGCCTGATGTAACAGCTCAATCTGACGTGGGTTCACTAAGGACTTACCGTTAAAACCAAGCCCTTTCGCCAACTGCACTTCCTTCAGGAAGCCTTCTTCATTATTGATATCCGACCAAACGACATCATAGGCGGCAATACCCGCAACGCGCGCCGCATGCAGCACTGCGCAGCGGGCGTAGAACAGCTCGGTGCCATCGCCCCGGCAGGTGCCCATATCCATCACGTAATCAAATGCCGCCAGCGCAATCGCCACCATGCGCGGGCTGGAGGTGGCGATGTCGACGGCATTGACCACGCCTTTCGCTGATTCGATCGCCGCCATCAGCCCGGTACTGCCGACTTCACGTCCACATTCACGCTCGATCCGTTCGACCTGCGCTTCCAACTCCAGCACATCGTTTTTGCTGTCGGTTTTCGGTAGACGCACAATATCCGCGCCACCACGCACGACGGCCTCAAGATCGGCCAGACCGAACGGCGTGTTCAGTGGATTAATGCGCACCACTTTTTCAACATCCTGATAGAACGGATGTTGAAGCGCGTGATGGACTAAAAGACGGGCGGTATCTTTCTCACGTAACGCTACGGCGTCTTCTAAGTCGAACATCACCGCGTCCGCACCATAGACAAACGAGGTGCTCAACATGGCCGCATTTGCGCCGGGGATAAACAACATACTGCGACGTGGTCTCATAACGCACTCCATTGAATTTCCGTTTGTTCTGCAGCGCGCAGCGCCGCCGCCTGCACTCGGGCGCGTAAAATGCACTCCAGCGCGCCTTTGTCATCGACGCTAACCAGCGCGCGTTCAACGCCCAGCTTCGCCAGCGTTTCCCGAACCACCTGCTCAATCGCCGCGCCAAACTGCTGCTTCACCAGACTCTCTAGCTCCAGCCGAATTCCTGGCTCGCTGGATGGACCAATCCTGATCATCACATCGCTGGATTCCAGCGTGCCTGCCAGGGCATCTTTAATGATTTTCATTAGTTATGTTCCTTGTTAACGGTGTTACGTCATATGGTTTCAGTGTGTCTGGCGGCATGCCGCTGCAGATATGCCAGGGTGCCAGCAGGCACCAGCGCGCTTATTGCCGGCCAATTACGTTCGCTATACAGTTTTCTGACGCGAGAGGCGGAAATAGCCGTGCCGTTTTTCTCCACCCGCGCCAGCTCGACGACCTCAATAACCGGGCCGCTGCGCTTCGGATCGTGTAAAATGTCGTGCATCCGCTGGTTATAGGCACAGGTCAGAGGACAAAACGGCTCACTGCCGACAAAACGATGGGTAATCCCCAGCGCTGGAGCCAGATGTTCACGGAAGAGTTGCAGATCGATCTGGCAATGGCAGTCGTCCACAACCCCTTTTTCTTTGAGGAAATAGCCGGGAAACGTCGCACGCGAGATCATATAAGCGGAGCCGGAATGCAACGTGACGTTGTCAATGCCCGCGATTCCTTGTTCGATCAGCGCCCAACGGTCGGTATAGGAAAAAAATGAAGCATCTTCTTTGACTACAAACAGATGCAACCAGTCACAGGCCGCAGCCGCTTGCTCCACCAGATAACGGTGGCCCAATGTAAACGGATTGGCGTTCATGACGATGGCGCCGATCGTTTTTCCCGGTTGACGATAAAGCGCCAGTTGGCGACAAAAGCGCGCTAACCGTTCACTGCTGTTCTCCATTAACACCGCCAGCTCACCTGCCTGCGCAATGGGCCAAAACCCCGCGCCAGAAAACAGCAACCGATTTTGCGGCTTAGTGAACAGGAAAAGCTCGCTGCGGTTTAACTCGTAGGCCAATGTAAGCAGCTCAGTCAGCAGTTTGAGGCTGAGCCCTTCCCCTTGTAAAACCGGGGAAACAGCGATGCATTTCAGTACGTTCCCGGCCAGAGAACCGCACCCGACTATCTCACCCTGCCAATATGCGCATACCGCGATTTCACAATCGTCTTCCAGGGAGAGTCCCACGCCCTCCAGAAACATGGCGACCGACTCGCGACGCAATACATCCTTTTGCAAATAAATGCGTTTAAATATTAGATTCACTCTATTCTGCATCCGTCAGCAAATAACGCCGCATATTTCGCCAGTGTTTATATTATTCGTCTGGAATAGACATCACACTTTCCCCCTTGCTTTTATAAGCTTTATGGTTTTTATTTCCTTAATTAACCAGAGTTAATAAAAATAATTAAATTAATTAAAAACACAACCATTCAGTGAAGATAGTCACATCTCACGGTTCATTGAATTTATTAGTATGCGCGGGTCTTGTTACCCATCAATACACAGGAAAATGTTTATGACCAACATGACCCAGGCTTCGGCGACGGAGAAAAAGGGGGCCAGCGATTTACTCAGATTCAAAATCTTTGGTATGCCGCTACCGCTTTATGCCTTTGCATTAATTACTTTATTACTGTCTCATTTCTATAACGCTATACCGACTGACTTAGTCGGTGGTTTTGCTCTTATGTTTGTTATGGGGGCCATTTTTGGTGAAATCGGCAAACGTTTACCGATCTTCAATAAATATATTGGCGGCGCACCGGTTATGATATTTCTGGTTGCAGCTTATTTTGTCTATGCTGGCATATTTACGCAGAAAGAAATTGATGCGATCAGCAACGTAATGGATAAAAGCAACTTCCTTAACCTGTTTATCGCAGTGTTGATCACAGGCGCGATCCTGTCGGTAAACCGTAAGCTGCTATTAAAATCACTGCTGGGCTATATCCCAACCATCCTCGCCGGGATTGTCGGCGCGTCCCTTTTCGGTATCGTCATTGGTCTGTGCTTCGGTATCCCGGTCGACCGTATCATGATGCTGTACGTTCTGCCGATTATGGGCGGTGGTAACGGCGCGGGCGCCGTGCCTCTGTCTGAAATTTATCACTCGGTTACCGGACGTTCTCGCGAAGAGTATTACTCAACGGCTATTGCTATTCTGACCATTGCGAATATCTTCGCCATTATTTTCGCCGCCCTCCTCGATATGATAGGCAAAAAATACACCTGGCTTAGCGGTGAAGGCGAGTTGGTTCGTAAGGCTTCCTTCAAAACCGAAGATGATGAAAAGGCCGGTCAGATTACCCATCGTGAAACGGCGGTTGGCATGGTGCTATCCACCACCTGCTTCCTGCTGGCCTATGTTGTTGCCAAGAAAATTCTGCCAAGCATCGGCGGCGTCTCTATTCACTACTTCGCCTGGATGGTTCTGATTGTTGCTGCGCTGAACGCATCAGGTCTTTGCTCACCGGAGATTAAAGCCGGGGCGAAACGTCTTTCTGACTTCTTCTCTAAACAACTGCTGTGGGTGCTGATGGTCGGTGTGGGCGTTTGCTACACCGATCTGCAAGAGATCATCGATGCCCTGACGTTCGCGAACGTCGTTATCGCCGCGATCATTGTGGTCGGCGCAGTCGTCGGCGCAGCTATCGGGGGCTGGTTGATTGGCTTCTACCCGATTGAATCATCCATTACTGCGGGTCTTTGTATGGCCAACCGCGGCGGCTCCGGCGATCTGGAAGTGCTCTCCGCCTGTAACCGTATGAACCTCATTTCATATGCACAAATTTCCTCTCGTCTGGGCGGCGGTATTGTGCTGGTTATCGCTAGCATCGTGTTCAGCATGATGGTGTAAAAAAACGCACGGCGGTGTCTTGGCAGCAAACGACCTGGAGAAAAGTAGAGGCCAAAGCCAGAGGTGGCCAAGGGAAATCCACTCTACTCCTTAGCCGGATTCACCAGGAAGGTTGTCGTCAAGGCCACCGTCGTGCCTCTCATTATGGAAAATGATTCATGAATGAAGCTGTACTACTGGGTGAAGGTTTCACCCTGATGTTTTTAGGGATGGGGTTCGTACTGAGCTTTCTGTTCCTGCTCATCTTTGCCATCCGCGGCATGTCCGCCGTGATTACTCGCTTCTTCCCGGAACCCGTCGCCGCGCCCGCACCGCGCGCCGTTCCCGCCGTGGACGACTTCACCCGCTTAAAGCCGGTGATTGCCGCCGCCATTCACCATCACCGCCTTAACGCTTAATTCCCGG